>NZ_JBFTPF010000037.1:0-65810 GCF_056398345.1 Paenibacillus sp. 01T442
TTCGTTGCATTTCCTGGCAACACTTTCTCACTCATTTGGAGTTTCGTTGCATTTCCTGGCAACACTTTCTCACTCATTTGGAGTGTACTTCCATTGGGAATGCTTGTTACATTGTTTTCACTCGTAACATTAATACTTGTGACAAGTATCGGAGTGATTGTAATGGTCATCGTACCAACAGTTGCGGATTCGTCATTGGCTGTGGCTTTGACTGTTACTGTGCCCAGACTAGTTCCTCTCAACTCACCTGACGGACTAATTGTTGCTGTTCCTGTACCTKCTTCYACACKCCATGTTACGGAAGTRTTCGTTGCATTTCCTGGCAACACTTTCTCACTCATTTGGAGTGTACTTCCATTGGGAATGCTTGTTACATTGTTTTCACTCGTAACATTAATACTTGTGACCAATACCGGTATGACGGTAACCGTCATCGTCCCTACAGTCCCGGACTCATCTACGGCTGTGGCCTTGACTGTGACTGTACCTAGACTAGTTCCTCTCAACTCACCAGTCGGACTGATTGTTGCTGTCCCTGTAACTGGCTCAACGCTCCATACTACACTAGCATCCGTCGCGTCCTCGGGTGAAACTAACGCTCTCATTTGCAGCGTTTCTCCATTCCGTAGGCTTGATGCTTCGCTTTCACTCATTACCTCAATTCCTGTAACAGGTACTGCTCTAATTGTAACTGTCAGCGTCCCAACGATATCTGGGTTATCAATCGCCGTTGCTCTAACAATAACATTACCAACTGCAGTTCCCGTTAATACTCCTGTCGACTCGTTTATATCCGCCTTACCTGTTCCTGGCACAACGCTCCATACTACAGAAGCATCTGTCGCATCATCAGGTGATACCAACGCAATCATTTGCAGTGTTTTGCCATTCCGAACGTTTGTTGTTTCACTTTCACTAATTACCTCTATGCCAGTAACCGGAATCTTTGTAATCACAATGGTCTTGACACCTACGATACCTGAACCATCCGTAGCTGCGGCTTTGACTAGTACTTCTCCTACCGCTGTTCCCGTCAATAAACCAGTCGACTCGTTTATATCTGCATTACCTGTACCTGGCACAACGCTCCATTCTACGGAATGATCAGTTGCATCCTCAGGATATACCAACGCACTCAATTGCAGCTGTTCACCATTTTGAACGCTTGATGCCTCTCCTTGACTCATCACATCTATACTCGTAACCTTTACAGGCACAATCGTAATACTCTTCGTCCCAACTATCCCAGAACCATCTCTGGCTGTAGCCTTAACGAGTACCTCACCTAATGACATTCCAGTCAATAATCCGTCAGAACTAATACTTGCATGACTCGTACCAGCGTCGATACTCCAAGTTATTGACTTATTACCAGCGTTCCCGGGTGAGACATTGACGCTCATTTGCAATGTATGTCCTATCATCACAGATGTCGCATTGTTATCACTTAACACTTCAATACTACTCACAACTGGTAAAGCACGAGTCACGGTGACCACAGTCGTAGCTGTTGTTCCATCTTCTGCTCTCACCGAAATACTAATTTCTGTAGTACCCACCTGAAGAGAAATAGGTTCGCTCCAAGTAGCGCTTTCGACCGAGTTACCATTTACGGTTACTGTTGCATGTGACTCATTAATAGTCGGCATAACCTTCAAAGTGTCGTCCTCATAAGGGAGACTTACTGAATATGCCCTAGTATTTGTGTCGAACGTAGGATTTAATATGCCTTTAGAAACTGATAAATGGCTTAAAAGAGAATCATTACTCATGATAGTGGTAACGTATGACGCACTATTATTTGTAGTAACCATCTCAGCGCCGCCAGACACTGTTACCGAACTTGTCAATGTGCGGGCCGCATTAGCTGCAACATTCACAGTCACATCGATAGGCGCATAAGCGGATTGACCTTGCAGCGGGATATCGGTCCTTGAGCAGGTCAATGTATTGTAATTACAATTCCATCCACTCCCACTCATTGCTGTTGGTGTCAATCCTGCTGGCAACGAAACTACCGTTGTCACTGGACCACTCACCGGCGGTGTCCCGGAATTATAAACCGTAACCGTATAATGTGCTCCCGTTTTCCCTGGCGAAAAAATCCCGTTTGAACCAGACGCCGGCGCTATGGCTACTTGTAAATCCTGCTTATCTGGATTAAGCGTAATATCCCCGCCAGTATTTCCACTCATCACAACATCATTAAGCATACTAGGTATTGATGAGCCGCTTACATAAATAGCTCCACCGCGTACAGCATAATTACTAGCCAACGTCACTGCACTCATGTATACTTTTCCAAAATAATGATCAAGTAGCAGTCCCCCACCGTCCCCACCAGCGATATTATTCGATATCGTTGTATTGGAAATGTTCGCAGGTACACCCAGATATAAACCTCCGGCTTGCCCCTCCGAACCTGCTGCACTTACTTTGCTGTATGCCCTATTCCCTGTGATCGAGCTAGTTTTGATGGTAACTACTCGCGCAGCTGTTGTCTCTGGCGTTACTGCCAAACCACCCCCAAGCCCATAAGAGGTATTATTTGTAACGGTAACATTAACCAGGTCCAGGTTCATATCCCMCTGCAGAAATACACCTCCGCCTTGAGAACTATATAACGTAGAGCTAGAAATTCCGGCCGCATTATTCCGAAGAATAACATCATTTAGTTTAACTGTCCCACCTGCTGCACCCGTTAAATAAGCCCCGCCTCCGAAACCATTTCCGGATGTATAGTTATCCTCAATGATCGAATGAGCAATTTCTATCGTACGAGTTCCAGCATCTCCATCTATCCCGCCTCCGCCGTATCCAAACGGGGCCTTTCCATAACGAATCGTGAGTCCCTGAATCTTAACATCATAACCAGGCGTATTGACATTAGGGTTGATGGACAATACCCGGTTCGTTGCTGACTCGGGATTACTTGCCGCTTGAATGATCGTATTTGCGGGATTGCCTTGAATCCCATCTAAAATGATGTCACTACTAATCACCAATTGCCCGAGTGTAGAATTCAACGTATATACACCTGGAGGTATCGTAATTATATCTGCGCCTTCCTTTATGTTGGCTTCCATTATCGCCGCTCGGATCGAGCAGTTACCAACCCCATCATCACAAATCCCGTTCCCTGGATACGCATCTACAACGTCCATAGTTGTATTTACTGTAAATGTGGTAGCAGCTTTAGCGGACCCAACAAAGCTAAACCAAACGCCAACAATGGCAACCAACATTAGAAGAAAAACTAACATACTCCTATTGAATTTTATCAAAGTCCGTGATTCCTTTTGAGCATAATCCACTTTTCCCGCCTCCTTTCTGATAAATCAAAAAATCAAACTCAACTTAAGGACGTGGTGGAAATATTCCCTGCGTAGCCATACAAAAATTAAGAGTTAGATACGGCTGCATATTATTATGGGACTGGTTATTTCCAGTTGAAGCAACAGCTTGTGGTCCCATAGGCTTCAAGTTAGTCTTCTCTGTATACGCTGCTGCCCCACGTCTACTTTGAATATCCATCAACAGTTGGCCAGTAGGTGATTCCTGTGCGAAACCAGATGTGCCATATTGGACCGCATGAGAGTGCGCTGGTATTTCCGAAAGTAGTAACGTGACTGATGTCTCGCCAGCTGACTGACCGAGAACGTACTCTGATAAACCTGGTCCTTGACCAGGGTGCAAGGGAACTCTACCTTGTAAATTTGGAAGCGTGAAGTTAGTAGAACCGTTTCCTCCATACGTAGTACCTAACAGGGAAAATAAGGCTGCATATTGCTGAATAGGTAGTATTTGGCCGTTGCACTGCACCCACCCTGTAGGAGCGAAATTAAACGGAAAAATGCGAATTTCTCCAAGATAAACATCATCGATCATAATACTCCTCCTTAATCTCTACTAGGGAATATCCCCTGTAGAGCGATAATTGCATTTAAACAAAGAAAAGGCTGTCTATTCTCATGAGGTTGCCMTCCGCCCACTCTAGTAACCATTGCACTGTTTGATACACCATCTGAAACATACCCATAAGAACTCGTAGTGGTCATACCAAATGTGTGATTTTCGAGAGTTTTGGAATCCGCAGCGTTTACACTAGCATTTAGCAAATGCATGTGGGATGGCATTTCACTAGAAACTAGCGTATGAAATTGCTCTCCACCAGACTCGCCAATCGTGTGTCCTGCCCCCATATGAAGAGGAATTCTACTTTGTAAATTGGGTAGAGCAAATGTCGTTTGTCCATTACCACCATAAAATGTTCCAATTAATGAGAAAAGTGCTGCATTCTGATTAATCGCAAGCGTTTGTCCATTGCATAATTGCCAGCCACCTGGCGCAAAGTTAAATGCAACCCATCGGATTTCACCAATATACGGTTCATCAGACATGCCCCCTCCACTGCTTGGAAACATCCCCTCTGTACAAATAATATAATTAACAGCCAAATACGGCTGCATATTCGTATGTGGCTGACTTCCACCAGCACTTCCAAGAATTCCTGTTGAGGCCGTCGCCCCAACGCTATCCGTGAATTGATTGAGTGTTGATCTCGCTAAGACAGTCCCCTCCGGCGTGTTCGTACTCCCAAATTTGGACGATACACCGAAAGCATGTGAATGAGCAGGAATTTGGTTTACGGTTAAGGTAACCTCCTCCACGCCACCTTGCTCAGCAAAAGTGATCCCATTCCCACTATGCATAGGAACTCGGCTCTGCAAATTGGGTAATGAAAATGTACTAACTCCATTTCCGCCATAAGTCGTTCCTAATAAATAATACAAAGTCTCATATTGGGAAATAGAGAGCATCTGCCCATTACAAAACATCCATCCAACTGGAGCAAAATTGCCTCCAAACATACGAATTTCACCAATATAGGCCATTATTTGTATCCTCCTAATTTCGAATAGACGGTTGAATGCAAATTAAACGTAAAAGATATATAAATTCGACAGTATTCCTTACCAATCTTTCAATTCTAAAAATTTCGACAATATTCTCTATTATTCTAGCAAAATATAGGTAATAATACATGCATATTTTTTATTTTATGGTATGTTATTACTATAATAAGCTCATTTAAGTCGGGAGGACTGTCATGGACTCGAAAAAAACATTTTCACGGCGTCATTTTTTGCAATATTTAGGCTTAAGTGCAGTTTCAGTTGCTTCCACCTATACAGGTCTCGCAGCATTCGCTCAGAAAGCTAGTGCATCAGAAGACAATAATGCTTACGAGCAATTGCCAGAAATATTCAACCCAACCTTACATACAGCGGCTGATGCGGATCAACTTCTTCTAAGCAACGGATTTACATATCAGCTTATAGCCGCATACGGGGATAAAATAAATTCAAAAGGTGATACCTTTGGATATAACAGCTGCTACACCTCCTTTTTCCCCCTGCCTAATTCAAATAAAGAAGCCATGTTATGGGTCAATCATGAATCAGGTCCGTATCCTTGGCTCATAGATCGTTCTAAACCTATCGTTTGGGAACAACAGAAACAGTTGCTTTACGAGCAAGGTGGCTCATTGTTACATCTGAAGAAGGATACCTTCGGTTCATGGAAGCTTGTTGATAATTCTTCCGTTGCACGACGGATCTCAGGCTTATCTCCGATCGATCTGACGGGTCCAGTTAGTGGAACTTCAGCCGTTCATGGTGCAACGCGCGTCCAAAGAACAATCGGTAACCGTGGAGGCTCCAAAACCCTATGGAACACGCAGCTTACTTGCGAAAACCACTATGAAGAAACTTGTCGTGACGCCGGTTTAGCACTGTCTCATTACGGCTGGATCGTTGAGATCGACCCTTTCAATGAACAGAACAAGCCCGTTAAACATACAGCACTTGGCAGATTTCATCACGGCAGTGCAGCTATGACCTTGAACACGAACAATCAAGTCGTCGTTTACATGGGTGAAGACTCGCCAAACGGATTTGTATACAAATTTGTAAGCAAGGATCCATGGAGAGAAGGTCAAGATAAAGAAAATCTCTTAACTGAAGGTAGTCTGTACGCGGCAGACTTCATTCAGGGCCGTTGGATTGAGCTCTCCCTATCGAATGTTAGCAAAATGCTGAAAAGCTTTACCTATCAAGTCCCTGAGTCTATGTATAAATCCAAAGAAGTCCTGCTTGAACAGTTCACATCCCAAAGCGATGTGCTTACCTATGCCAATGAAGCAGCACAAATTATAGGAGCTACTCCATGTGATCGGCCTTCTGAGCTTACCCTGCATCCCGTAGATAAATCTATTTATATTGCCTATACGCAGAATACTAGCCGCGGCAACCTTTACGGTCAGATTATCCGTCTAAAAGAAAATGGCAGCTCGAACTTTGAATTCGAAACGTTTCTTACAGGCGGACGACAGAGCGGTTTTAGCTCACCTGCCAGTTTAACCTTTGATAAAAATGGTAACCTATGGGTCGGATCGGACGTTGCTCCTGACCAATTAAATTCCGGTGCTTGGTCCGAATTTAAAAATAATGGCATGTATCTCATCCACCGATCAGGTGTCGCTAATAAAACGAAACAATTCGCTTCTGCCCCCATTGAAGCTGCACTTAGCGGCGTTTCCTTCACCGAATTGCAGGATACTGTATTCTTATCCGTTAACCATCCAGGGTCAACAGGTGCAGGAACCAACAAACCAACAAGTCAATGGCAGCATAAGTCTGGAGACAAAAACCCACGCTCAGCCGTCGTTACGATTACACGTTTACCACTGTGAGAAAAACAAACAAAAACAGTCGTGTGCATGAGGCATACGGCTGTTTTTGCTCTCCAGCTCCCATTTCAATTTAACGAACATTAAATCGTTGACAACCAATAATGTTCGTATTATGATAGTCAAGGCAATGACAATTAGCCATATAAATATGAATCGTTCGTATATCCTCGAGGATTGGCTTGGGGGTCTCTAGAGGAAGCCATAACTTCCTAGCTACGACGGGTGCTCTTTTTCGCATACCCGTGTGGCTAGGTTTTTTTGCGTCCAAATATAACTGTTCCAGAGGAGATTGCTGCTATGAAAGCTTATGATTTTATCGTTGTTGGTGCAGGACCTGCCGGTATTTTTGCATGCTATGAGATGACATTGCTTCACCCTAACGCGAACATTTTACTCATTGACAAAGGCCACGACATTTACAAGCGCAGTTGTCCAATTCTCGAAAATAAAATCAAACTTTGTCCACCTCCAGCTGGTAAGAAAGACTTCTCTGGCTGTCTTCCCGCGTGTTCCATTACCTCCGGTTTTGGCGGAGCAGGTGCTTACAGCGATGGAAAATTCAATATTACAACCGAATTCGGTGGCTGGATGACGGATTATTTGGCCCCAAGTAAAGTTATGGAGCTCATTCGTTATGTAGACAGCATCAATCTACAGCATGGCGCAACAGAAAACATTACGGATCCTACAACCGAAGCAGTGAAAAATATAGAGCAACGCTCTTACGCGGCGGGCTTAAAGCTGCTTCGCGCTCAGGTTCGTCATTTGGGTACGGAGCAAAATTTAATGATCCTCAAATCCATCTATGAATATTTGAAAACACACATCGATATGCAGTTCAAAACCGAAGTTGATGATATCATAACAACGAAAAAAGAAGATAAACATGTCATTCAAGGAATTCGTTTGAAAGATGGCACGGAGCACCTAAGCAACTATGTCATGCTGGCTCCAGGACGAGACGGTTCGGCTTGGTTAACGCAGGTGCTCAAGAAACGCCGACTCAAAATGTCCAACAATCAAGTCGATGTTGGTGTTCGTGTTGAAACCTCTGATGTTGTCATGCGTGAAATTAACGAACATCTGTATGAAGGTAAATTTGTGTATAACACTTCCGTTGGTACACGTGTTAGGACCTTCTGCAGCAACCCTTCTGGACATGTTGTGGTTGAGAATCACAGCGGTATTATGGCCGCCAATGGCCATTCTTACAAGGACCCTGCGCTTGGATCCAGCAACACGAATTTCGCATTACTTGTTTCTCATAAATTTACGGAGCCTTTCGATAAGCCGAATGAATATGCAAGAGAAATATGTAAGCACGCGAATGACTTATCAAGCGGAGGCGTAATAGTTCAAAAATTCGGCGATATTATGCGAGGACGTCGATCCACTGCTGAACGGATACGCGAAGGATTTTTAGAACCCACTCTCTCGGAAGCAGTTCCAGGTGATCTTGGACTTGTTCTTCCCTACAATACAATGAAAAGCTTAATTGAAATGATCCACGCACTTGAAAAAGTTACACCAGGTATCGCATCCGAACATACGCTTTTCTATGGAGTAGAAGCCAAATTTTACTCTGCTCGACCTAAGCTGACTGAGAGCTTTGAGACGGAAATTACAGGTCTTTTCTGTGGCGGTGACGGAGCAGGAATTACACGAGGATTAGCACAAGCAGGTGCTGCTGGCGTATGGGTTGCTCGTAATATTCCACTGTAAATTATTTCCGAGGAAATAATTGCTCGTTCGTCAAAATCAGCATAAAACCAACATTTTCTGCCTTTGAGGGCGAAACATGTTGGTTTTTTTAAATGAAAAAAGCCTTCCCATACCTCACAGATTATGGTAAGATAAAACCGTCTCAAGTAATGTAAGCGTTATCATTTTAAGAAGGGGGCAAATAAAATGAATGTAGCGCTCGAAGTAAAGAATACATATGAGGATTTTATTTTAGAAAAGGACATTATGTATTTCCGCGTTGGTGAACATGGCCTAGTCTCCTTTCATGGGAAGAACTACCATATTAAGAAACGCTTAAATACGGAAGAGATCCAAAATATGACCTCAGACAGCAGCTTTTTCAAAGTAAACACAGATTGTTATGTGAACACTCGTAAAATTCAACATATTGGGGACGGCAAAGTGTTCTTCGAAGTTAGAGGATCCGAATCCAAATACACGTCGATTACGAAGCTTCGCCAACATAAGTTGAAAGAGATTGTCTTGCAACAAAAGGCTGAAGCATAGGTACAATCGAATATAAGCGCCAAAAAAAGGAGCCGAGCGAATTGATCGCCAGCTCCTTCCTTCTTTATACCATTATGAAATTTTTGCTAGTGTCTCTTGCTGATGCTCGCGAATCAGAAAGCGTATGTAATCGACGGTTGTATCTTTCACTTTTTTGGCTTCTTCCAACGTAGCGAAGCTGTATTCAGCATAATCCGTGCTTTCATACTTGTTCAACTCTTCATTGTTCATGCCAAGCGTGGAAAAGTTATGAATGAGCTCATAGGATGTTTTCGAATCCACATTTTTCACAAAAATATCTTTCGAAAAGAAAGAGCCTTGTTTCTCTACTTTAAAGATGACTCGAAACGGCTTCTCCTTATCCGAAACAAAACATTTAATGACAACGTCGATTTCCATCGTTTGGTAATCCACCGTGTGCTTCGGTTCCTGCATTGGTTTCTGCATCCATTTCTTCAATATCCCCAGCACAAGATCCCTCCTCACACATGAACTTATCCTCATATTGTAGCGAATCCCAAGTTAATTGACAACCCAAATGATGGAATCTTTATAAAATAAAAGTCGAATTTACTCATTTCAAGCGATTTCCTGCTCCTTAAGCGATTGTATTGAGAGTGATGACTTATATTTCCAAGTAATGAATAGGCAGAGCAAGCCCGTTAGAACCCCACAAGCAATAAATGCCCCATTCGCCCCAAACCGATCCGCTATGAACCCAGAGAACAGACTGCCAATCGGTGTCGAACCCGCAAATACAAGGGAATACACACTCATGACACGTGCACGATACTCATCCTTCGCGTACATTTGAAGAGCCGAATTACTATTTGTCGCGAATAAAATATTAAAGAACCCCGTGAACGCAAGCAGCGTACCACAGACCCAAACGGAACCACTCAGTCCATTAAGAATTAAGCAAATGGCAACCAAGCAGCTTGCAGCCATACTCAACTTCAGCTTCGGACCTCGCTTACTGCGAAACGACATCGTCAGAGCCCCTGCAAGTGACCCCACTCCCAAACAAGACATCAACGTACCATAAGTCGTCTCTCCMATGTGCAGGACATTTTTGGTGAACACAGGAATAAGAATATTAAAGTTAAAAGCAAGCGTACCAATGACGGTTACTAGCAACACAGTTGGTGAGAGGATCGGATCTTTGGCAATGTAGACGATACCATCTTTAATTTCCTTCAGAATACCTTCCTTCGCTCTCATCTTACGTACGTAAGGTGCTGCCTCAATATGAATCAGTCCATATAGAACAGCTATAAAGCTGACTCCATTTAGCAAAAAGCACCAACCTGCTCCCAACCAGGCCATCATGACTGCACCGATTGAAGGGCCAACAATTCTTGCCATATTAAACGTCGTTGAGTTGAGGGCAATCGCATTCATCAAATCTTCTTTACCCACAATCTCCACATTAAACGCCTGCCTTGTAGGCATATCCAACGTATTATTCAAGCCTAGAAGCAATGCTAAGACAAGAATATATTCATAACGAACCGTATCCGTTAGCACCAATGTGGCCAATGCGAAGGCAAGTATCATCGATACCGTCTGTGTGAGTATAAGAATCTTCTTCTTAGGAAATTTATCCACGATAATGCCGGCAAACAGCGAAAACAAAAGGATAGGTAGAAACTGACACGCAGCCACAATCCCAAGTTTAAGAGACGATCCCGTCAGTGTGAGAACGAGCCAGGACTGCCCGATATTTTGCATCCATGTGCCGATCAGTGATACACATTGCCCTAACCACATATAGCGATAATTCTTGTGTGTCAACGCATGGAAATGACGATCAACGAACACAGCTCCCGCAGCCCTCATATTCATTGGTTTACCTCTTCCTCAGCAAAGTGAGCCGCATTGTGACMCATTTTTTCTAAAATCGTAAGAGCCATCTGCTTCTCCTCATCCGACATGCCGAACGTCAATCTCTCGCGCCAATCCGTKAGAACTTTGCGTACATCCTCCTTAATTCCGCGAGCTTTGTCCGTCAATAAAACCTCGTAGCATCGCTTATCTTTTTCACTGACTGTGCGCGTTATGTAGCCTTGCTCTTCTAGCTTTTTCAGCGCTTTTGCCGTCGTTCCTTTATCGATTTTCAAATAGTMGGACAACTCCTCTTGCGTTAAACCGTCCTCTTTATACAACGCATTGAGGAAAATATGCTGACCTCTACCGATCTCGAATTGCTTCAAATGGTCACCAATATACATCTGTCCGTACCGGTAAATCAGCGATACCMATCTTGGAATCGAATTTCGCGTTTCAATCATTGCAACAACCCCTCCTGGTTTCTGATTTTACTGCTAAAATGCACCTAACCTACCGAATCGTTGCACTTGCTACTAATTTAGTGTACGTCGAACACGTTGCATGTGCAACTAATTTTTGGCGGGTATTTGAGCAGAAGTGATGTTATTCATCACTATGGAGCCTGAGGGCGGGAGGTTTTGGCGGGTTTTGCGGCTGTTGTGATGTTTCTCATCACTATGGAGCCAAGGCGCGGCTGGTTTTGGCGCATTTTGCGGCTATAGTGATGTTTTTCATCACTATGGAGCTTGGGMGCGGCTGGTTTTGGCGGGTTTTGCGGCTGTAGTGATGTTTTTCATCACTAAGGAGCCTGGGGGCAGTAGGTTTTGGCGCATTTTGCGGCTATAGTGATGTTTTTCATCACTATGGAGCTTGGGCGCGGCTGGTTTTGGCGGGTTTTGCGGCTGTAGTGATGTTTTTCATCACTATGGAGCCAAGGCGCGGCTGGTTTTGGCGGGTTTTGCGGCTGTAGTGATGTTTTTCATCACTATGGAGCATGAGCGCGGCGGGTTTCGCGGGTTTTGCGGCTGTAGTGATGTTTTTCATCACTATAGAGCTTGAGCGCGGCTGGTATTAGCGGGTTTTGCGGCTGTAGTGATGTTTTTCACCGTTACAGCGCACGCCATGCTAAAAAAAGGAGGAGCAAGTCGAAACTTGCCCCACCTTTTTCACAAATAGCGCCTAACGCTGCGCGTTCAGCGCTTCTTATAGAAACCTTACGCAAACCGGTCGCGATACCGCTACGGTTTGCTCCGTTTCTTGCAGCATCCCTGTCTCCGCATCCCTGCGGAAGACAACGATGCTGTCCGAGTTCTGATTCGCCGCGAGCAGGAACGCATCCTGCGGCGATAAAGCAAAATTCCGCGGCCATTGCCCCCGCGTCGACTGCCAACCCACGACCGACAGCGTGCCGCTGTCTCGGTCGACCCCATAAACCGCGATACTATCGTGTCCGCGGTTCGATGCATACAAGAAACGGCCATCCCCGGAGAGGTGGATGTCCGCGCAATAGCTGACACCGCCGAAGTCCTCCGGCAGTGTCGACAAGTTCTGGACCGCGGCCATGCGGCCCGCGTCCGCCTCATAAGACAACACGGTTACCGTGTTGTCCAGCTCATTGATCGCGTACACATACATGCTGTCCGCGTTAAACACCACATGCCGCGGGCCCGCGCCCGGCTTCACTTCTGCTCCGCCATGCGGCAGCAGGGCGCCGCTCTCCGCGTCAATGCGGCTAACAACTAGCCGATCAAGGCCCAGATCGGCCGATACAGCAAACTGATTGTCCGGAGACGGGACAATCGAGTGCGCGTGCGGCGCTTCTTGGCGATCCGCTTGCGGTCCAAGCTCGCCTTCATGCTTAATCAGCTGCGTGTGCTCGCCCAAACCACCCCCCGCTTCTACGGGAAACACCGTTACATCGCCGCTTAAGTAATTCGCCACATACACCCTGCGGCCCGTGGCATCCAAGCTAATGTAACAAGGCGCAGAGCCAGCTGCTGGCTGTTGGTTGATTTTGCTCAATCTCCCCGTGCCCGCTTCAATCGCATAGGCTGCTGCCGAGCCTCCGAACCGTCCCTCATATGTCACCGTTTCACTCACCGCGTACAAGACGGTTTTATCCTTGTTCACCGCCAGAAACGAAGCATTCGGTAAATCGCTATACGTTTCGACCAGCGTCAATTCACCATTTTGCCCATCAAAGCTATATAAAGAAATGCCAACTGGATGCTGATCATCCGTGTATGAACCAACATACACAAATGCCTTTGACTTTTCAATTGTATTTTCACTTTCATTTTCATTTGTATTCGCATTCGCATCACTAATAGCAGTTTCACGCTCATTTCCCATTCCCAACTCTGCCTCCCATTTTCCCCTATAAGTGATCTTCCACTTGCCTTCGTTTCCCAAAAGCCGTCACACACATCGCAATAATCGCTCCGTACAAGGCGAGTTCCATATCATGCTGAGCATCCCAAGGATCCCCTTGCGCACCAACGAATAACGTACCGATCTCAGGAGCTACGATCATGGCAACCCACATTTCGATAAGCTCATAGAAAGCACCCATAGCCAAAACGATAACACACGTCATCACATAAATCCATCTTCTCCCAAGTGTTGTCCAGCCCCTCAAACCTTCATAAATAGGATAGGCACAAAGCAATCCGAAACTCAAATGAACCAGCCGATCAAAATGATCCCGCTCTGACCCAAATATGCTCCGCAACCAAGGATCGAACCATGTCCCATTGTAAGAAAAGTGAGCCCCTACACTATGCAGCAACAAGAAACTCGCCAATAAGCCATACGTTAGATTTGAAAAAATAAATACTCTATACGTAGCGATCAGTCCAAGTAAAGCTGCCCACGTCAAAAGATTTTCTAACACCCAATCCCCGCGACTATGCGGCGCAATTGCCAACCATCCCCACACACCAAGCCACACAACCAGGATCATATGCAATATCCGATTGGTTTGAAAAGATTTCTTATTCCCTTGACTTTGCATCTGCTCARCCCCCTTATCGTCTCTACAGACTAAGAGTACCGTGCTAGCATGCCTTCCAAAAGTACTAACTTTTACTAGTACCGAGCCCGGGATCACCCATTTAGCTGAAAGATCCTTTCATGTATAGGCTGCGGAACTCACTCGGTGTCATGCCTTCATGTTCATGAAATCGCTGATTGAAATAGCTTGCAGACGTGTAACCCGCTTCAACTGCTATGTCTTTGATCGGCCAATTTTCTTTCTCAATTAAGCGCTGCTTAGCGAATTGAATTCGGCAAAGTGTAATGAACGACAACGGCGTCATCGAAGTGGCTTTTCGAAATATTTTGCAAAAATAATACGTACTGACGCCCGTGAGCTCCGCCCACTCCTCGAGATTAAATGGTTCGCAAGCTCTACGCTGCATCTCGGGAAGCAAGGCTAGAATCCGATCCACCGATTCCGTCCCACGATTGACGGTTAACGGCGAGGCATAGCTCATGAATTCGCACAAAATCATATACATCAACGTGCTCAACTGCGTGGGGCGAAGTATTTGATGGGCTTCCGCTTCTAAAAGCAGCTCATTGAAAGCTTTCTCAAGCTCAGCATTTCTTTTTAACGTCCATAAATTGCGCAAAAACCCCTTCTCCAATAGGAACTCCTTGATCTGATCCCCATAAAAATGCACCCACCGAACATCCCACGGATCATCTTTGGAACTGGAATAACGCTGCTCTTGATAAGGCGGAAATAGGAAGGCATCCCCCTTTTGCAAAGTGTATGGCTGCCCCTCGATCTCCACATAACCTTTTCCTGAGATGACAAAATGCAAACTATACGTTGACCATAAACCCTCCGGCCGCTCGACTTCATGTTGGGGCTCTTCGCGATACCAGCCTACGGATTCTGGGAATATGAAATACATGGATTGCTGTAAAGTAGGTAACATAACTTGTCGGCGCATCGAATAAGACCTCATCTCTAATGACAATATTACGATAGTCGATTCAATATATTGTTATATTCATTTTAAATAACTCATTTTATAATAGCAATATAACGTCACACATTCCGCTTCAAAAAAGGAGAAATGCTGTCATGACTAAACTTCGTTGGGGAATTCTAGGCTGTGCGGGTATTGCCATCCGTGCCTGTATCCCAGGAATTAAGCAGTCCGAAACTGGTGTTGTAAGCGCAATCGCTAGTCGCAATCTGGAGAAATCTCAAGAGGTTGCCACTCGACTTGAAATCCCGAAAGCTTATGGAAGCTATGAAGAATTAATTGCGGATCGGGATATTGATGCGATCTACATCCCCCTTCCGAACCATTTACATAAAGAATGGACGATCCGCGCAGCGCAAGCAGGAAAGCATGTCCTGTGTGAGAAACCTGCTGCACTGACGGCAGCTGAAGTTCAGGAAATGGTTACGGTTAGTGAAGAAGCTGGTGTGCTGTTCGCTGAAGCTTTCATGTACCGCCATCACCCTCGTTACGAACGCGTAAAAGCCATCATGCAATCTGGCGAAATCGGAGATATTCGCGGTATTCACGGTACATTTACGTTCAGCAACCCGGATGATAGCAAAAATGTTCGTTACGTCCGCGAATGGGGCGGCGGCTCGGTTTATGACGTTGGCTGTTACCCGCTAAGTGCGGCTAGATATTTGCTAGAACGTGAACCTGAGGCTGTTACCACTCATGCGTTCTTCTCACCGGAACATGATAACGTCGATATGATGATGTCCGGACTTGTTGAATTCAGTGGCAATGTAGCCCTCACGTTCGATTGCGGGATGTGGGCTTCGTTCCGAAATACACTTGAGATTCTAGGTTCCAAGGGGCGCATTGTGATTCCATCGGCATTTGTAACACCGACTGAAGAATCCGGTCATTTCCAAGTTTTTGTGGGGAACGAACAGCGCGAAGAAAAAGTTCCTTTCCTTAACCAGTACGCCCTGCAGGTGGACGATATGGCCTATGCTGCTTGGGGTGAGAAACCGCAACGCTTCCCTGCACATGATGCCATTTTAAATTTGAAAGTTATCGACGCCTGCTTGCAATCCGCAACAGAACGCGCGCGCGTTCAGC
Source organism: Paenibacillus sp. 01T442 (assembly GCF_056398345.1). Taxonomy (NCBI): domain Bacteria; kingdom Bacillati; phylum Bacillota; class Bacilli; order Caryophanales; family Paenibacillaceae; genus Paenibacillus; species Paenibacillus sp. 01T442. The sequence continues at coordinate 15,919 of NZ_JBFTPF010000037.1, forward strand.
TTTAATAATTCAAACCGAGAGGCTGGAGAACATAAATGAAGCATATTCAGATCAAAGGATTAGATAAACCGGTATCCAAGTTGGTGATGGGATCTGACTTTTTCAGACTAGATAACCCGCACGAAGTTAGAGAAATCCTCCATCATTATTTKACTATTGGCGGGAACACGATTGATACTGCTCATATTTATTGTGGTGGACAAAGCGAGCAAGCGATTGGTATTTGGTTGGACGAAACGGGCAAAAGAGAAGAGATGGTGTTATTCACTAAAGGTGCTCATCATGATAACAACGGTCCTCGTGTGAATCCGGAAGCCATTCGTCAGGACTTAATGACAAGTTTAGATCGGATGCGTACCGACTACATCGATTTGTATGGTTTACACCGTGACGACCCTGCGACACCTGTTGGCGTCATTGTCGAAGCTTTGAATGAGCATCTGGAAGCTGGCAGAATCCGCGCTTTCGGCGGATCCAACTGGACGCATCAGCGTTTACAAGAAGCGAATGAATATGCCGCGCAGCACGGCCTCGTCGGCTTTAGCTTCAGCTCACCTAACCTCAGTCTCGCTAAGCCAAATGAGCCGTTCTGGGCTGGCTGCGTATCTGCAGATRGCGAGGCGCTGCGCTGGTACGAAGAGCAGCAGTTTCCGCTGCTGTCATGGTCTTCGCAGGCGCGCGGTTTCTTCACGGGCCGGTTCTCGCCGGAAATCCGCGATAACGCGGATCTCGTTCGCGTATTCTACAGCGACGAGAACTGGACGCGCTTGCAGCGTGCGCAGCAGCTCGCACAGGAAAAAGGCGTGAGCGCGATCCAGATCGCCCTCGCCTACGTGCTAAGCCAGCCTTTTCCGGCATGCGCGCTGATCGGTCCGCGCACCGAGGCCGAAATGGTCTCCTGCCGCGATGGCGCAGAGCTAGTGCTGTCGGCGCAAGAGCTGGCCTGGCTTGATTTGACTGGAGCTACGGTGTAGCTCCATAATGTACGCAAAGAAGCTGTCTCAAAGTCAGTTTTGACTTTTCGAGACAGCTTTTTTGCGTTAATGACGGATGCGTAAACCTGCTCCCAGCAAATTAACTGGATTTTCTCCATCTATTTGAAGTGGAATTCTCGAATTCGAAGGATTAACTGTATTTCCTGTAGTTAAATTCCTTCTAATGGCTTGTTTCTTCTATTTTCATACAAATTAGATGTATTTTTTCCATCTAATTACGAAAACGCTTCACATTCGAGCAAATTAGCTGTAGTTTATACATCTAAACACGAATCGGCAAAATGTAAGCCCACTTTTCCTTACACAAATCAAACCGAAATCAACAATCCTTCGTTACCTCAATTAATACATACGAAGGAGTTGGAACGATTGAACAAATGGATGCAAGCAAGCCTTTGTGGGATGATCATCTTCGCTGCTTCAGGGTGCAGCGGTAAGGAAGCCAGTCCGACGGCTGTCTCGCCTGCCGCTGCTTCAGCCACGCCGTCGCCTGTAGCGACAACGACGGCAACAGCAACGCCGACTCCACAAGCGTCGGCGACTGCACCACCTGCGGCAACGCCTTCGCCTGCCGCTACAGCAAGCCCAGTTGCGGCTGTCAGCGCAACGCCGCAACCCCAAGCAGCTGCGACGTCTGCGCCGACGCCGACACCAGCCCCAACGCCATTGCCTGCTAGCGCGACGCCTGCACCTACTGCAGCACCTACGCCTGCGCCTGCGCCGTCTGTAAAGCCGCAGGATACGCCGGCAAGCATCCCAAGCGCAAAAGCCGAGCTGCTCTATAAAGACAACTGCTTGGTATGCCATGGTGTAGGCTTGGCAGGAGATTACGGCCCGAACCTAACGAAAGTTGGTTCACGTAGAACAAAGGAGCAAATCGTCACGCAAATCATGAACGGTAAAGTCGAGATGCCTCCCTTCAAAGACACATTAAAGCCCGATGATATCGAATCATTAGCCACTTGGCTTTCGGGCATGAAATGAACGAAAAACAGGTCTCCTTTTCTGAAAAAGGAGACCTGTTTTTGATTAAGCCGACCCCAACACTTTCTTCCCTCGCGGCTGGCTGCCATTAGGATCCGGTTCCAACGTAACACCGATGGAATCGATACTCAAATTTTTGGCATGAACATCATAAGACAGTACGCCTACCCCTTTATTATCCACACGCAGCGTTCCGCAGTTGTACTTTTTCCCGTTATGATTCAACCATACCTGATAAGTCCAATCGCCACTCGTTTCATTCAGTCCCGACAAGTTCACGACAACTTTATGAACATCCCCGTACTGCACAACCCAAGCTGTTCCCGAAGCTGCTGGCATGGAAGTGTCCGCCGATGTCAAATTGAACGTATTGACAACCTTTGAAGGCTCACTCATACCACTTGCTGTTTCCTTGGTGTGAAAAGCGTCATAGTTCCATATAGCACCTACCACGATACCAAACACGACCACGGCAGCTGCCCCATACATCCATGCAAATGAACGCCGCTTAAGAATTGGACCTTTATTGGGCTCTACGTTATGAATCTCTTCTTTATGGTTTACTTCTTTATGGATCGGCTCATTACGAATGGCCTCCATCACTTGCCCCTTCAAGTCCGGCGGAAGTTCCACTTCTTCCATGTGATAAGGTAGTGTAAGCCAGACAGCGCGCAATTCTGGCAGTTCTTCTCTGCATGAGTCACAGGTACGCAGATGTCGTTCGAAAGAAGCACGTTCCCATTCCGTGCATTCGCCTGTTAAATAATTGATGATAAAGCTGCAGTCAATAGGTTCTTGTTCTTTCATATGTCATCCTCCCCTCGTGATGTCAAATGCTTACGAAGAATTTTTAAGCATTGATGTAGTCGGCTCTTTACGGTGCCTACTGGTTCATTCTTTTTTGAAGCAATCTCACTTAACGAATAGCCTTCCCAATACATCATTTCGATCAATTCAATCTGATTTGTTGATAAATGCACATAGGCTTGTTGAATTTGTTCAACCGTCGACTTACGGGATATGACCGACTCCGGATTCGAATCCCCCGAAACAAGTGCTTGTTCCCACTCACGCGGCTCAAATCGAACGACTTGGCCCAGTTTACGATTTTTGCGTACATAATCAATCGTAATATTGCGTGTGATCGTAATGATCCAATTGACGAATACGCCTTTGCTGTCATCATAGCCCTTGCTGGTTGTCCACAGACGCGTAAACACCAATTGTACGATTTCTCTAGCTTCTTGCTCATTCTTCATGGATTTCATAGCAAACGAGTACACAAGCTTAGCATAACGATCGTAGAGCTCTTCTAAAGCAGAATGCTCTTTCGCCATAATTAGCTGCATAAGCTCCCCATCTGTTCGATTTCGCATAGCTTGGCTCTCCMCGAGTGAAAGTGATGTCTAATTAACTCTTACATTACCATATTTTCAGCTCGTATAGACAAAAACTCCAACCTTTCTGCATCAAGCAGTAGGTTGAAGTTCACAGTTACAGCTTTTCTGTTGCCTGTTACCTGATTTCAGTTTTTGCAGGATCTAGAACGAACCACACTTTCCCTACATTTTGCCCTGTTGTATCTCCAGGATTTTTATCTTTAACCCAATAGTACAAAGGCCAACCTTTGTAGGTGTTTTGCTTTGTTCCGTCCGTTCGCGTGAATTCACCAAAATCACTTGCATTCAAATCACTCGACACTGTCAGATTCGCATCATAGAATATCGGCCAGTTCACAATACATGCACCGACGCAGGAGTTCACATCAGCTTTATCCTTGGTAAACAAGTATAGCGCCATGCCATTCGTATCAACTAGATATGTGCCAAGTTGATCAGATTTGCTTGTTTTTACCGAACTGTTGACGGCTTTCGTTCCACTGAAAGTCGCTGGATCTACGACAAACCATACATTGCCTACATTTTGTCCTGTCGTATCTCCCATCTTCTTATCGTCTACCCAGTAATACAAAGGAAAGCCTTTGTAAGTCGTTTGCTTCTTGCCATCCGCACGAATAATAGTTCCAAAATCAGCCGAGTTCATACCCGTAGGTGCAGCAATGTGGTCGGCATCGTATAAAGGCCATTTTTCCAAACATTTTCCTGCACAGTTGCTGACACCTTTCGTATCTTTATCGTAATAATAAAGTGTCATACCCTTGGTGTCCGTCAAATAGTTGCCTAGATCGGCTTTGGTCCCTACTGCAATCCCAGCTGCAGGTTTAATGACATACCAGAGCTTACCAACCGAATCGCCTTTCGTATCCCCTGCTGCTTGATCCATAGCATAATAATATAAAGGCCAACCTTTGTACATCAATTGTTTCTTACCGTCTTTGCGCAGTAACACAGTAAAATCGGCTGCTTGAAAGCCTGCTGGCACGATCAGTTGATCATCATAATAAACAGGCCATTTTGCTAAGCAAGCATCCACACAAGAATTCAGATCCCCTGCATCTTTGGTAAAATAGTAGAGCGTCATTCCTTTGGAATCAGCCAGATAGCTTCCAAGCGCATCGTTTTTCTTTACTTGTAGTGACTTGTATGTAAGTGCTTCAAGCTTATTCGCAGCCAGGATCCCCTTTCCTGATAACACAGTTGCTAGTGTTTTGTCGCTGCCTTTCAATGTCGCGTGCAAAGCTTCGATTGTCGCAGTTGCCACATTCATGTTGACGAGCTGCCCAACACCTGCGATTTTGGATAGTCCCTTTTGTTCAGCAAAAGTAAGTGCCTGAGCGAACTCAAAATCTGTTCCTTGCTTGTAACCGAGGGCTTCCAGCAATACCTTGTAATAAGCTTGAGCTGTGATGCCAGATAATGGATCAAATTGGTCTCCACCTGTACCTTGCCAACCTAGCTCAGGGTGATCTTTAAGGTAACCAAGAACCGCTTGCCCCTCTTTGTAGACAAGACTTGCATCCTTGAAATTAGTCATCCCACTGTAAGCTAATGCTTCAGTTTCCAGTCCTTTTAAACGTAAAAACATGATCGCTGCTTGAAATCTCGTTGTAGACTTAGTAAGATATTCCGTCGTAAGACCGTTGCCGTCTCCTTGTAAGATACCTAGATCGCCTGCCACATCTGTCTCCGATTTGACTTGCATTTGCTCAGCTGCAATCGCTGTCAACGCGGTCAGACCCATGACAACACCTAGAAGTACAACAGCTGAAAGGACTAATTTCTTCAAATACCTCATACCGTACACGCCTCCTTAAATGGGGTGAAGCAAACTCAATTTTGGTAGAATGCTTTTCCTTCTTAAGGTAACGAAGCGGAATGGATATCGGTTTGTACTCCTTTCATAAAATTATTGAAAGAGAACAAATCAAACAACATTCGATCCGATAGACGACCATCCTTCGCCATGATAAAATAGAAGGAAGCGTTATTTTTAGCCAAATAAGCCTATTAACATAGAATCGTTACTTAGCTTTCCAGACGGAAAGCTGTCAGGAGGTACCATGGGAAAGACCGATGTTCGCCGAGATGCCATCATGCATGCAATTAAAGATAAAGGCTCCATTGCCTTGACGGATATTGTGAAGCAATTCAATGTCTCTGAAGCAACTGCACGACGGGATCTAGAAATTCTCGAGCAAGAGAAACGCTGTATCCGCACCTTTGGCGGAGCTGTGCTTGAGAGCTTGAAAGTGGAAGTCCCCTTCTTTAATAAAATGGACCTCTATACCGATGAGAAGAAAGAAATCGCTGACAAAGCCCTTCGTTACATCGAAGATGGCGATATCATTGGGCTAACAGGTGGAACGACTACGACTTTCATCGCCAAAAAGCTGAACCAATTCAAAAATTTGACCGTCATTACGAATGCCGTGAATATTGCCTACGAGCTCATCGGCACGCCTGGGTTGCAGCTGATTCTAACCGGTGGTGTGATTCGCACACAAACCTTTGAACTCTCAGGCCCATTAGCGAATGCCACACTTGAGAATCTCAGTATCCGCAAAACATTTATGGGCTGCGACGGCATCTCCCTCTCACGCGGCATGATGATCTATAATGAGCTTGAAGCCGAAACGAATCGCCGGATGATGAAGCAATCGATGGAAACGTATCTCGTAGCTGATCATTCCAAATTTAGCCGAAGCTCTTTGTTCGTTATTGGCGAGGTACAGGAAGCCGTTGGTATCATTAGCGACTCCTCTATCACGCCGGAAATGAAGCTGGCGTTCAAGGAGTCGGGAACTCCATTTCTATAAAACATAAAAGCGATATCCCTAGCCATCAGGCCAAGAGATATCGCTTTTCACTTTTCATGCTTATTTCAGTTCACTGCTCGGCTGTGGAATTGGCCCTGACTTCATTTTCAAAGACGGTACCATAATACCAACCCCGATAACAAAGAGCAACGCCGATGTGAGGTAAATCGATTCAAGGGAGAAAGACGCTTTAATCGTACCTGCCAAACTCATGGTAATAACCATGGAACCCATAAAGAGCGGAGTTAGGATACCATTCACGCGTCCCACGAACGATTCCTCGGTATTTCCTAGAATTAATGTACTAATCCCGATCTGAATAGCTGGCATCACAAGTCCTGAGATAAACTGCATCAGGAGTGCCAACCACACCAAATGCGTCACACCTAACATCGCAAAAGTGACCGCACTAACCGCCATACCGACGGTGAGCATCGCTTGTGGGGATATTTTTTTGGCAAAGGCCATCGTTACACCACCGCCTATAATCATCGCAGCCCCATTTGCCGCCATAAACCACTGCAAGCTCGACTTCTCTAAACCTAATTGCTCAGTTACTAGAAAAATGCCAAGTGGGCTTATCAACCCAATCGCTAGACCCGCAACAGCAAAACATCCGCCAAGGATAACTAACATACGGTTCCTCAACACATAACGGAAGCCTTGACCCATTTCCGTGAGGATATGCGTCGTGCGCGGCTCCGATGTATCTTCTTTTATATCCTTAGGCAGGAACGTAAGTACCAGTGCGGATAATAAGAAACATGCTCCCATGATGGCCACGGCCGTTTCGATCCCGAAACGATAATAGATGAATGAGCCCAGCATAGGCCCCAAAATCATAAAAATCGCCATCATCGATTGGAACATCGACATCCCCAATTGCATTTGCGAAGCAGGGACATGTACTTTAAATAGCTTCATGTTCGATGGTTGAGAGAATTGGGAAAGAATCGATGACACCAAAGTAGCAAAGAAGATCGCTTTCCAAGACCCCATATACAAGGTGATCAAAATAACAAAAACGGATGCTGCACTAAGTAAATCGCACCACACCATCGTCAGCTTTGGCCTCCAACGATCGGCGAATGCTCCACCGATAAAGGAGAAGATAAATATTGGCGCGAACTCAGCTACCGAGATTAAGGAAAGCGAGTATGGATCATTATTCGTCATGTCTGTGACATAGAGTAGAATCGCAAAGTTACGTATCCAAATTCCGATTTGAAGCAAAATGCCCGATAACATAATCGTTTGAACGAATCGATTCGCAAAAAATGATTTCATCGTTGGCTCAGATTGAGCGTTTGCATGACTCATTTGAAAATATACACCCCTTCATAATTAGATCGCTTGTGAAATGCGTGAAATGTGCGCATTGTTCCTACGTAATTGGAAACGAAAAGTTTCACAAGCCTATCTGATTTTACAAGGAGAATGCTTCAAGTTGCTAGAGAAAGAACTTCTATACTCATTTTCCCCCTAGTCCTGTCTCCAGCCAATCGGATATTGCTCGGATAAAGTTACAGGTAACCGTCCGACAGCTGCTTCACGACCAAGCAACACATTAGCTAGAGAAACCATTGCCAGTGGCCGATTCTCATAACAAGCATAGTAGGTTTTCACTTCTGGGAACTCAAGCAAGTCATACGGATTACGTCCTGCCGCGACGATGAGATGCACGTTTTCTTTCTGTGTCAAAACCTTAACCAGCTGTGTTTGTCCCTCAGAGAACGTCGCATTGTAGGTTACAATGACCACTTGCTCATAGGCTTCGCAACGCTTCAGTGTCTCCGCAATTTCCCCTTCGGAAGGAAATAAACCCAAGTACAATTCTTGCACGTGCTCCMCAGTCAACTCGGACAACACGCTGCCAAGCGTTCCCTCACGATCAACAACCTCATCGATTTCCGTCCCCGATTGGACTTCTGTCCAAATCACGCAGGTTTTATCGTTCAGTTGGAGGTCCTTGCCAACTTCATCCTTGACCTTCGTGATGCTTTTGCGACTTAACTCCTTCGCCAGCTCCTGATGCTCTGGTGTCGAGATCGGCCCCTCCGGAACCTGCGTTAGTGTATCAAAGCGGATGTCACGCTTATACTTGTACGTCATAATACGAAGAACAGACTCATCAATACGCGCTTCTGAAACACGCCCCCTTTCCACAGCGGCAATGACCGCTTCCATAGCCGCAATCTGACGTTCCAGCTCATGACTGACCAGCAAAATATCCGCCCCCGCTTCGAGTGCACGAACTGCCCCTTCCGCTACGCCAACCCCTTCGGAGATTGCCTTCATCTCTAAGCAATCCGTGACGATAAGCCCTTTGAAACCAAGCTGACCACGCAGTAATTCTGTTAATATTTTATACGATAATGTTGATGGTATACTGCTTTCTTCCAACGCTTCAAAGACCACATGTGCGGACATGATCGCATCTACACCGCCTTCAATCGCCTTGATGAACGGGGCTAACTCCAGCTCCATCAATCGCTCCATGCTATGCGGAACTACAGGTAAATCATGATGCGAATCCGCTGTGGTATCCCCATGTCCAGGGAAATGCTTCACCGTAGCGATAACGCCCATGTCTTGTAAACCTTTAACAGCGTGCGTGCCCATATCACTCACAATGGCTGCCGTTTCCCMATAAGAACGGACCCCAATTACGGGGTTTAGCGGGTTATTATTAATGTCTAAGCAAGGGGCCAAGTTCATGTTCACGCCCATTTGGCGCAGTTCTTTGCCCATCACCTTAGCGCTGGCATAAACGCCAGATGGTGCAAAGGCAGCACCTAATGCCATATTCCCCGGCAGTAACGTTGCTCCCTTCTCGATACGGGACACCATGCCGCCTTCTTGATCGACTGTGATAAATAGCGGCTGACCTCCGCTCTTCAGGCTGATGTCTTGCAAATCGGCAGACAGCTGAGCAAGCTGATGAGCGTCCTTCACATTACGGCGGAAATAGATAACACCGCCAATCCCATACTCCTCAATTAATTGCTTAATATGAGGATTTGGTTCCAGTGCGTCAAACCCACAAGCGAATAGTTGCCCTACCTTTTGACGTAACGTGAGTGGCTTATAGTTCGTATTTCCAGCTGCTGACATGAATGTACACGCTCCTTGAGAGTTTAATTAGGCTTTGATATTTTCCAAGATGCCTCTCTGTAGAAGGAGATACATCACAACAACAGGAATTACACTGATCATGATTGCCGCACATAGCGAACCATAGTTCATATTCAACTGGTCATAGAAGGCCACCATACTCACGGGGAGCGTCCTCAGCTTCTCTTTGGTCAGAAATAAATTCGCCATAATGAATTCATTCCAGCTCGTTAGAAAGTTCAACATGAATACGGTAAATAGGGACGGTAGTGAAATGGGGACGATGATCCGACACAACAACCCGTAAATGGAAAGCCCATCCATGATACCCGCTTCTTCCAGTTCATTCGGTATGGAGCTCAGAAAGCTGCTAATCATGAACACGGTCCACGGCAATCCTAATGTCACATAGGGCAGAATTAAAGCCAGCGGTGTGTTATAGAGATGCAAGCTCCTTAGCAGCATATACAAAGGGACCAGCAAGGAAGCGGCAGGCACCAGCAAGGCCAAGATCAGTATCCTTTTCAGAACGAGACTTAGCTTTGGAAAAGACATCCGAGTCAGCGCATAAGCGGTCGCAGTTCCTAGCGCTAACGAAACAATAGCTGAAACCGTCGAATTGATCACACTATTCATAAAATAATGGCCCACATGTGCGCCAGTCCACGCATTCCAATAATTCGATAACGAAAACTCTGTGGGAAAGGACCATGGGGCAGTAATAATTTCTTTATTTGTCTTGAAGGATGAATTCAACGTCCACCCAAGTGGAAATAAAATCAACCCGATGTAGATCACTAAAATCGCATGTGGGAAAATACGGCGCAGGAGGCTTCCTCTCATAAGCGCACCTCCTCCTGGTTCCTTGTGAACCATCCGAATACGGACGTTAAGATAGCCGTAAAAATGAGAATCAGTACCGCGATGCTGTTCGCGTAGCCATACTCGCCGATACGATAAGCTTTTTTGATCATATAAGATGCCATAACCTCCGTGATCCCATAGGGATTCCCACCTGTCATGACAACTACAATGTCCATGGCTTTCATGCCGCCCGTAATCGATAAGAGCATCATAACCATAATTACGGGTCTTAGCAGCGGCAAAATGATTGACCAAGCTTGACGGATGCCCCCTGCACCATCCATTTGAGCAGCTTCCACCAGATGCTTTGGAATGGCATAGATGGCAGATACCACAAGCACCACATAGAACCCCATCCATTGCCAAGCATTGGTGATCAAAATGGCGAGCATCGCCGTCGCGCCATCTGCCAGCCAAGCATGCTGCCAGCTCGATAAACCGACTGCTTCTAAGACTTGATTAAGCAGCCCCGCCTGCGGATGATAAATAAATTCCCAGAGCACACCTACGACCGCAGTCGATAGAATCGTTGGAAGGAAAATCAGAGCTTTATACATCCTGATCCAACGCTTTAATCTACTCACAAGCAATGCAATAGCTAATATAACGGGAATTTGAATCCCGATAGAAAAGCCAATGAAGTACATATTATTTCGTACAGCAATCCAGAAATAAGGATCATGAAAAGCTGCAACGAAATTGTCCAGCCCATTAAATGTCGCCGGGGAGATGCCGTTCCACTCCGTAAACCCGTAACGCAGCGACATCAACATTGGATACATGAAAAAAATCGCAAATACGAGCAGCGTCGGCAAAGTAAAGAGCATGTACGCCCTTGCATTTCTTCCCATTTGATTCATATGTCATCCTACTACTATTTGGAATGGGTTTCTTCTTTATTCGAAGCTTCTTGCTGCTTCTGTAATTCCGTCATCAGCGAGGCCGGATCTGTTCTTCCGCCAAGCAACTCCTGCATTCCTCGTTCAAGCTTTTCGCGAACCTTCGTTTGTATGCGGGAATCGAAGGCTGGGAAAGTTCCTTTACTAGTCGCAAACACATTCAATATTTCCGTTATCAAGGGGTTTACTTGACTCGTATCCTGCAGCTTCATCGCTGGCGGCATCCCCTCTTCAACGAGCTGCCTCTTCTGCATCGATTCCGTATACATTTGCTTAATGAACTCTTTGATCGCCAGCAATTGTTCGGGGGTTACCTTTTTGGAAAATCCATAGGCATTGGACCAGCCCCCATTGATATACCCATCACCAGGTCCCCCCATAGAAGGGAAGTTCATGAAGCCGATATCCCGTGCAATGACTGACTTATCAGGATCTAGGAGCGGCGTGTTCGCCCAGCTGCCATCAAACATGAAAGCTGCGTTTCCACTGCTGAATGTATTTTGCTGTTCGGCATACGCAAGTGCTAGGCTGCCATCTTGGAAGTAGTCTTTCTGAATAAGCGTTCGATACTGTTCAAAAGCTTTCAATACCTCGGGATCCGTCCAATGCATGCTTCCATTCAAAAACCCCTCGATCGAATCCGCCCCTGCCGTGCGCACCCACATCGTATTAATCATCATGTTAATAACCCAGGAGTCCTTAGCCGCCATGGCAAAAGGGGTAATTTTGGCAGCTTTCAGCTTCGCTGCTGCGGCTACCAGCTCGTCCCATGTTTCGGGCAGCTTGATTCCCTGCTCTTTCAAAATCTTTTTGTTATAGTACAGGCCTTCCACATAGCCAGCCATCGGAATCCCATAGATTTTGCCATTCACCGTAAACTCTTCAAAGCTATAGAACTTATCTGTTAACCCAAGCTCTTGCAGGATGGGGGTAAGGTCCAGCAGTCGATTCGCCTTCACGTAATCCTTCGTATCCGTGCCTCCGAACAGGTCGAATATTTCTGGCGGATTCCCTGCAGCCATTTCTGCTCGCAGCTTTTCGAAGCGATTCACCTTATCCTCAACACCATCTAACGTAATCGTCAAACCAGGCACTTTGGCTTCGGTCGCTTTGACAACATCCTGCAGCATGGCGAGGCGTTTCTTCTGCGTATCCTTTACCTGTGTATGCCGGATGGTCAGCAAGATTGGCCCATTCTGGACACTTTTTCCACTAGACGCATCATGCCCTGGATCCGATTTATCCGAAAATATACTGCATGCCGACAGCATGAACGTGAGAGCTATAGCACCTGCACTCCAAATTAGTGACCGTTTTCTCATCCACTCGGTTCTCCTTTAAATGCTTCTTGGACTACTTCGTGATCAAAAGTGGACTTTTTAAACAACCGCTTTAAGCTTACCATTTAAGTATAATTGAACCTCTGTGTGTACTAAAGACAGATAAATTCCTAATCTAGGGGCAAATTCCTCTAGTTCCCTTCCTTTCGCTTATCCCGATACTCGGAAGGAATTTCGCCCGTAAACTTCTGAAATACCTTAGTAAAATAGCGCCGTTCGATGTAGCCCACGCATTTCCCAATATCCGTAATGCTTTTGTCACTATGAAGCAATAAGGATTTCGCCTGCTCCATCCGATGCTTCGTTACATACTCCACAAAGGTTTCCCCAAAGTGTTGTTTAAATAACAAACTGAAATAGCTCGAGCTAATTCCCAAGGAGCTGGCAATATCCTCAATGCCGAAATCCGTTGAATAATGTGTTCGAATATATTCCTTAGCAGAGGCCATGAGGAGCTCACTATTTTTCTTCTTGTTCGTACCTTCGAGCCCGTTCGATACAAGTTGTACCATAACCTGCAACAAATGCGGGATACTCTCGCTTTTATCCAACTCACGCCAAATCTGTTCTTCTTCCTGACTATCGAGGGCATTCATCTCACGCAACTCTCGCAGTACATGCAGGATCAAATAGTGCAGCATCTGATAAGCGCGAGCGAATGATCCCTCCGACAAACCTTCCAGTAACAACTTAAGACGATCCAGCGCATCCTCGGTCTTCGGACGATTCAACTGCTTCATGCCCGTAACAATTTCCTCTACCAAAAACCAAAGCGAACTACTCGCATCCGAAGATTCTTTGGCTTCTTTATAGGGCAGTACGGATTGCTGCTTATCTAAATTCAACTGCATAAACCTCTGCAGCTTTCGATAGGTATCCGCTAGCTGTTGCAGTCCTACTGGCCCTGGAAAGTAGCCCACACTAATCCCTAGCTTCACAGATTGACTGACATTTCGTTGTAATTTGGCAGCTAACTCACGTAATTTCGTTTCTACGGAAGTAGGGTCTGTAGGGTCTTCCTCCTCCCACGCCATGAGCAGTGACCATTCTCCTTCTCGCATCTGAAGAACGGTGTACTGTGAGATCTCGTCCGCCAAGGAATCCTGTAGGACATTCCGCACAGCGAAGTTCCACAGCTTACGTTCTTGCTCACTCCACAGCAAAGATTTCTGAGAATAATTATCTACGTCAATAATCGCGAACACATAACGCAGTGTCTCTAGATCCCCCTGATCAATGGGAAGCTGTGTACTCGCCGTAATATCCGTATAATCCATCATAATATCCTGCAAAATCTTCTCGTAAGCCAAGCTTCTAATCTTCCCCCACTTCAGGAGTTCTTCCTGATGGTTCTGTTTCTTAGCACGAATTTCGCCGGCAAGCTTACGAATCGAATTCTCAAGCTCTTCGTAATTGATTGGCTTTAGAATATAATCACTAACCCCCACCCGCAGGAGCGAGCGCACATAGTCGAAATCCTGATACCCCGTCACCATCAGCACCGTGCAGTCTTCATTGATTTCCCGCAGCTTATGAATGAACGTAATGCCATCCATTTGCGGCATCCGAATATCACTCATCACGATGTCCGGGATATGCTGAACACAGAGTTCTAAGGCTTCAAGCCCATTTTTGGCTGTGCCTACAATATCAATCTCGAGCTCTTTCCAAGGAATGACCGCCTGCAAATTACGTAAAATGTTAGGCTCATCGTCTGCCAAAATCGCTTTTAACCTCACCCTGCATCCCTCTTTCTTTTCGGAATAATCACCTTCATCGTCGTACCTTGACCTTCTTGAGAACAAATAAACATCCCATAGTGCTCACCATATTGAATCCGAACCCGATCGGCAACATTACTTACACCAAGGCCTCTTCGCTCTTCATTCGATTCCAAAATTTCATGAAATGGCGTCTCCAGTTCGGTTTTATAATGGAATTTCGCTAGCTTTTCGTTACTGATGCCAACGCCGTTATCCGTCACATATAGCCCAATACGATCCCCTTCATCCACAACCTTCACCGTAATTAGCCCCATATAGTCAATTGGTTCAAAGCCATGCTGTAAGCTATTCTCGACCAAAGGCTGCAAGGTCAGCTTCAAAATGTCCTCATGGAGCAGCTCCGGAGGCGCCTCAATCGTGTATTGGAACTGATCCTCAAAGCGGAACTCCTGTATTTCCAAATAACTGCGCAGATGCTCAAGCTCCTGCTTCAACGTAATCTCTTCCCGGTTTTCCATCCCGATCCGGAGCAAATTCCCAAGTCGAATCACCATCTGGCTGACTTTCTTCCCTTGGTTTTGAATGGCTAGTACATTAATGGACTCGAGCGTATTAAAAAGAAAATGAGGCTTAATCTGTGCTTGCAGCAGCATAAGCTCTGCCTTGTTTTTGCGGTCCTGCTGACGCTTCACCTCTTCGAGCAAATCCTCGACCCTTACAACTAGACTATTAAATCCTCTCGCTAGCGCTGTGGTTTCGTCCTTTCCGCTCACTTCCATACGGGTCGTCAGATCACCACGCTCCACCTTTTTCATAGAGGAAAGCATGCGAAGAATCAGTTGAATAATACGTCTTACGAAGACAAGGTTATACACCAGGGCAAAGAACAAACAAATAAACGTAATTCCTGCCACGAGCTTCATAATCGTCTCGATTTCCCCAGCGACATATTTCCATGACGTGATCGACACGACACTCCAATCCTGAACCCCCATCCCATTAATATTCAAATGATAGAGGGAAATCAGACTTTTCTCATTTTGAAAATTGGCCTGGAAGCTGTAATTATTGAATCCAAGATCGAATTTCCCTTGCGTCAATTGCAGGACATTCGCCCCTTCTAAACTTTGCTTATTATCGTAAAAAATAAGACCGTTTTTATTGATCAGCAGATAGCGTTTGGAGCTTTCCTCACTCGTATTGAAGGATTTGAATATCTGATCCAGCTCATTGAATTTAAATTTCAACAGCATATAGCCGAGATTATCCATCGTCCAAAAATCTTTCACCATTCGCGCTTGATAGAACTCGCCGCGGCCTGAACCGAACTCTTTGAATTCGGAGGGTCCTATCCAGAGTGGACTGCCATTAAGATCTTGGATGTGCTGGAAGGCCATGCTTTGCTGAATCGTTTGCCATGGAATCGAACTTCCACTCGTTCGCCCGGCACTAAAGGATTTGCCGCTATTGTTGTAAATGACAACAGATTGAACAGGCGAATAAGTCAGAATCGAGCCGCGAAGCAGCGTATCAAATGTGTTCAAATCATACGAGGATAGGGGATCCTCGTTCGGTTTTGCCGCATCTATCGTACGATAGATGCCTTGAATGCTATCTTTGACCATCCAGAAATCGGAGAAATAGTTCGCTTCCTTGAACATGTAGTAAATATTACGAGAGATCGCTTGCAACGTGACTTCTGTGAGATCCCCATATTTTTTCTCAATTAGCTGCTGGGAGACTGTGTACACCGCTGACCCTAGGACGAATAAGGGGATGATGATGAAAAGTAAAAAACCGATAAATACTTTTTTGTTCAGATTCATCGCTGCGCTGCCCTCCTTCTAGATCGAATCGGACAATGGATTAGTCAACTACACGCCCGAGATTCGAATCTCGGGTTCGACGCTAATATGTACATTGCCTCGCAAAGCTTTGCTAATCATGCAGGTTTGTTCCGCACGGAAGGCCGCTTTGTTTATTTTATCCAGTTGAGCTTCGGTCATATGTGGTGGCACAGAAATTAGAGGACGATGGACGATCGCATTCACTTTCATTGTTGGTTGGTTCTGGATGTAGATGTGGGAATGGAGTTCTAGGGATTCGATGCCTGCTCGATGGAGCAATGTGCCGAGTGTGATCAGGTAGCAGGTTGCCGCGGCGCCGAGCAGCATTTCTTCCGGATTCGTCCCTACGCCAGGTCCGTCAAATTCGCTTGGCACGGAAATGGATGTCTGGAAGCCATCCGCTTGGAGTTGGCCGGTCCCATCAAGACCGCCGGTCCATGTGGCCTTAAGTTCAAAAACTTGCTCTGGCATGGGAAATACGCCTCTTTCTATGTATGATCAAAACCTTACATTTAAACAAACCCACAATTCACAATCAACTTTTCGTAAAACCTTCCAAACCTCAAGCAAACCTCAAGCCTCATACCTCAAGCCTCATACCTCAAACCTCATACCTCATACCTCATACCTCAAACCTCAAACCTCAAACCTCATACCTCAAACCTCCAGCAAATCTTTGGTAGATTTCATTTTATTGTAAAGGAAGCAAGCAGGATTCACCAGTCATTCAAACAACATAAAAAATCGTTCCCGCACCTAATCAGCACGAAAACGATTTATCTAACTTCAATTGATCTCTATGAAATTGCGTAATTCATGTGTTGGAATATCAAAACAATGAAAGCCCTACCTCTCTTTCATCCTTGCGGCTCCAATGACCGCGCCAGTGCGAATTGCGTTACAAACACTTACTGCCGAAACACTTACGTTGCCTCGGGTTTACCATAAATGAGCTGATGGACTGCGCATTGGGAGAAAAACAAACAAGGAGAGGGGGTTACTTTCTTCTCGCTAATCGTTCGTGTGGGGTAAATGAGGCTAAATATGAAGTGTTTATATGGTTTCATTTCAATCAACTTCAATATTATATAATAATAGTACATGCGTGTCAATACGGTGGTGATATACGGAGTGTGTGTGCTACAATGTTGACATAGTTGGTCGTAAAGCATACGCCGCTTTTCAAGTTCAGCCTTGGCTGTTCATGAGAAGCGGCTTTATCATTTCAAGGAGGCATCCACATGAAAATAGCATTCGAAGTTGCACATGATGGATTTATCGCTTACCACGCGTCCACTCGAAAAGGTGACTCGCTTCGCAGACTGCTGGAGGGCCACAGTCATGCTGAAAAACTATTTCTTTTGCAGGTTTGGTGGCCTGCTTTTAAACATTTCAACGATCTTCATCCCGAATATGAAGTGAAAGACTTCCGAGATGGAACCCGATTCCTTGATTTTGCTTTTATCAAACATACACTCAAACTTGCCATCGAAATCGATGGTTTCACCACCCACGCCTCACAAATTAGCCGATCCCAATTCTCCGATCACCTCATTCGTCAGAACCACCTCATCATCGATGGCTGGCGAATCCTTCGTTTCTCCTACGACGATATCAAAGATCGCCCTCGCATGTGCCAACAAATCCTACAACAATTTATGGGACGCTATTTGGGCATGAACGACGGGTCAGTCCAATTGATAAGCTACGTGGAGAAGGAAGTCTTGCGGTATGCGATAAACAGTGATAATCCCCTCACCACTCAAGATGTATGCCAAGTACTCGCTATCGAATCTCAGAAAGCACGACAACTGCTCAAGGTCATGCATGTGAAAAACATGCTTGAACCCGCAGGAAAAGGGACTAAACGGATTAGATACTACCGCCCTACAGCTGAGATACTTCAGCAATTGATGGGATAGTGCGAAGTGATACGACGGATTCGACTTATCCAGCTCCAATAGTGATGTTTTTCATCACTAACTGCAGCATTTGCGGCTGATTCACCCAGCTCCACCTGCTTTAGTGATGTTTTTCATCACTAACTGCAGCATTTTCGGCTGATTCACTCAGCTCCACCTGCTTTAGTGATGTTTTTCATCACTAACTGCACGTTTTCAGCAGATTCGTCCAGCTCCACCTACTTTAGTGATGTTTTTCATCACTAACAGCACCGCTTGCGTCAGATTCGTCCAGCTCCACCTACTTTAGTGATGTTTTTCATCACTAACAGCACCGCTTGCGTCAGATTCGTCCAACTCCGGCACACAAACAAAAACCCGCAGGCTCAACGCCCGCGGGTTCACGCTACACCTTAAATTTCTGCAGCGAAATTTGTAATTCTTCCGCTAGTCCGGCCAGGGACTTCGCGGAGTTCTCGATTTCCTCCGTGGTCGACATTTGCTGCTGACTCGCAGCGGATGTCTCTTGGCTGACGGAAATCCCCGTCTCCGAAACGGAGCTCACAATACGCATCACTTGCTCGATGCGTAAGTTCGCGTCTACGAGTTGGTGGATGTTCCGGTTCACATCTTCCACTTTCGTATTCACCTTCTCGACCGAAGTCTCGATATGTACGAACGATTCCTGCGCTTCCTCCGAAATCGTCAATCCCTCTTGCACTTTCCCTGCTCCGGTATGCATGGAGCTAACAGCTTGATTGATCTGGCGTTGAATCGTCGACACTAGATCCGTAATATTTCGCGCCGAAGTGGACGACTGCTCCGCAAGTTTGCGCACTTCCMCAGCAACGACCGCGAAGCCGCGCCCAGCTTCCCCTGCACGTGCTGCTTCAATCGCTGCATTCAAGGAAAGCAGATTCGTCTGCGTCGAAATCTCGTTAATGACATTGACGATTTCACCAATTTTGTGTGCATTTTTACCCAAAGCTTCGATAACGACATTAACATCACGAACCGCATCTGATATCTCAGTCATTTGCCCCGCGATTGAAACGACCGATTGCTTACCATGCTGAGCGGCCTGCGTTGCTTGATTCACAAGCGCAGCAACCACTTGCGCCGACTCATCAATTTGCTTCGTGCTAGTCAGCATAAGCCCAACGGCCTCATTCGCTTGCGTCACACCAGCAAATTGTTTATCGAAATCCTCCGACAACTGCTGACTAGAAGTAGCAACTTGTCTTGCTGCCAGAGAGCTTTGCTCTGAGCTAGCAAGCAGCTCTTCGGAACTCGCTGAAAGTGTTAAAGCATTATCTGAGATTTGCATAACTAAGCCACGCAAGCTCCCTGTCATGACATTAAAGGAATTCGTTAATTTACCTACCTCATCCCCATAAGGATAGTCCCCTTTAACGGACAGATCTCCACCGGCTGCCTTTTCCATATTTTCTTGGAGTTTGCGAATGGGTGTCGAGATGATCATATCCAACGTCAATGCGCCCAACGTCATCACAACAATCGCAATAATGATCGTAAGTATAATGACCCAATGCGACGTTGCTGAATCCGAACTACTTGATTTCTGAAATTGTTCAGCCGCGGTTTCTTTAAGCGCTACGAGTTTATCTAATGCTTCTACCGTTTTATCACCTTGCGGGGATACTTCATTATTGTAAACCTGATAAGCAACTTGATTATTTTGCGTCGCTTGATCTATGGTTTTAGTGACAAATTCACGATATTTCAGATTCAGTTCCTCGAAGCTTTTGAAAGCCCCAGCCTCTTCCCCATTCAACGCAATCCCTGCAATTTTCGTAACTAAATCTTTATTCGTACCAGCGTTCTCATCCAACTTAGCTTTCAGCTTGGCCTTATATTTCACATCCGTGGATAACATCATTTCTAGTAAATTAGATTCGGTTTCATTGAAATTTGTTTGGAGTTGATTAATCCATTTGACAGATAGCAGACTTTCCTCGTACATTTTAGTAGAGTTGCTAGACATCTTGTCCATATAATAATAGCCCGTAATCCCTACAATTAATAAAAATAAAATGGCAATCGCATTCATGAACAGCAGTTTAAAACGAAGTTTCAGATTACGAAGGACGGACAGGTTGACGTTGAACTTTCCTGTGCTTTGCATGCTGTTCAATTCCGATTTCAATTTCAAAGTTACCCATTCTCCCCCCGAGTGTAAATCATACAACTTTCTCCCATGACATAAAAACTAACATCAAAATTAAATTAATTTACCTATGGTTTATTTTACAAAACAGTGCCCCTTATGTAAAGGAAAATTCGTATAAAACCTACGCATAGCAATTGTTTCACTTACCAAAAACTACCACCTCAACGAAAAGATAAGGGGCAAATACACATGGAATCAATCGGAATTATTGTGAACCCGCTTTCAGGCAATGGCAGAGGAGCTAACATCTGGGGAGTCATCCAATCCTACCTCCAAACGAATCAAATCTCTTATCTAGTCAAATTAACAACCCAAGCAGGTGAAGCAACACAACATGCCATAACACTGATTCAAGAGCATMACGTTCAGCGGATTATTATCATTGGCGGAGATGGCACCGTTCATGAAGCAGCAGGTGGCGTTTGGCAGCATCAGAATAGCAACGGTTCCTCCCCAGTCTGCTCCCTCGCAGTTATCCCGGCAGGAACTGGCAATGATTTTGCAAAAGCCTACTGCATACCTAATCATCCATTAGAGGCCCTTCAAATTGCCTTAACTGCTCCCAGCACAGTGCAAATTGACCTTCTCCATGCCATTCAGATCAACCAAGTGGCAGTTAATAGCATTGGCGCTGGCTTTGACGGCATGGTCGCCAAACTTACGAATGAAGCCAGCTACAAAAAGTTCCTCAACCGCCTTGGACTAGGTAGCTTATCCTATTTCATCTCTATTCTTCGTGTGTTCGCAACCTATCAACCCTCCACCGCATGGATAGAGGTAGACGGCAGTGTTACGAGACTACCTAACATGTGGCTGGCAGCCGTAGCGAATATTCCATTCTACGGAGGGTCGATTCAAATTTGTCCAACAGCAAGTCCAACTGACGGTATGGCCGATGTTGTTGTTATTCAAAGCAACAGCCGCATTCGCCTTCTGCCCGTTCTTTTCACCGTGTACCAAGGCAAGCACACCGAGCATCCTGCAGTATCTTTTTATAAAGGAAAATCTATTTCTATTCGGACAGAAAAGCCCTTGCTTGTCCAAGCAGACGGGGAGTTCGCTGGCTCCACGCCTATTCAAATCGAACTCATCCCCGCCGGTATTTCCGTCATACGTTCAAAACCCACAGCCTAAGCTGTGGGTTTACTTCCAGCATCACTTGTCAGTGCCCATTGCTTCATCGTCACATAATCTGTCTTCCCACTCCCCAAAAGCGGCAGCTTCTCGATATACCGAAACTCAGATGGCATATAAATCGCAGGCTGCCCCTCCTGCTTCATCAACTCGCGTAGTGATTCAAGAGGACTCACCTTACTGGTATGAAAAACAATGATTCGCTCCCCTTTTCTCCGATCAGGCACATGTACTGCAGCGCAAACCGCAGGCGCCACCAAACTCTTTGCTACGAGCTCTTCCACCATGAGAAGCGATACTTTTTCGCCACCTATTTTAGCAAAAGACTGCAAACGGGCTTGAATGAACAAATAGCCTTGATCATCCAACGTCACAATATCCCCAGTGCTATACCACTCCGAAGCAGGAACGAAGCCACGACCATGAATCAAATACCCTTTCATCACATTCGGGCCTCGAACGAGCAAATGACCACCAGTCGCAATCCCATCTACCATTTCCACGACAGCCTCAATGCCAGGGAGTAATTTACCTACTGAACCTTTCTTCCCATGCATCGGTGTATTCAGTGAAATAACTGGCGTCGTCTCCGTCGTTCCATAGCCCTCCAGAATGCGAATCCCGAATTTATCCTGCCAAATTTGACGTACTTCCTCTTTCAGCCTTTCGGCACCAGCCACAACATATCGCAAGGAATGGGCAAAATCATAAGGATGCGCCGTTCTCGCGTAAGCACCAAGAAACGTTGAGGTGCCGAATAAAATTGTAATATTCCGATCATAAACGAGCTCTGGAATGACTTTATAATGCAAGGGATTCGGATATAAAACCAACTTCACCCCCGAAAGAATCGGAAGCATCGTCCCCGCTGTCAGACCAAACGAATGAAACATCGGCATGCTGCCAAGCACGCTATCTGAACTATTAAAGGCAATAACAAGCCTTGCCTGCTGTATATTCGCGCAAATATTTCGATGCGTAAGAACGACACCCTTCGGCATACTCTCACTGCCTGAAGTGAAAAGCACAACTTCATTAAGATCAGCACCCACTGGCCCTTTCTTCCTCAGAACAAAGTCCAACAAACCACTTAACTTATCTTGCAACGCTAGTGCTTTCTTCACATCTTCAAGATAAATCACATTGAATAACCCGCTAGCACTCTGGATAAAATCCTGTAGACCCGCCTTCTCGATAAAAACTCGAGACGTCAGCACAGTCCTCACTTCGGCCGTTTCACACGCTTCCAGCATCGCTTGCCTACCAGCAGAGTAATTCAATATCGCCGGCGTAACGCCTAATCGGAATAGGGCAAACAACGTCACCACATGCCCCGCGGCATTTGGCAGCAACAAGGCTACCCGCTTTTGATCATCCAAAAGCTTCCCCAATCGAACTGCCAATGTATAGCTGCTCAACTGCAGCTTCCGATACGTCAAAGCAGAATGACTCATCACATCTTCGCAAATGACTCTCGATTGACCGTGCCTTTGAGCCACCGCGAGCAGCTCGTTGAATAAGTTAACCTCGGGCTGGAGCCGACTATTCAGCAAATGACACAACAACTTCGTGCGGATCGCCTCCGTCGCCTGCTCCTTTTGAACTTTTCTCGTGACGCGCTCATCCCCTGCCGGGACTTGAAAAGCTTCACCAAACGCAATGTTCACCTGCGGGAACCAGCGTTGCTTTATTTTTCCGCGTAAATACGATAACTTCGAATGCTCCAAACCTTCAATCGAAATCGGTATAATTCGAGCCTGTGATCGTAATGCAATGTACCCTATGCCCCCGTATATTTTCATCATGCCGCCTGTCGTCGTGATCCGTCCTTCTGGAAAAATGACAAGCGGTGTTCCACTTTGGATCGTTTTTAACATTGTACGAACTGCATAGGGATTCGAGGTGTCCACCGTGATATGAGCCCTGAAGTGGAGTACCCACGCAAATCGCTTTGCAATGTTCGTATTCACAACAAATGCCACATCTGTAGGCAAAATCAAAGCAAGTACCACCGCATCCAATAAGGATACGTGGTTCGGAATGAGCACTGTTTTGCCCGTCAGATCGAATTTCGCCATGCCCGTCACTTTCACCTTAAAAGCAAGCAACACAAACAGACGCAAGCACGGAAGTAAAAGCCTTACTAGCGTAACGAACATCCATTTGAACATGGAAATTCCCCCTATTGGTATCTCGTTCGAGTCTGTCAATAGTTCATTGTATGCGGGGAAAAAAAATAAGACCTCAGCATCTGTATGCTTCGGTCTATTTATTCTTGGCTATGTATGCAAAAATGCCTTCAACCTGCCGGGGAAATCTGTGATAATACCGGTGACACCAGCGTTGGTCAACCGTTGATAGTCCGAAAGTTCATTCACCGTGTAGGGGTAGACTGCTAGCCCCGCTGCTGTTGCCGATGCAATATCCGTTTCATCCATCGAATGATAATGGGGATGCAGGGAGTAGACTTCGACCTCAAGCAGTTTGGCATATCCCGCATGGTCGATGAGATTCGCTGCATACAGCAAGCCCACCTTCAACGCGGGTTCTGTACGTTTTAAACGCTGAATTACTTTGTGATCAAAAGAAGAAACAACGACGTCCTCGTACCGATTTACCTCTCGGAAGAACGCCAAAAGTGCTTTCTCCATGCGCCCTTCGTAGGCATGCTTCACTTCCACATTGATGAGCGTGCCCTTCGGCACTACATCAAATACTTCGCTTAGAAGGGGGATACGTTCCCCTCTGAACTTCTCCGAAAACCATGCTCCAGCATCTAGCTTCTGAATGTCTGCCCATGGTTTATCGCAAATAAGTCCTGAACCATTCGTTGTTCGATCCAATGTTCCATCATGACAAACGACGATCTCGCCATCCTTCGTGATATGAACATCCAATTCAATCGCCTGTGCGCCTTGCGAAAGCGCCAATACAAATGAAGCCAGCGTGTTCTCTGGAGCTTCACCCGCCGCGCCGCGGTGACCAATGATGATCGGTTTCGGTGTATGCATGTTCAACGCTCCCAACGTATTAGCTTACATGACTTGCTCTACAAATTATATAAGCTGCCGATTCGAAGCGTCAATCATCATCATGTTCCGAATTCATCCTTTGAATTAAAAGAGTCCCGTAGAGCGGCTTATAGCCAAACTCTCGGGACTTTTATCTAAAGGCCTGAAATAACCGTATGAAATAAATTATTTGCCAAGTTGGTGAATCGGATGTCCAAGCGCACCTTCAGCGGCATCCATAATCATTTCCGTCAATGTTGGATGTGCATGAATCGTAAGTGCGATATCTTCCAGGTTTGCGCCCATCTCAACAGCAAGCGCTAGCTCACCGATCAAGTTCGAAGCTTCTGGTCCTACGATTTGTCCACCAAGCAATTGGCCCGTTTCTTTGTCGCCGACAAGCTTCACGAAGCCTTGAGCCGCGTTCAAAGAGTTCGCACGTCCGTTAGCCGCGTATGGGAATTTACCAATGGTTACATTGATTCCTTGCGCTTTCGCTTCGGTTTCGCTTAGACCTACGCCAGCAATTTCCGGATCGGAGAATACGACTGCAGGCATTGCTTTGTAATCAACGATACTTGCGTGACCAGCAATCGCTTCAGCCGCCACTTTTGCCTCATAGGAAGCTTTGTGTGCCAAGGAAAGACCAGGAACAACATCACCAATTGCGAAAATGTGAGGAATGCTCGTTCTACCTTGGTTATCGACTTCGATCAAACCGCGATCTGTCATTTTCAAGTTAATAAGATCTAGACCAAGTTCGCCATCTGTGTTCGGACGACGACCAACAGTTACAAGAACGTAATCTGCGGTGACTTGTTTCTCTTCGCCTTTAACTGTGAAAGTAACCGTAACATCGTTGTCTGTTTTCGTACAGGATTGCGCTAACGCTTCGGTATGAACCTCTACGCCAACTTTCTCTAAGTTCTTAGCTACCAGCTTTGTTAATTCTTTCTCGAAGCCAGGAAGCACGTAATCAGAGCCTTCCAATACAGTCACTTTCGTACCGAATTTCGCATACGTTTGACCAAGCTCGATCCCGATATAGCCACCACCGATAACGATCATGCTTTTCGGGATTTCAGGCAAGTTCAACGCTTCTGTCGAAGAGATGATTCTTCCGCCGTAAGGGAAAGCTTTCAACTCAATCGGACGAGAGCCTGTTGCGATAATACAGTTCTTGAAACGGTAACGCGGTGCTTCAGCATCATTGAACACACGTGCTTCGTGCTCGTTGATGAACATCGCTTCACCTTGGAACGTTTGGATCTTGTTGCCTTTGAGCAAGCCGCTAACGCCGCCTGTTTGTTTAGCAACAATACTGTTTTTCCAAGCTTGTACCTTCGCAAAGTCCACTTTCACGTTCTCTACGGAAATCCCGATGCTGTCAGCATGCTGAGCGTGCTCATACGTATGTGCTGCTGAGATCAAAGCTTTGGATGGGATACAACCGCGGTTCAAACAGACGCCGCCCCAAGCCTCTTTATCAACAATAAGAACGCTTTGTCCAAGCTGTGCTGCGCGAATCGCAGCAACGTAACCGCCAGGACCCGCACCGATAACCAACAAATCTATATCTAAAGAAGCATCTCCTACAACCATGATGTTACACCTCCAAGACGAGAAGCTCTGGATYAGCCAGAAGCTGTTTGATGTAGTTCAAGAAGCTTTGTGCTGTCGCTCCGTCTACGATACGGTGATCGAAGCTCAAAGAAAGCGCCATAACGTGTCCAACAGCGATTTCTCCGTTTTTTACAACTGGCTTCTCCGTGATACGGCCTGCACCCAAGATCGCAACTTCCGGGAAGTTGATTACCGGTGTGAAGAACATACCGCCAACAGACCCGATGTTCGTGATGGAAATGGTGCCGCCTTTCATTTCGTTCGGAGACAATTTACCTTCGCGACCGCGCACGGCCAAATCTTTAATCGCTGCTGCGACGGACCATACGTTTTTACGGTCAGCATCATGGATAACAGGAACGAGCAAGCCGTTGTCTGTATCTGTTGCGATCCCGATGTTGTAGTACTTTTTGTAGACGATTTCTTGCTTCTCTTCGTCGATCATCGCGTTCATGACCGGGAATTGACGGCAAGCTGCTACCAATGCTTTCACGATGAAAGGAAGGTACGTCAGTTTCACGCCTTTTTTCTCTGCTAGAGGCTTCGTACGCTCACGAAGAGCGACAAGTGCGGATACGTCGATCTCATCCATCAATGTCACGTGCGGAGCCGTGTACACGGATTTAACCATCGCGTTCGCGATGATTTTACGGATGCCTTTGAACGGAATCCGTTCTTCGACGCGATCGCCAACTGCAACCACTTGTGCAGCAGCAGGTGCTGTTGTTGATTCAGAAGCTACTGCTGACGCTGCTTCTGTTGCTGCCGGAGCTGCGGCTGTGCCAGCTCCTGTGAATCCAAGCACGTCCTCGCGTGTTACGCGGCCGTGCTTCCCTGTAGGCGTCACCTCTGCGAGTGTGATGCCTTTCTCTCTTGCCAGCTTGCGCACGCTTGGCGTCGCAAGCACTTCACGGCCCGCGCCAGTGCTTGGTGCGGCCGGTGCTGCTACAGCTGCTGCCGCAGGCGCTGCTACTGCTGCTGGCGCCGGAGCCGCAGCAGGTGGAGTCGCTACAGCCACGGCTGGTGCCGCGTGGCTGGATMCTTGATGCATCGAAGCCGCAGGCATCTCGCCCGTTACTTCAATCGTCATCACAAGCTCACCGATTGTGCAGACTTGTCCATCTTTGACGGCAACGCTGACGATCTTGCCTTCAACCGGACAAGGAACTTCAACGACTGCTTTATCATTCTGTACTTCCATAAGAATCGTTTCGTCAGTTACGGTATCACCCGCTTTAACTAACATTTTCACGATCTCGCCTTCATGTATGCCTTCACCAAGCTCTGGGAACTTGTATTCAAACAATGCCACGTGTACGACCTCCTGTTACCTTCGACTGGGTGAATTAGAATTCAAGTACTTTCTTAATTCCAGCAATAACGCTTGCTGGACTTGGCAACCAAGCATCTTCGATCTGTGCAAATGGATACACCGTATCTGGTGGTGAAATACGTAGAACTGGCGCTTCCAGATGTAGAATCGCTTTTTCATTAATTTGAGCAATAACCTCTGCAGCTACGCCAGATGTTTTTTGCGCTTCTTGAACGATAATCGCGCGATTTGTTTTCTTAATGGAAGTTACAATTGTATCGATATCCAATGGAAGAAGTGTACGAAGATCGATAACTTCGACTTTCACACCTTCTGTTTTTTCGATTTCTTCAGCGGCTTTCATGGATGTGTGAACCATAGCGCCGTAAGTAATGATTGTTACGTCAGAACCTTCTTTGACAACATTCGCTTTACCAAGCTCGACTGTATATTCGCCTTCTGGTACTTCGCCGCGGAACGCACGGTATAAGTTCAAATGCTCCATGAAGAAAACAGGGTCATTATCGCGAATAGCTGCAATTAGTAGCCCTTTTGCATCGTAAGGATTGGAAGGAACAACGACTTTAATCCCTGGTGTTTGAACAAGTAGACCTTCAAGTGCATCTGTATGAAGCTCAGCCGCTTTCACACCGCCTCCAAATGGCGTACGGAATACGATTGGGGAGTTGTAACGACCGCCGGAACGGTAACGCATACGCGCTGCTTGCACGCAAATTTGGTCAAGTGCTTCGTAGATGAAACCTACGAATTGGATTTCAGCGATTGGGCGGAAGCCCTGTACGCCTAAACCAACCGCAAGTCCGCCGATTGCGGACTCAGCAAGAGGCGTATCGAATACACGCTCTTCGCCGAATTCTTTTTGTAAACCTTCTGTCGCACGGAATACGCCACCAACGTTACCAACGTCTTCACCGAACAAAATAACATTAGGATCTCTTTCTAATTCTACGCGCATCGCGTCTTTTATCGCTTGAATCATTGTCATTTGTGCCATGACTACTCTGTGCCTCCTAAAGTTAAAACTTGTTTCGAACGTGTACTCTATTTATACAATTCTTTTTGTTCTTCCAAATGTGAAGGTGTAACTTCGAACATGGAGTCGATCAAACCAGCGACTGTCATTTTCTCTGTTTCTTCTGCTTTTTTGATGTGCTCAGCAACAGTAGCTTTCGCTTCTTCCTTCACTTGAGCTTCAATTTCTTCGTTCCAAAGACCTTTCTTCGTCAAGAACAA
Source organism: Paenibacillus sp. 01T442 (assembly GCF_056398345.1). NCBI lineage: Bacteria > Bacillati > Bacillota > Bacilli > Caryophanales > Paenibacillaceae > Paenibacillus > Paenibacillus sp. 01T442. Next base: position 44,328 of record NZ_JBFTPF010000037.1, read on the forward strand.
ACGCATGCGCGTAAGTGGATCTCTTGGCTCCCAATCGGACTCTTCATCTTTGGTACGGTATTTCGTAGTATCATCCGCCAAGGAATGCGGACGGTAACGGTACGTCAACGCTTCGATCAACGTAGCGCCTTCGCCTCTGCGTCCTCTTTCAGCAGCTTCAGTAACTGCTTGAACAACAGCTAGAACGTCCATGCCGTCTACTTGCACGCCTTTGATACCCGCAGCAACGGATTTATGTGCAACAGAAAGTGCTCCTGTTTGTTTCGAATATGGTGTTGTAATCGCGTAACCATTGTTTTGTACAAAGTAAATGACAGGCAACTTAAATGCGCCTGCAAAGTTCATACCTTCGTAGAAATCGCCTTCGGAGCTTCCGCCGTCACCTGTGTACGTGATTGCTACACGCGGTTGGTTGCGCTTTTTGAAAGCCATCGCTACGCCTGTTGCGTGAAGAATTTGTGCGCCGATAATAATTTGCGGCATTAGTACGTGAACATCTTGCGGAATTTGTCCGCCATGTTGATGACCGCGGGAATACAAGAATGCTTGATAAAGCGGAAGACCGTGCCATACCAATTGCGGCATATCGCGGTAACCTGGGCAAATGAAATCATCTTTATTTAGGGCAAATTCACTACCAATCATGGATGCTTCTTGACCAGAAACCGGTGCATAGAAACCAAGACGGCCTTGACGACCTAGATTGACTGCTCTTTCATCCCATACGCGTGTGAATACCATTCTTCTCATTAATTCTCTTAATTGTTCATCGCTAAGCTTCGGCATTTTGTCGGGATTTACGACTGTGCCATCTGGAGCAAGAACCTGCAATGGCTCAACCTTTTCTGTGGTCACTTCATAATTTGCTTGGCTGACAAGTGGCTTACTCATACCATTTCACCTCTTATATGATTTTGGTGCCTACTATCTGAACTTCTGTTATAGTATTATTATAATCCTGTTTTGGTGAATTGTACACCAGTAGTGGCGGGGTATCTCACCTTTTTTACTGTTAGTGAATAGTACAGTTTAACAAAATATATAATACAGTTAATAAGGAAACAACAACTGCTATAATACACCTACCCCAATTGAGAAGGAGATCCACGATGCTTGATGACTCCCGTTTGTATAAGCGTACTATTGTAAAAGATGAAGTAACCTCGAGCCTGCTCGGAGAAAATCGTCCCCTGCGGATCTATCTCCCCCCTGGTTATAACGAACTGCTCTCTTATCCCGTTATTTACTGCCAAGATGGTGAACAGTTCTTTAATTTCGGCAGAATTGCTACAACCCTTACTCGATTAATCCTGGATGAGAATCTGGAGCCTGCCATCGTAGTCGGAGTCGATGTGAATAATGCTAACCGAACATCCGAGTACGCACCTGAAGGAGAGCGTCATGATGCCTACTGTCAATTCTTCGCAGAGGAGCTTCTCCCTTATGTAGAAAGTCGTTATCCCGTCCGTACGGAGCGATCAGAACGCATTCTTGCAGGAGATTCACTTGGTGGAACAGTTTCCTTGCATCTCGCTTTAGATTATCCTAGCCTTTTTTGCCGAGTTATATCCTTGTCAGGCGCATTTTTCGACATAACGCGTGAAAGAATCAAACAAGAAGATGACTTATCTTGGCTTGAGATTTATATGTTGATCGGCACAGATGAAACCGACGTTACAACAGAGCGCGGCACTTTCGATTTCGTCCGGGAAAATAGACTGACTCACACGTTTTTACAAGACAAAAATGCCACGCTTCACTATACAGAGAAACCTGGCAAACATATATGGGGTTTTTGGCAAATTGAACTGCCAGCTACGCTTCATTATTTTTTAGGATGAAATGGCATAGCGATCCTTCATCAGTGTAATCATTTCTTGAATCTGAGAATCGTCGGGATACCCGGCGATTTCCTCAGCTTGAGCAAGCTGAATGCCTCGCTTGTTCATTACTTGTCGTAATTGCTCAACAAACAACTCCACTGTTAACGGCAAGTGCAAACACTCCGCTAAGCTCGACATGCTTTCCTGCACTACAATCGGATAATCGTGTTTGGTTGCTGCTACGGCAGCCCTCTCATAAAATCCACGAGCTAATGCAGCCTTTTCCTCGCCGCGGCCTTCAACGATTAGAAAAGCTTGTACTGAAATGGCCAGTTGCTGTCTGCGTTGTGCAATACCACAAAATTTACGCCCTCCAATGCTCAGATCGAATTCCCCTGGGCAAAATGAACCGATAATTTCCCCTTGGTCAATTCGATCCGTAATGGAAGCCATCACTTCTCGAATCAATCCGACCATCCCATCGAAATCTTTACGATGTTCCATATCTCCCGCTTCCTTCGGGAGCAGCAAAGAAATATTAACGACTCCCTTATCTAAGGGTACAGCTGCTCCGCCAGAATTACGTACAGCGGTATCATACCCTTGGCTTCGCAGCCATTCATCTGCATTCGCAGCGTTTGGCAATCTGCTATCTCTTAATCCCATGACGAACGCACGCGGGTGCCGCCAAATATGTAAGATGGGAGGTGTTCCTTGCCCAATTGCACGGCATAAGAGCTCTTCTAAAGCGAAAGCATATAAAATTGGTTGGGATTCGGTATCATTTGAACGATCTAGCAAGCGTAAGGTTGAAGGCAGTTGGGTCGCCATAAGGTTAGGTCTCCTGAGTTTAGTATGTGTCATCAGCATGGGTAGCCAAATAGGCTTAACATCCATCATACCTGTTATTTGCTGTTTGACAACCCTTGGCTCGCCAAAATGTCCATGATCCCCTTAAATAAAGGAATCGCCTTATTACTTTCAGTTGGGTCCGTATTTTTGATCACAACGGATACGGCATAACGAGGCGTTTCTACAGGCCCATATCCAATGAACCATTGATTCACTTTCTCATGGTTACCATTTTGAATTTGCGCTGTCCCTGACTTACCTGCCAGCTTCCATTTCGCACCTTGCAGGCCTTGACCTGTTCCTTCTGTGACAACCTCTCTCATCCAACTCAGCAAGGTACGACTTGTTGCAGCTGAAATTTTGCCAGCATCAGAAGATAGGCTTTTAACAGGAAACGCCTCCATCTCACGCCCCATTTGATATTGAATTTCTTGTACAACTCTAGGGGTAAAGCCCTTCCCATCATTCAACAAGGTCACAACCATATTCGAAGCCTGTAGTGGCGTCATTCTGACATCCCTTTGACCAATCGCCGTTTGCATGAGAACCCCCTCATCATTCTCTGGGGTATGTGCAGCAAATAATTGCCCTCTCTCTTCGGAATCAAATTGTTCAAAAGCATCTCTCGTATCTGTTTTCCCTGTCCAGCCTACTTCATTTAGAACACCTAGCTTATTGGCATATTTCTCTAGTTGAGCGGCTGTCAGACGCCTCATGACATTCGCGAATACGATATTACACGATTGCGCATATCCCTCTTCTAAAGTTAAAGGGCCATGACCATCTTTCCGCCAGCAAGTAAAGCCGTACTTCCCGAGCGCGCCTTCACAATCAAACGTTTCCGTAGGCGACACAACTTTCTCATCCAACGCTGCCGCGGCTACAATTGTTTTGAAAATCGAACCAGGCGCCGTCGCCTTGATTGCATAATTGCTCCAATTATTACTGGCTAGATCTACCTGTAAAGGGTTATAGTTCGGCCTGCTCGCCATGGCGATGACATCGCCATGAGCTGCTTCTTGAACAACTGCCGCTCCCTCGCGAATATTCAGCTTATCCATTAGAGCTTCGATTTGCTGCTGCACACGGCTGTCTAAGGTCGTAATTAGCTTCACAGGGTAGAAAGAGTTAGCCGGCGCAATCATCCGTGCGTCCAATCCCGCTAGAGGCCTCTTTCCCGCATCCGTGAAATAGGAAATTGAGGTTTCACCCACACCGCGAAGCCATGCGTCAAATGACTTCTCAAGGCCTGCTCCCCCAATCTTCGAAGTCAGAGCAACTCGCCCTTTTTCCAAATCCGAGCCGTAGATTTGCATCACACGATCTGGATTTTGACCGATAAAGCCAACTAACTGACGCGCTGTCATGCCAGTAGGATAGCGATCTTCCATTTCAACTACCTTAATATTCGCTAAGCCTAATCCATCTATCTCCTTCACTTGCTGGGAACTCAACGAGAGTGCCTTCCCCCCATCTTGCGTCCCCCATACTTGCGGCTCTTTCAAATTATGAGCAAAAGATAACCAACTCTCTTTATTCGTCTTCAAAATACGTGCTAGTTGACTCACTTCCTGCCCATTCATCGCAAATTCGTTATTGATCGGGAATGCAACTAATGCTTTCACAATTTGGCCAGTTAATGGCTGCAGATTACGATCCAGTATCTCGCCTCTTCCACTCTCTAAGACAAGTGCACGCTGCCTTTGAATCACGGAATTTTTCACCAAATTGATTCCTCGTGATGAATAGCTTTCCGTTGCGGCGATTTGGATCCAGAACAGCTTGCCGAATATACCTAGAAATAAAAGCAGAATCAAAAAGAGCATCAAAAACATACGTCTCTTCTCCATCGATGATAATTGATTCTCACTCATGATACGATCCCCTTTTACACGGTTCAAAATGACCTTATTGCTTCCAGTATCGGCATTCTAGCATCAGGGCAAACCGCTTCCACACTGCAAAAACACAAAAAATCCACCCTCCTAATGGAGAGTGGACTCACTTGTGCTATTATACTTCGAATTTGGATAATGTATCGGTCAATGATTGGGACAGTTGATCCAGCTTGTCCGACAATTTCACCAAACCATCACTGATGCTCAGCTGTTCGGAGCTTAGGGATGCAACTTCCTCGGAAGTCGCCAACGATTCCTCAGCAACTGCACTGACATTCGTCATGGCATCCGACAGCACCACTTGTGATTGTTCGAGTGTCGAAATGGAATCACTAACGGTACTCAACTGAACAATAAAGCCACCCATATGATTCGTTACTTGTTTGAAAATCGTATCTGCTTCTTTAACAGCCATAATCTGCTCTTGGAAGATTGGCGTTGCTGTTGAAAGTACTTTAACAGTTTCATCAATCTCACCTTGAATCGTTTCTGTAATTTGCCCAACAACATCGATGGATTGTTTGGACTGATCAGCAAGCTTACGAATTTCATCCGCAACGACCATGAAGCCTTTGCCCGCAGTACCTGCACGTGCCGCTTCAATTGTGGCATTCAAAGACAAGATATTCGTTTGCTTCGAAATGTTATTCAAAAGATCCAAAATTTTACGGATCGAACGTGTACTTTCTTTCAGTTTATCCACTTTATCAACCATGGAGCGGATCATTTCTTCCGTCAGATTCGTTTTGGCAATCAACTCTGACATGTACTTCGTTCCAAGCTCACTGGACGTTTGTACATCCGCTGCCGCAGTTCCCATCTCAAGATTGGCTTCAATAACTTGCTTCATTTGAATGCCGATATGGTGTGTTAGCTCGTTGCCTTTCTCAGACTCCGTCGCCAAACCGCCTGCGCCATTGGAAATCTCATCCGTCGCCACAGCAATCTCTCTTGCCGCTGTTGCCGTAACTTTAGAAGAGTTCGTCAATTCTTGCGCCGTTTCGAATACAGCTTGTGCAGATGTACTCGTGTGCTGTACCAATGTCGTGATCTGCTGCATCATGACGTCAAAGCTTGCACCTAGCTGCCCAATCTCATCCTGAGACTTGTAATTGGCGCGAACTGTCAGCTTACCTTTGGCACCTTGCTGCATCAGGTTGCGCAGATTAATAAGTGGACTACCAATCATTCTAGCTACGATGATACCGATGATGACCGCTGCAATCGCTGCAAAAAATGCGATCAGAAGCGTGTAGTTGAAAATTTTCTTCGCGTCTTTCACTAGCGCACTGACCGGAATATCACCAACTAAGTTCCAGCCCGATACAGCTGATTTGTAGAAAGCTACTAAATGATCATCTTTCGTGATAAATGAACCATGTTCTTCTTCAAACTGTTCCTTCGTAAGTTGGATAGAAGATACTTTGCCAATTTGACTCATATCTTTTAATGCGATATTCATATTTTTCTGATTCGTAATGATGACATTACTGTCATCTCCTAAAGACATACCGCTTAACTCTTTCGTCAAGATGTCTGTGCTCAGCTCAATAACTAGAACAGCTGTTGACGAGTTCGTTAACGTATTACGCATCAGACGGCTGATCGCAAACGTATTCGCGGAGTTGCTTGAGTATCCTTTGGTTTGACTATCTAACCAAGTTACTTTACCCGCGTTTTCTATTGTTGCTTTAAACCACTCTGTCGAAGCTAAATTTTCAGTTGCCGGAGAGCCACCAGCTCCAGTAATCAGAATCAATTTACCATCTGGTCGATACAAATGAAGCGTTTTAATTGATTTGTTGGAGAAGGTCACTACGTTTAATTTCTCTGTCAATTGACGTGTAACATCTAGTGCTTCATAGGAGGATGCCTCCAATTTAGGAACCTTATCAAGTAAATCCTGCAATTCTTTATTCAGCATAATTTGTAACGATACATCATCAAAGGTCTGATACAGGAAATCTAATTTCTGACCTGCTTGTGTCACGGTTTGTAAACTGGATTGGGACACCTTCTCCTTAATAACACTTTTGGAGACGGAATACGAAATCATCCCTACTACAAGAACGAAAAACAAAATACTAATAAAAAACATCAAAAATAACTTCATACCAACTGATTTTACAGGATTTTCGAGCCTAATGTTGCTCGGTCCTTTGAATGCGTATGTACCATTCGGTGAAGCTGATCCACCACCTGCCGTGTCATTTCGACCCCTTCGAACTTGACCAGTTGCTTGAACTACTTTGTTTAAAATGGAGCGCATACCTTGGAGTCTTTTTGTCATTTCGTTCACCACCATTAGTTTCTAATTAACCTTCTTTTGAATGCTTACTCAAATGAAAAGGTTTACATACATTGTTATACATGAAATTCGACATTCATTTCCAATATCCTTTATAAAACGATATAAAAGAATAAAAAAAGCCTTCTCCAATATAACTCACACTGGAGAAAGCTTCCATGGTACTATTTGCCTGTTTTCTTTCGCATCATATCCCATTTTTTTACAGGAGACTCTACTTTTATCTGAACTAGCTGTAAGGGATGTCTAGCTGCGGTTAATTCTTGACCCGCTTCATCTTGGATAACGCCAACTGTTTGTTTAAAATGCGTCCCTTCCGGGCCGAAAAACTCAATTTCTTGGCCAGGCTTGAAATGATTCCTTTGCTGAATAAGGGCAACCCCTGTTTCTTCGTTATACCCCATAACCAATCCAACGAAATCAAAGCCAACAACTTTATCTTCTGGTTCAAAAATGTGATCCTCATGACCTGGCGCTTCATAGAAGAATCCATCGTTCAAAGGTCGATTCGCCGCTTTATGAATTTCGTCCTGCCACACAGGATTGAGCTTGAAATGCTCAGGATCTTCGAAATAAGCATCGATCGCCTGACGATAGGCATTCACGACGGTTGCCACATAGTGAATGCTCTTCATTCTGCCTTCGATCTTAAAGCTATCCACACCCGATTCAATCATATCCGCGATATGATCAATCATGCTTAAATCCTTGGAGCCCATGGTGAATGCATCATCATCCTCTGCAAACATAGGGAAATCCGTTGCCAACGGTGCATCAAGCGGCTGATCCTTCGTGAATAGATCATATTTCCAACGGCACGATTGTGAGCAGCCGCCGCGGTTCGAATCACGATCCGTAAAGTGATTGGACAACACACACCGCCCCGAATACGAACTGCACATGGCGCCATGAATAAAAGCTTCAATTTCAACATCCACATGCGCCTTGATTTCATCGATTTCCTGCATGCTAACCTCACGCGCCAATACGACGCGTTCGATCCCTTGATCTTTCCAGAATTGGACCGTTTGCCAGTTCATCACCGACTGCTGCGTACTAACGTGAACTTCGAGCTCAGGAGCAACCCGTCGACACGTTTCCATGATGATGGGATCTGCAGCGATAATAGCTGAAATACCAACCTCCTGCAGCCCTCGTAGGTACTCATCTAAGCCTTCAATATCCTCATTATGTGCGTAGATATTCGTTGCTACGAATACTTTGGCACCATATTGCTTAGCAAATTCAACGCCTTCACGCATTTCCTCTTTGGAAAAATTGTCGGCGTTCGAACGCAAACCATACTTTTGTCCACCGATATATACCGCATCTGCGCCATAATGAATCGCAAATTTCAGCTTTTCCAAATTACCTGCTGGAGCTAGAAGCTCCGGCTTATCAAGTCTTACACGTTTACCCCTGGCTCGTGCTTCTACGGCTGTCGTCATCTAGGAGTGCACCTTCTTTCTTCGATCAATATACCTGTTCTTTATAGAAAAACCCGAAACTAAGCTCACGTTCAGGATCCTGTAGTTCCACAATCGCATCCAGCCACTCTTGCTGAAACTCATAGCCTTCGGGATTCGCAAGATAAGCATCAATCGCAGCACGATAGCTTCTCACGACCGTTTCATTGTACTGCGATGATTTGAGCAAGCCTTCAATTTTCAAACTATCCACATTTCCGTCGATAAGTTCTGGCAAATTTTCCAGCATACAAAAATCTTCAGAACTCATAATGTGCGTGCCATTGCAATCCTCGTAAACAGGATAACGTTGGTCGCGTCGTTCGTGTTCAATGAGGAATAGTCCTCGTCCTTTCGAACGGTCCGCTTCCGGCGTTGTTCCTTGATGTGCCATATAATTTTTGACAAGCTCACGCTTGGAGTGATAAATGTTCGTAATTCCATGCACTTGAACTTCAACAGGAATCTCTGACTTCGCTTTAAAATCAAGCACCTGCTCCATATTCAACTCTCTCGCGAGTACAACGCGAACTGCCCCTTGCTTCCCCCAATAATTCGCGGTTGCATAATTCGTTGAAGTCATTTCCGCATTCCAATGAAGCGGCAGCGACTCCGGTAATTGACGAACCGTCATGAGGACAGCTGGATCTCCGAAAATAATAGCATCAACACCATTTGCCTGCAGGGCGGCTAAGTACTCTTTTAAACTTTCGAGTGTTTGATTGTCCATAATATTGTTAACCGCGACATACACTTTCGCTTTCCGTTCGTGAGCCCATGCGACGGCTTCCCCGATCTCATTCAGCTTCACCTCGCCTGGCAGTCGAAGTCCATAGCGATCTTCCCCTATAATAACGGCATCTGCACCTGCAAGGATCATTTGTTTCAAATCAGCGATTGAACCACAGCTGATGACTAATTCTGGTTTATTCACGTGCTTACCTACCTTCTGTCAACTTAATTCGTGGCCTTCTTACTATTGGCAATATTCTTCTTATGCTCTTCAAAGGTTTCTGCAAACAAATGCCCCATAGTTCCATCCTTCTTCGTCACATAGAAAACATATTTCGTTTCCTCCGGATAGATCGCGGCCTTAATCGAGGCTAGACTAGGACTCGCAATCGGACCTGGTGGCAAGCCAGTATTCAAATACGTGTTATATGGACTCTCGATTTGAAGATCCTTTTCCAATAAACGCTCCTTTGACTTATCGAATAAATACTGTACCGTCGCATCGATCTGAAGCGGCATGTTCATTTTCAAACGATTCACGATGACCCCGGAAACAGTAGCACGCTCCGAATCAACAACAACCTCCCGCTCAATCAACGAAGCAATCGTCAGCATCTGGTGTATCGAGAGATTACGAGCCTTTAACTTGTCCTTCCAGTCAGGTGGAAGCGTCGCGAGCATCTTGTCTAGTTGGTCTAATGAACGTTCGACAAACTCCTTTTCGGTAGAGCCTTTCTTAAATTCGTACGTTTCAGGGAATATATATCCCTCTAGTCGGTGTCTGATATTTTTAGTGTCCGGAATTGATAGCGTTGATTCAGATTTAAAGCCCGCAGGATCATCGACAAGCCCCAGAAACGTTTCTTTCTTCCAAGTGCTCTGTTCGCTCACTTTCGTGGCGATCTGCTCAATTGTAAAGCCCTCAGGAATCGTGATGCGAATCATTTCTTCCTTCACAACATCTCCCTTGTTGAGCTTATCAATCATTGCTTCAAATGTCATACCTGGCTTCATCGCATATTCACCAGCTTGAAATTTGGAGCCCTGCTTTTTAAACTTTAAATAGTACGTGAAAATGGAGGAATTCTTAATGAGACCTTTGGTTTCTAATTCATCTGCGATCTGTATCGAGCTGGAGCCTTGCGGAATCGATACACGGACCTCTTGGTCAGTAGCATCAACTGGCTGCAGCGCACTTGCAATAAACAATCCAATGCCACCCGCTGTACCGAGAACAAGCAACACAACGATGCTAAAGCTAATCAATACCCATTTCAACACTTTACGCTTAGGCTTCTGTAATTCTTCTAGCTCATCATCCATATTCACAACGCTTCGATTCCTCCTAAGAACATCCCTCATCAAGCCTTTGCTGTAGCTTCCCTTACTAGCATTAACCATATGCACAACAAAACCGAGCGGATATCATCCGCTCGGTTATCTACTTCTTACAAGTCATCCTGCTCAGGGAAAACCATCTCGTCGTATAACTCAGAAACCGTTTCCCACTCATCATCATCGTCAATGGTAACTAGTTCATATTCACCGTCAGCATTGGAAATGACACGAAAGAGAGCAACTTCCTCTTCCTTCTTCAAGGCTTCCGATTGCATAACAGCATAGGTTTGGTTCTCATAGACGAATTCTTTCAGAAGTTGATACACCGTCGACTCACTTTGGTCGTCAGACAACAGGATATCATCCCCGTAAATTTTGCGCAATACATCAGAAGGTGTTGTCAAACTCATGCTTCTTCTTCCTCATCGAACTCCGCCATTAAGGTGTTGAACGTTTCTTCCACAATATTCCATTCTTCCTCGTCGTCAATGGTGAAAAGCTTCAAATCCTCACCGTCGTCGTCTTCTTCGTAACGGAATGCATACACTTCGTCGGATTCTTCATCTCCGCCGTCTGTCGGCACAACCATCATATATTTCTTATCTGAACCGTCCACTTCGAATTTCATGATAACCTCGAACTCTTCTTCGTTGCCTTCATCGTCCGGGATGTAAATGATTTCTGGTTCTTCTTCACGCAATTCTTCTTTGGACACGTTCATTCACCTCTTCATATTGGCATCCATGTACCCTTGTAGAATAAGCTGTGCAGCCATCTTATCAATGACTAACTTCCGTTTCTTCCGGCTTACGTCCGCTTCAAGAAGCGTCCGAGTCGCAGCTACGGTTGTTAAGCGCTCATCCCATAGGTGTACTGGTACACTGATCTTTTGCTCTAATTCTTGCGAAAAGGCAATCGCAATCTCGCCGCGGGGTCCAATCGTATTGTTCATATTCTTGGGCAACCCCACAACAACTTGCGATACGCCATATTCATTAACAATCTGTATAAGCCGTTCAATGTCCTCTCCCGGCTTATTGCGGCGAATCACTTCAAGCCCTTGGGCTGTCCATCCAAGCTCATCGCTTAATGCAACACCAATGGTTTTATCCCCATAATCCAAGCCCATCCATCTCATGCTGGTTCTCTTTTCTTCTATTTGTGTTGACCCAGATAAGCACGAACTAATTCTTCAATAAGTTCATCCCGTTCCCGTTTACGAATGAGGCTTCTCGCATTATTGTGACGCGGAATGTAGGCAGGATCTCCCGAAAGCAAGTAACCAACAATCTGGTTAATCGGATTATACCCTTTTTCCTGAAGAGCATCATACACCGCCAGCAATACATCCTTCGGCGAAGTTTCGATCTCTTCTGCCTTCACATTGAACTTCATCGTTTTGTCCATGGAACTCATCAGGAGCACCCCACTTCCTTGTGACCTTTGTAAAATAATTAAAAAAACTTGCGTTATACATGTGATATATTCTCTATGGTTTTAAAAATTCCTGTCCATTAGAAAAATAATTATACGAATTGGGAAAGCAGCCCTTCGACACTAGCTAACGCCGCTTGCAATTTAGATGCATCCTTACCGCCAGCTTGCGCCATGTCTGGACGACCGCCACCGCTGCCGCCAACAGCCCCCGCGACTTCTTTAATAATTTTACCCGCATGGAAGCCTTTGGAAACCAGATCAGGTGTTACAGCAGCGACTAAATTGACTTTATCTTCTGCAGCTGCGCCGAGAACGATTACAGCCGAACCCAACTTCCCTTTCATTTCATCAACGATGTTACGAAGAGAATCCATATCAGCCGCATTGACTTGCGCTGCCAGAACGGCAACACCTGCAACTTGTTTCACTTGATCCGTAAGCGAGCCTGCCTCAATACGACCAAGCTTTCCACGAAGTGACTCATTCTCACGCGCCAGCTCTTTCAATTGCTGCAAGGTAGCATCAAGGCGTTTCGGAACATCCGTGATGTTCGATTTCAGCAATCCAGCTGCTTCTTTTAACAGTTGCAGTTGACCATCTAAATATTCGTACGCACTGCGTCCAGAAACGGCTTCAATCCGACGTACACCGGAGCCAATTCCTGATTCACTTACAATTTTGAACAAGCCGATTTGACCTGTATTTTGAACGTGACAGCCTCCACAGAGCTCTAAGGAATAATCACCGACTTGTACTACGCGAACGATATCGCCATACTTCTCACCGAACAGCGCCATAGCGCCCATTGCTTTCGCATCTGCGATCGCTTTGAGGGAAATATCTACATCCGTGCCCTTCCAAATTTGTTGATTCACACGTTGTTCTACGTCTTGCAGCTCTTCACTAGTGATAGAGCCAAAATGAGAGAAGTCAAACCGCAAGCGATCTGGTTCAACGAGGGACCCCGCTTGATTAACATGCGTGCCCAACACTTCCTTAAGTGCTTTATGCAGCAAGTGAGTCGCCGTATGGTTCTTAATGATATCCGTACGTGGTGCAGATGCTACTACCGCCTCTATCGAGTCACCTTTGCGAAGTACGCCAGATTCAACAATAACCTTATGTACATGTTGACCATGCGGCGCTTTCATCACATCAACAACCTGTAGAGTTACTTGATCGTTACGAATCGTACCATGATCACTAACTTGACCACCGCTCTCTGCATAGAAAGGCGTACGATCTAGGACAACCTGACAAGTCTCACCAACACCAACAAGCTCCACGAGCTCATTCTCATGCACAATCGCTTCGATATTAGCAGTAACTACCAATTCATTATATCCAACAAATTCGCTTTTAATCGTTAATTCGGACAGGGGTCCGCCTTGAACCTTCATGCCGCCTTCTTTGTTGCTAGCTGCACGGGCGCGATCACGCTGCTCCTTCATCGAAGCATCAAAGCCCGCACGATCAACGGTTAATCCCTTCTCCGACGCAAAGTCCTCCGTCAAATCGAATGGGAAGCCATACGTGTCATAAAGTTTGAAAGCATCAGGTCCGCTGATTTGGTTCGTGCCTGCTTGCTCCGTTTTCTGAACCATCTCGGCAAGAATGATCAACCCGTCGCTCAGCGTCTCATGGAAACGCTCCTCTTCGGTACGGATCACTTTCTCGATGAACTCACGCTTATCTACAACCTCTGGATAGTAAACACCCATGATGTCACCAACCGTTGGCACTAGTTTGAATAAGAACRGTTTATCGAGTCCAAGTACTTTCCCGTAGCGTACTGCCCGGCGCAGCAAACGGCGAATGATATAGCCGCGACCTTCATTGGAAGGAAGAACGCCATCTCCAACGGAGAAAGCTACTGTACGGATATGGTCAGCGATGACTTTAAGTGCCACATCCTGATCTTCATTCGCGTGGTAAGCAACGCCCGTAAGCTCGCACGTTTTCTCAATGATCGGCAAGAACAGGTCGGTATCGAAGTTCGAGTCAACATCCTGAAGAATGGAAGCGAAACGCTCCAACCCTGCGCCTGTATCAATATTTTTATTAGGAAGCGGCGTGTAGCTGCCATCGGAATTATGATTGAACTGTGTGAATACCAAATTCCACACTTCTAGGAAGCGCTCATTTTCCCCACCTGGCCAGCATTCCGGATCCGACAAGTCACCATATTTATCTCCGCGATCGTAGAAAATTTCCGTACAAGGACCACAAGGACCTTCACCAATATCCCAGAAATTATCTTCCTTGAGCTTATAAATACGCTCTTCTGGAATGCCAATCTGTTTGTTCCAAATATCAAAAGCTTCCTCATCATCTTCATGAACGGTTACCGAGATTCGATTCGGATCAAAGCCGATCCATTGCGGATCCGTTAGGAACTCCCAAGCCCAAGGAATAACTTCTTTCTTGAAATAATCACCAATAGAGAAGTTGCCCAGCATTTCAAAAAATGTATGGTGACGACGCGTTTTACCTACATTCTCAATATCATTCGTACGGATACATTTCTGAGCATTCGTAATCCGTGGATTCTCTGGGATTTCACGTCCATCCAGATAGGGCTTTAATGGTGCAATCCCTGCATTAATCCACAATAAAGATGGGTCGTTGTGCGGGACTAACGAGGAGCTCGGCTCAACCTTATGCCCTTTACTCGCGAAAAATTGCAACCACTTCGAACGAATTTCACTTGCTTTCATCTCTGTGAGCCTCCATATTTAGGATAAGTTTACAAAAAACAAAAAACGCCCCTGCAGCTAACAGGGACGAATCATCGCGGTACCACCCTGGTTATTGGTTTCGTGCTTCCTTTGCCTACGGCGTAGAGCGAATCCAATCTCCTTGTGCGGATTTGTAACGGGTCCAACCGGTGGAGTTCATCCACGCTCCGAAACGAGCTTTGGGCCATCCTAGCACCGTAAGGTTCTTCCAGCCGATCTTCGCAGCATTCGCTGCCAAGCGGAACCTCTTCTCTGACGATGAGCTATGGCTTACTAAGTTTCATCAACGCTTTAATTCACATATAGATAAGGCAAATTATAACTTTATGGGGGGTGCCTGTCAATATGAGGGCATTATACTGTAGAATATAGAAATATGGAGGTGTTTTATATGGACATTTCAACACTTACTTTGCTCGGGCTCATCTTCCCCATCTTCGTCTTAATCATTTACATTATGGCGAAAACAGTCATTAGGAAGCAAATTCCGGACAGCCGTTACAATCCGTTTGACTACATAACGGGGCAATCGCATGTCGAATTTCAAGAACAAAAGGAACAAAAAGAAGAAGATGACAGCCAAGGTGATGATAAAGACAAGCATTTGAAATAGTCATGTACTTTCTTTCATTTCATTAGAAAAACACCATTGACAATGATTCTCAATAGACGTATACTAAGTTTATTGATAATGATTTTCATTTTCAAAGTTAACAACTAACAGCAAGTTTATTACTCACTTATTCCGTAGTCCATTTCATGGTTTACGTATGGGCCACAACCTTTTCTAACTCCTCAACCCTCGTGCAAAACCCTTTGGACCATGATCCCGCAAGTCATGGCTCAAGGGGTTTTGTGCGTCTTTTTGCCTGTTTCCTGATCAGCTAGCCTACGTTGTTTGCTTATGAACGAAGTGGATGAACACATGCTGGACGATGACTTTCATTACGGCGAAGAAGGGTACCGCCAAGATCAATCCCACAACTCCAGCTACTTCGCCACCGACAAGCAAGGCGAAAATGATAAACAGCGGATGCATATGCAGCGTTTTACCTACGACTTGTGGCGAAATCACATTCCCCTCGAGAATCTGCACGGTCAAATTGACAAGTGCGACGAACAGCACCATTTTCAACGAGACGGTTGAAGCCATAATAATGGCCGGTGCCGCGCCAAAAAAAGGCCCCATATACGGGATGATATTGAAGATCGCGACTACGCTGGCAAGCAATAACGGGTACGGCATGCCAATCAGCCAGTAGCCCACATATGCTAGCACGCCAATAATCAAGCACACGAGGAGCTGTCCTCGTATATAGTTGCCCAGCGCCGTATCAATGTCCATGAGCAGGGAGACGGTTTTTTTGCGATGCTTCATCGGTACAATGGCTAGCGCGGTTTTCTCGATAATCTGAAAATCTTTCAAGATGTAGAAAGCCAGGAACGGCACGATGAAAGCTATAAACAGCATATTGATCGTCGTCCCAATTTGATTCATGTAATTCGCAACCGCCATGGTAATCTTCGTTTCCAGTTTCCCTATGGAATGATTAAAGCCATTTCGAACACTGTCAGGCAGCAGTTTATTCTGATTGAAGCCATCAACAAGGGACTGTGCTTTCATCGCCATTTGTGGCATATGTTCATTTAATTCAGCCGCTTGCTCTACAAACATAGGTGTCATATTCATAATAATGACCGTCACTGATGTGATAAATACACTATAAATTAGCAATACGGCAATTGTTCGCGGCATTTTGCGTTTGTTCAGAACCGTGACCACAGGATTTAATATATACGAAATGATTATCGCTATAAAAAACGGCATCACGATGGCTTTAATGAATGTGAAAAGGTAAAACAAGATAGGTTTAATCAGCAAAAGCAAATATAACCCGACTAAGATTAATAAGGCATATATGATCCCCACAAACCATTTATTACTCCAAAATCGTTCCATGCTGCCTCCACCTCTGGTCATTTGAATTCAAAGTAACGTTCATACAGTATGTGTACTAGTTGTCCAATTTAATCCTGACTTAGCACCTCATGACAAAAAAGCGTTATTGTTCAAGCGATTCCTCGCCTGACCAATAACGCTTCAACTTGTTAACTTTAGTTCACGTGCTCGTGGATATGAGAAACTTCTTCCTCAAAAAACAAATCATCCAGAGAACTTAACGTACCATCTTCCTCAACTTGATAGACGGACATCTTATCTCCGTTTACGCTGAGTTCAATGAAACAACCCCAACAGTAAAATTGATGGGAACCGATCTTTCCAATATCTTTGGAATTACAGTTTGGACAACGCATCATGCTCACCCTATTCTTCTTTGGATACGAAGAGTTCTTCTACTTCCTGAGCGCAATGTCCAGGCACGATGATTGCATCTTCCCCCATGGTTGCCGATTCTGGCATGGGAAGCCACTTTCGCCCTTCTTTTAAATCAGAAATAAACCCTTCGGACAATTCATAACCTACTATTTGTTTACCCCAATTCTGGTTTAAATAAACATCTTCTACCACGCCTAATTCGTGCCCTCCCACTGTGATGACCGGGAGTCCCTTAATCTTGTCGCTTCCCTCAAGAAAAGCATGGCACTCATTCTTCTGCCCAAATTCGCAAATGACACTATCGTTCGGTATGGTTATAGCATCCTCTCCGGCAGAAACGATTCCCTCCCATGAAATGTATCGTAAGGACGAGAACCATGTCTTCGCTTCGAGTATAATGCCGCTTATGTTCCACGTTGGGTCAATCAGTAAATCCTTTACTTCACCAACTTGCTTGCCCGACTCAACGGTTACAACGGGAAGTCCTATTAATTCATGCGCTCTGCGCAAGCGTAACGCCTCCTAGAACCACCCAGTACTACTTATTACGCAACCGCTGGATAATGGTTGCAACTTTATGGGCAGCCGTTTCGATTTGTTCTTTAGAATTCCCCATTCCAAAGCTAAATCGCACAGCGGAGTGTGTCACATTTTCTGGAAGTTTCATGGCCTGTAAGACATGTGAAACTTCAAGTGAGCCAGACGTGCATGCGGAGCCGCTTGCAGCAGCTACCTGTTCTAAATCAAGGTTCATTAAGAGCGTTTCTGTAGAAACACCTGGAAAAGAAATGTTTAGAATGTGCGGGACATGCCAAGCCTTATGCCCGTTAATCACAAACCCCTCACAGCCCAATTGCTGTTCTAAGATGGAAATCATGTGTTCGCGAAGCCTACTAGCTTGTGTGTAGTTGCGTTCTTGGAGCGGAAGAATGGTTTCAACTGCTTTAGCGAAGCCGGCAATGGCGGGGATGTTTTCAGTTCCAGCTCTTCGCTTGCGTTCTTGTGAACCACCGAATACGTGAGGAAGCAGCTTCGTATGCTTGGAAACGTAGAGGGCACCTGCGCCTTTGGGGCCATAAATTTTGTGGGCAGACAGACTCACGAGATCGACCGGCAGTTCGGCAAGATTCAGGGAAATCTTCCCTAAAGCTTGCACCGCATCGACATGAAAGGTAATGCCAAGTTTACGTGCTAACCGACCAATTTGCTCAATGGGTTGGATAGTCCCTACTTCATTGTTCACATACATCATAGAGATTAAAGCTGTATCGGGACGAATAGCTGCTTCCACATCTTCTATTTGAATAAGTCCATCTGAACCTACTGGGACGTATGTGACTTCAAATCCAAGGCTTTCCAATCGTTCACAGGGATGAAGCACAGCATGATGCTCGATCGCACTTGTCACGATATGCTTTCTGCCAGCTTGCTCCCCATGCATGATCCCAAAGATCGCCATGTTATTGCTTTCTGTTCCGCCGCTTGTAAAGATAAGCTCACCAGGCAAACAGCCTAAGGATTTCGCCATACCGTCACGGAAGCGATTCAACGCAGTTCTTACCGCACGGCCGAAGCTATGCGTACTGGATGGATTACCATAATTTGCTGTATAGAAAGGCAACATAGCCTCCCATACATGGGCATGTACGGGCGTTGTTGCAGCATGATCAAGATAAATAGGTTCCATGTGTCACCTTAAATGTAAAACATGTAATTATCGTTTTTACCTTTATCCTCAAAAGAAATCAGATTCGCCAATGTCGTGGAGTCCARCACATCCGCAATACTATCACGAATGCGAATCCACAAGTCACGTTTGGCAGGATCATCTTCTTCCGTAAAATCTACGGGGGAGATCGGTCCTTCAAGTACACGAATGACTTCACCTGCAGTTACCTGCTCGGCAGATTTAGAAAGAATATAACCACCATAAGCTCCGCGAATACTTTTTACTAAACCCGCATTCCGTAAAGGAGCTACAAGCTGCTCAAGATAATGTTCAGAAAGCTGATGTCTCTCAGCAATGCTCTTCAGTGAAGTTGGCCCTTCACCCACTCGGTTAGCTAATTCCATCATGATCGTTAGACCATAACGACCTTTTGTGGAAATTTTCAAAATTAACACCTCATTCAACAAGATATGCCATCAAGGAGTCTGTATATATCGCTAAAACTTGAAATGCTTACCAACCTTGCTACCCACGCTAAACACCAGGGTCGTCCCTATCTAGGTAAACAGCGTTTCCATTTTTCGCAAAAACATTCCAAAACATCCGTATTTCGTATCTATGTTATCACAAAACCCTTGTATTGTGGGGGAAAAACAATGACATTCTCATGAAATATTTTAATTTTGAGCAATTGGCATGTATAATAGTAGTGTTCAAAATGAACAGCTCCACCAAAGTCCAGCAAGATGGAAAAGAGGTTTACGCTATGCAAACAAAAAAACGTGTCATCTTAGGTATGTCTGGAGGTGTCGATTCTTCAGTTGCCGCGCTGCTGCTCAAGGAGCAAGGTTATGAAGTTATTGGCATTTTCATGAAAAACTGGGACGATACTGACGAATTTGGTCATTGTACCGCAGAAGAAGACGCAGAGGATGTCAGACGGGTCTGTGACCAGCTCGACATTCCTTTCTATACAGTAAATTTTGAGAAGCAGTATTACGACAAAGTTTTCGCCTACTTTTTGGACGAGTACACCAAGGGCCGCACGCCAAACCCTGATGTCATGTGCAACCGTGAAATTAAATTCGGGGAATTGCTGCAAAAGGTCCTCGATCTAGGCGGCGATTACATCGCGACTGGGCATTACGCGCAAGTGAAAGAACAAGACGGTGAATTCGTGTTGATGCGTGGAAATGATTCGAATAAGGATCAAACCTATTTCCTTAACGTCCTTAATCAAAGTCAGCTTGCMAAAGCGATGTTCCCGATCGGTCACTTGCCCAAGTCCAAGGTACGTGAAATTGCTGAAGCAGCTGGTCTTGCAACGGCGAAGAAGAAAGATAGCACCGGGATTTGTTTCATTGGTGAGCGCGACTTCAAGACGTTCCTCAGCCAATACCTCCCTGCTCGCCCAGGCAATATGGTCGATATACGCAATGGTGAAATCAAAGGGCGTCATGATGGGTTAATGTATTACACATTAGGCCAAAGACAAGGCCTTGGGATTGGTGGATCAGGCTCTGGTGAGCCATGGTTCGTTGTGGACAAGAATTTGGAGACGAACGAATTGCTCGTTGTGCAAGGTGAACAGCATCCTGGGCTTTACTCCAAGGGTCTGACAGCAACGGATGTGAACTGGATATCACCGAAAAAGCCAGAAGGTGCCTACACTTGTACAGCGAAATTCCGCTATCGCCAAGCGGATCAAGGCGTTGTGATTACGTTGCAACCCGACGGCAGCTGTGAAGTTGTCTTCGATAAGCCGCAAAAAGCGGTTACGCCAGGCCAATCCGTTGTCTTTTATGATGGTGTGATATGTCTAGGCGGCGGTGTGATTGATAAGGTTCATAAGTAAGAGGGCGAAGATTTGAGCGTAAAGTAGGACAAAAACAAGAAATTAGTGCAAAGATTAGTGTGGAGGAGAATGTGTATGGCTATGAATGAGGTAACGATTAAAGCTGATACGTATGAAGATGTGAAGAGGCTCGTTAAGGAAATTGGTATACTGCCCCTCTCTACATTCATCCCTGAGCATCCTTCTCTTGAATCCTTAACGGTCCATGAGCAATGGCATACAGGACACGAAACAGATCCTTGGTTATGGCGTGATCGCCTTCCAGGTGACGGTCTTGCGGCTTATGGACGATTTTTCGCCAAGAAGCCCTTATTAATTTCTTCTGAGTTATTTCCGTTGATCAAAAACTTATTGGAAGATCCTTATACGGTGGACGAGCGTTATTCGGATGGTGAGCTCTCCAAAGCGGCAGTAGATGTGTATCACGCTATTGCAGGGAATGAAGGCATTGATGTGAAAGCTCTGCGCACTGCGACCGATTTGAAATCGAAAGAATCTAAGAATGAATTTGATCGTGCCTTGATTGACTTGCAGAGCAAAGCTGATATCGTAATTGCGGGGATTAGTGAGCGTCTGAACGCCAATGGTACCAAAAACGGCTGGAACAGCACATGTTATATGACCGCTGCGCATTGGATGGAGCTGCATGGCATTGCGAAGAATACACTGCCAACACCTGATGCGAAAGCTCAGCTCCGTACGCTGCTACAGGAACAGTATAGCGAGGCTGCCGGGAAATATTTGACGAAGATCTTTAAACTGTAATTGGGGAGGAGCACTTAGGTGCTCCTTTTTTGTTGAGATTGGTTATAACATACAGATTAACTGGAAAACGTACAGCTATTTCGAAGAAATCTAAATTAAAAATCGATTTAGATGGATTATATGTAGTTAATTCTGGCCCATTTGGCAATATTGGCGTAAACGGTTCGGCCCCTTAATTATGGAGTCTATCTGCTGAATACTTGCTTTCTCGCAGTTTCTCATTTTTCGTATTCAACCTTTTTTAAAGGGTAATCTCCACTACCC
>NZ_JBFTPF010000038.1:0-63794 GCF_056398345.1 Paenibacillus sp. 01T442
CCTTAGTACAGTGAGTTACTGAACTAAGGTTCTTTGTCATTTTACAATATAAACGATCAAAGCTATCAATCCTAGAGGGATAATAACCGCATAATAAAGAGTAAGATTAACGAATATGCTTTTTGTTTGGCGATCATATCCCGGATTGCCTTCTTTATTTGAATTAGAGTGTCCAATCGCTATTGTTGCTACTCCACCAGTAATTAAAATAGCAGCAAATATAAAATAGTAAAGATATAACGACATAAATTATCACTCCTTTAAGTTATTGAAAACGATACTTTCAGAATCATAGTATCAGTTCATCCACGGCATGTAACCATCCAATTAGCAATCGATATATCCATCCAATTATGGGGTTCAGCTCTAATTCTACGACAACTGCCAATAATGCTGAATGTGATTGGTTTTAGAATCAGTATACCTGGATTCATTAAACTATAGAGGAGATTCATGTGTTAATGCGAATTATAATGGAAGGGGTGGATGTGTGGGTTATATAGAACAGAAATTGAACCTATCTTACGAATACTTATGTAAACGCTATCAATAGAAAGAGTGATCGGATGAAATCTCGTTTCGTATCCCTAAGCCTATCGCTTGTCATGGTGTTAACAGCATGCCAGTCACAGCATGTAACCAAGATTCCCAGAAGCCAGCCAAAGGTAGAAACACTCTCTTGGCTCCACCATTTTGATGAGGAGGGGGCTAGGAAATGGCTAGAAATAGGGACGCAGCTATTCAGTAAGCAGCATCCTTCGTATGCATTCGCACTTACAGGTGTTGATGGGGGTAATTATCTGAGCTTGCTGCGTACTAGAGCGATTTCGGACAACATGCCGGATATGTATATGATTGATAATTTGGATACGGCTATCGATTTTATTCGTTCAGGCTATGCGATGGATTTAAGCAATCAGCCAAGTCTAGCTCATATCGATGAACGTTACCTAAATGGCGTGAAGACAGGCGATGGGCGTATATGGGCGCTGCCGATTGATGTGAATGGTGTTGGTGTGATTTACAATAAAGACGCATTTGCCAAGGCTGACATTAAGGAGCCGCCCAAAACATGGCAACAATTTATCGAAGCCTGTGAAGCTCTGCAAAAGGTAGGGATTGTCCCGATCGCAGCAGGTTATAAGGATGCTTGGACGATTAGTTGGGATCTCGCGGCAGATTTATTAGCAAATCAATATGCGGCCAATCCCAAATGGATTGCTGATATCGAAGCAGGAAAAACAACATTTAAGGACGATCAAATCCATTTCAAAGAAATTTTGCAGCGATTCGGTGAGCGCTTAAAATACGTCAACAAAAAACCATTTGAAACAGACTGGAATCAGGCGCAAATGCTCCTTGCGGACGGGGAAGCAGGGATGATCATTAACGGCACATGGACGGTTGATGGGGTAAAATCCAAAAATCCAGGTAGCAATTTGGGGCTATTCGCATTTCCGTATTCGACAGATCCGCAGAAGGCAATATTCGGTCTGAAATCGACAGGCGGTATCGTTGTGAATCCGAAATCTCCCCATAAGGAAGCGGCCTTACAAGCGTTGGAGCTGTTTGCTACGCAACAAATGGGAAATATTTTTCAGACAAATAAGAAAGCGCTATCTGTTATAAAAGGATTACCCAAAGATTTTGATCCGACCTATATCGAATTAGATTCAACTTATATACAAACGGGTAAAACGTACGATTGGTCCAGCCTTTACATTGATTTTGTTAACCAAGATCTACAGAAGGTGTTCATTAATGCCATTACGAAATTCATTATTGACCCCTCACACAATGTGGACACCTGTATTCAAGAGCTGGATCAAGCATTTAATCAACAACGTCGGGCAACGAAATGAGAGTGGGTAAGGAGCATGGATGAATGAGAGCTTTTCAGCAGCTATCCAATCGTATCAAGGATTTTCGAATTCGCACAAAGCTTTTTCTTTCCAATATGATTCTCATTCTGTTCATCTCGACATGTGTTGGCGGGGTTGCGATTTACGCATCAACCAAGTTTATTGAAGCGAATACCAAGGATCTCTCTATGCAAGTTATACACCAAGTATCAGACAATATCGAGAACAAAGCGAAGGAAGCCTTTACCTCCTCTGTTTATCTTCTCAGTGATACGAATCTTCGACAAATTGTGGCTGAACAAGGGGAAGAAGTTACCAATGAGAACTATCCTGCCTTTCGTAGTCGGATGGAATTTTTACTTGCACAGTATGGAAATGGTAATCCTTATCTGAATGCCATCATGATCCAAACGAGCACAGGGCAATTGTATTGGTGGGAGAATAAAAAGGGGTTAGATCATACACTGAATCATGATGCCGTATCGACGATGACGATGAGTGCTGAGAAGTATCTGCAATCTCATCAGCTTAGCATGAGTTGGACGCCTTCTCTACGTGAGCGAAATGAAGTATTTCTCATCAGAAATTTCGTCGATGTGAACCAGATTGATCGCAGCTTAGGAACGATTATTTATAGTCTGGATGCTAACTTTTTTCTTTCTTTGGGCAGCGGAAGCTCCATTATTAAGCAGAGTAATGTCGCCATCCTCAACCCTTTCAATGAATTACTTGTAGGCGGCGGAAGTCCAGAAACAGACAAACTTATTCGGAACAGTATATCAAATGTGCTTAGTGAGGGGGATGTGGCCATGGCAACCGTGGAATACGCAGGCGCGGACAGCCATTTATTCGTACAAGAACGAACTCCGACCTTGGGATGGCGTGTACTATGCTTTATTCCTATGTCTGTTTTGCTGTCGGGTACGCAAATCATCGTTTTTGTAATTGTCCTTGTATCGTTGTTGGCTGTACTCATCTCGACAGGCATTGCCGCAATCCTTTCCAATTCAGCTACACGAAATATCAAAATTTTGGAACAGACGATGCGACGCGTAGAAGACGGCAATCTTGATGTACGCATTGTTCCACTGGGTAAAGATGAAATCGGCAGTTTATCACTTCGGTTTAATTTCATGTTAGCTCGGATCAATGAACTTATTAATATCGTATACAAAGAGCAAATCGCGAAACAGCAAGCCGAATTCACTGTGTTACGAAGTCAAATTAATCCTCATTTTCTATATAACACCCTCGGAACGGTGAAATGGTATGCTCGTATGAACAAACAACCTGAGATTGAGCGAATGATTAGCTCCGTTATCGATTTATTGAAGTCTTCGGTACGGCGTGTTGGTGAATTTCATAGCTTGGAACAAGAAATAACACAGCTAAAGAACTATATTTTTATCCAGAAAATTGGTTATGGGGAAGCATTTCAAATGGATTATGAGGTAGATGAGCTCTTGTTGGCCTGTGAGGTCCCCTATTTTATCCTGCAGCCTTTGGTCGAAAATGCTATTCTACACGGAATTGAGATGTCGAAGGGAATAGGCAAAATCCAATTAACCGCGAAGGTTGTTGAGCGAGATTTACTACTTACCGTAGAAGACAATGGTAAAGGCATGGATACGGTACAAGTCGCGAATATCCTGCATGTCGGCTCTCAAAAAGAATCAGTGCCAGGTGTTACAGGTATCGGCATTCACAATGTTCATGAGCGAATTCAGCTCTACTATGGGCCTCAATATGGGCTTAGTTATGAGAGTGCTTTAGGACTAGGTACCAAGGCCACCACGCGTATTCCTTATAAAATAAAACGTTAAGGAGGGGGCTCAGTATGCTGAACGCCATGATCGTTGAGGACAATGCAATCTACCGCTATGCAATTAAATCGATCATTTGTTGGGAAGATTACGGCTTTCATATCGTGAGCGAAGCTCTAAATGGTGTGCATGCCCTAGACATATTGCAGCATCAACAGGTCGATTTAATTCTGACAGACATATCAATGCCCGAAATGAATGGGATTGATTTGATTCAGCAGGTGAAACAACAAGATGATTCGATAAAAATTGTTGCTCTTAGCTCCTTTGATGATTTTCGGTTCGTGAAGGAGGCTCTGAAGCTAGGTGCTGAGGATTATTTGCTTAAGCATGATCTGGAACCTGAATCCCTACAGCAATTACTCCGGCAAATGAAAATGAAAATTGAAGCGGGGCTTCATCAGAAGAGACAAGCAGCAATCCGAAATGAGAATTTGCAGGAAATGTGGCATTTACTAGGACGTAAGCTCATATTCGGGGAATTGAAGACGGGTGATGAGATGGAGGAGCAAGCGAGAGCGATACGATTCCCGATCCCCTCTGGTCCCATTGCCATTATGCTTATCGAGGGCGAATTTGACGCTAATTTCACGCGTGCCTTGCTATCTGAACTAGGGGAAGCCCCTATACAAGTTTCTATTTCAGATCATCGCAACGTGCTTATGAGGCATTTTCCAAATGAACATAGCGAACAAACATGTAGAGATGTATTGTTGCGGCAAGCTGCTGTGTTCTTGGAAAATAAGGGTGAACCTATTACCTTGACTGTAAGCATCAGTTCAATCGGACATGGTTTAACGGATTGGGCGATGCTGTATCGTCAAGCAGAAACAGCCCTCGAACAAGCAATCTATGATGGTGTCGGTCTAGTTTATTCCTATTCGGCTAGTAAGCCTCGAGTAACAGAAGGGGGAGAGGTCTCGATAAAAGCCTACGCCGCTGCCATACAAAGCGGCCAATTCGAAGCAGTAGTCAGGGAAACTGAGCTATTCTTTGACTTGCTCTTGGCAAGAAGACTCTCGTTGGAGGAATTGAAAGTTGTCATTCATGAAGCCACCATAATAACGAAAGCAGCTGCGATTGGTAGAGGGAAGTTTTCTTCAAGTGCGGAGGCAACCTATCGACAAATAAATCGTTTACTCGAAGCTTTCCCCGCTTTATCGCAACTGAAGCAACTATTTCAGAAATGGCAAAAAGAATTAAGTTATGAATCAATGGGGAATACGCCGTTTCGTAAAGAGATTCAAGCCGCCATTGCTTATATCGAGGAGCATTATGCGGACGATATCACGGTTACCAAGGTGGCTGATAATCTTCACCTTAGTTCTAATTATGTCTCTAATTTGTTTAAAAGTGAGACAGGGATACGATTCGTTGAATATTTAAATCGATATCGAATTCGTAAGGCTAAGTTATTGCTTCAGGATCCTAGCTGGAAAGTATATGAAGTCGCAGAAAAAACAGGCTTTCAGGAAACTTCCTATTTCTGTAAAGTGTTTAAAGAACTTGAAGGGAAAACAGTCAAAGAATTTAGATGTGAGCCCTAAAAGTGAAGTGAATAATATAACAAATCAGTGAAATTTGGAAGGCAAAGAGTTGTGGATTGCATTATAATTCACAACTCTTTGCTTTTTTTAGATTCGGTGAACACTGGTGTTTTCTTATGTATTTAGAAGTTTATTTGAATGAAAGCGCTTTATATTTTAACTATACTGGCAATAGGGACAACATGAAACCTACATGGCGAATGAAATGGGTTTCATACGAGAAGTAGAGAGCCCAACCGAGGGAGGAATCACACGTGCGACAATCCATCAGCCAAAATCAGATCATTCAATTATCGCCCGAGGCGTTACGCATAGATGGCAAATCAGAAGTTATACTCTGTGCCTCTTTGTTTTACTTTAGACTCCCTCGTGCTTGTTGGAAAGAACGATTATGTAAAATAAAAGCCTTTGGTTATAACGCAATTGATGTGTATTTTCCTTGGAATTATCATGAGACCGAAAGAGGGGTATGGGATTTCGGCGGAGAGAAAGATGTTATGCAGTTCCTTCAAGAGGCTTCGGACACTGGCTTATGGGTTATCGCAAGGCCAGGTCCGTACATTTGCTCCGAATGGGATGGGGGCGCATTACCCGCCTATCTATTTATCGAAGAAAACATACGTATTCGGGACAATGATCCGCTATTCTTAACGCATGTGGCTAGATGGTATGCACAGATTCTACCCATTCTACAGCAATATGAACAAGGCCAGGGAGGCTCCATAATTGCTGTTCAACTGGAGAATGAGCTTGATTTCTATCCTTGTACGGATCCCAAAGGTTATATTTCAGCGTTGAGAGATCTAGCCTACGAGCATGGCATCACGGTTCCCTTACTTGCATGTGCTGGCCAAGGCGGTTTGTTACAAGCAACCGGGTTCACTGAAGATGTTGTGCCAACCTGCAATTTTTACCCGAATGATCGTGATCCATCCTTTGAAGAGAGAGTTCACTACTACAGAGAAGAATTAGCAAGAAGGGGTTACCCCTTACTGGTAACCGAAACGAACCGCTCGCACTTCTTGCTCCGACGTCTTCTTTCAGCTGGAGCCAAATTGTTAGGTCCTTATTTGCAAGCATCAGGGACAAACTTTGGCTTTACGAATGCCGCCAACAATTGGGGAGATCCGCTTTCCTTCCTGACATCGGATTATGATTTCCATGGCATGATTACGCCAGAAGGGCATATCCGGGAAGAAGCGTACGAGGGCAGGTTGTTGCATCGCGTCATTCAAACCTATGGTGCTTCGCTAGCTGAGGCAACGCCAAGTGAGCTGAATCATCTAGCTTTGAAGCAGGGCGGCGAGCTTGTATTCCAATTGAATGTCTCGGCATTAGAATGCCCGATTTTGCCACTTCATGTGCCTTTACAAACTTGGGGGATTGCTGATGGCGGTGGGCTCGATTATGCAACAGCTGAACTGATGCAAGTAAAGCATCTACCGCAGGAGCAACGAACACTGTTCATTTTCCATACGGAGGGTGAAGGGGAAGTGCAATTCACCTTTGAGTCGGAGATCGAGGTAAAGAATATCGAAATGACCGTTCATGATTCGCAATCAAAAGGAAGGGTAACGTTATCCTTTCAATCTTCGGACAATGAAGCTAGAGCTACGATTCATCTATCAGATGGGCATATTCTTGAAATCATCGGAATGAGCCGAGCTCGTGCGCTTCGTTTGGAAGGCATCGATGAGGATGGMAAGTTGAGAATTGAAGCATTTGCTGTGCAAGCGAGGGAAAGCAGGGAAGTGGAGACGACATGGCGGCTAAGCAAGGTTGACCACGTGCTTTCCCTTTCAGAAGAAACCCTATACCTTGGAGACGATGCCGATCACTTAGAAAAACACGGGATATATCGTGGATTCGCTTGGTATCAAGCCCAATTGCCGCRGACTGATGACAACTATCAAGGCTTCATCCTACAGCGAGCTAGTGATGTGGTTTCTCTTTATACGGGGGAAGAGTATATGGGTACCGTAACACCAGGCGGAACAAGCCGCTATGTGCCGATTCCTGAAGGCATACACGTCGTACCTGATCTAACAGCCCGTGTGGAAATTTGGGGACATACCAATTTCCACGATACGACGCTTCCCGGGCTTCATTTGAACAGTCTGAAGGGACTTACTGGTATTGTTGGCATCACGTCGACAAGAGATCTAAATCAAAATTGGCGATTCAAGCTCATGCAAGCCGGTGGTATCAAAGACGAATATGCAGCTACGGATGTAGATGACGGGCAATGGCCGATCGTCAGCATAGGAGGCTGGTTATCAGCAGATTTGCCTGCATATCACTGCTATCGTAAGCACGTTAAGCTGGCAGACCAAGCCAATCGTTGGATTCTTCATACGCCTGGCAACTTCAGCCAAGCTTATGCTTATGTAAATGGACATTCACTAGGACAAGTGAATCCGCATGATCCTTTTCTAGATCTTACGCCTTTCGTACATGCGGGAGAAACTGCGGTCATTACGCTATTTTTGGATAAAACGTTCATTGCCTTGAGTGGACAAATTACATTGTACGAAGGTACGTCGGCGAATGAATGGAGCGTAGTGGGTTGTAAGGAACAAGGCTTATTGCAACATGCTAAAGCCTCGCGCATAGATGCGCAACCTGTCACAGAAGCGATAGCGCTGAAGCCTGGTGCCGTCGCATGGCTCTATGGCGAGCTCGAAGACAGCAATCAGGACTTAGGTTGGCGTGTATATGCCAGTGGCCGAGATATGAAACTGACGGTGTTCTTTAACGGACATCTGGTTGGGCGTCTATGGACGCAAGGCGGTGCGAATCGGCCGATATTCCGTGGCGGGAGTGACGAATCCTTTTACTTGCCTGGGGCATGGTTCCATAAGCGGGAAGAGGGGAACGAACTAGCTGTTATGTTGGAGGCTGTAGGGTTAGAAAACGATGCTATATTGGAACCATTTCGTTTCGTACCCGTCTCCGATAGTTAATATGAAAGGAGCTAACGTATGAAAACTGCCACCACAACCAAGACCATAGATGTCGTTTCACCCGTTGTCAGAAAGCGAACGACACCGTTGCGAAGATTTTGGTCGCATCGCACGTTATTGCTGATGTGCGTACCTGCTATTCTTTTTTTCCTAGTGATGTCGTATCTTCCTATGCCTGGGCTGTATCTTGCATTTATCAACTATAACTACTCGGCCGGTATCTTTGGCAGTGACTTCGTTGGGTTCGATAACTTCAAATTTCTAGTGACTTCAGGCGCGCTGTGGAAGTTAACGTCCAATACCATTCTCTATAATCTCGCGTTTATCGTATTCGGCAATATTCTGCAGATCAGCATTGCGATTCTACTCAATGAGCTTCGTAAAAAGTGGTTTAAGAAAGTCTCGCAATCGCTGATGTTTCTGCCTTATTTCATCTCTTTCGTGCTTGTTGGACTCATTGCTTATAACATTCTCAGCTATGATTTCGGATTGCTGAACGGCATTCTGAAATCGATCGGTTGGGATCCTGTCAAAACATACTCAAATCCAAGTATTTGGCCTTTTATCATTGTCATCACGTATTTGTGGCAGTCCACAGGATATGGCTCCATTGTGTATTTCGCCGCCATTATGGGCTTAGACTCTGAGATTGTGGAAGCGTCAGAAATTGACGGCGCCAATGCCTTACAGCGGATTCGTTATATTGTGCTCCCATGGCTGAAGCCAACCTTTATTATTTTGTTTCTGTTCTCATTKGGAGGCATCCTCCGAGGCAATTTCGGCTTATTCTACAACTTAGTTGGAGCTAATAATACAGCGTTGTTCGATGCTACAGATATTATTGAGACATTCGTGTTCCGTTCCTTAATGAACAATTTTAATTTCTCTTTAGGAAGCGCTGTCAGCTTATATCAGTCCGTTTTTGGCTTCTTTATCGTCATCACAGCAAACTGGTTAGTTAAAAAGGCTTCACCTGAGAACACCTTATTTTAAAAGTTAT
Organism: Paenibacillus sp. 01T442; assembly: GCF_056398345.1. Classification (NCBI taxonomy): domain Bacteria; kingdom Bacillati; phylum Bacillota; class Bacilli; order Caryophanales; family Paenibacillaceae; genus Paenibacillus; species Paenibacillus sp. 01T442. The sequence goes on from NZ_JBFTPF010000038.1 coordinate 9,196, forward strand.
CTGATTTATTCAATGATGAATAGCAGAGGAGGGACATCCCATGGAGCAAGTCATCGCTCGACAGAGGGGGACGGATTTATCATCCGTGCTTATAYGACAATTCGGCTATATCTTTATTGGTTTATTCGCAGTATGCTGCCTAATCCCATTTCTTCTCGTCCTAGGCACTTCGTTCACCTCAGAGAAATCAATTACGCTGCATGGATATAATTTATGGCCTGCCGAATTCAGTACGTTTGCTTATAAAATCGTGTTTGAAAATCCGGGCGTGATTCTAGGATCCTATGGTGTGACGCTGGGGATTACGGTCGCGGGAACAGCGATTGGACTATTCGTCGTCGCCATGACGGGATATTCCTTGCAACGTCCAGACTTTCCGTATCGGAACCGGATATCCTTCTTCATTTACTTTACAACGTTGTTTCAAGGKGGCGTCGTCCCTTTTTACTTAATCATGACGCAGTGGCTGCACCTCAAAGATAACTACTTAGCGGTTCTGTTGCCAGGACTCATGAGCCCTTTTCTCATTATTATGATGAAAAGCTTCGTCACCTCGATTCCTCATGCCATTACAGAGTCGGCCAAAATGGATGGAGCAGGCGATTTTCGAATATTTACAAATTTAATCTTGCCGATGACGACACCTGCTTTGGCTACGATAGGACTGTTTATTGCACTAGGCTACTGGAATGAATGGTACAATGCCATGCTCTTCCTTTCGCCGGATTTGAAATATCGACCACTTCAATTGTTTCTCTATAATGTGGTCACCAGCGCTGACTTTATAAAGAATTCGTCCGTTTCATCCAATGTTCAACCCAGAGATATGCCGCTCGAGTCCATGAAAATGGCCACAGCGGTTGTTGCAACAGGACCTGTCATCCTGTTTTATCCCTTGGTGCAGAAATATTTCATCAAAGGTATCACCGTTGGTGCTGTTAAAGGCTAACGTTAGGCATAGACCAAAATGATAATGGGGAGGCAATTCCATGTTCAAGAAAAAGAAAGCGCTTAGTATTGCACTCGCTGCGACGCTCGCAGTAAGTTTGACGGCTTGTACGTCATCTAACAGCACTTCTTCAGATTCGCCAGCACCTGCAACAGCTGCTGGCGGGAAAATCGATACGTCTGAGTTTCAAACGATTTCTTATGTCATGTTGGGCGACAAGCCGAAGAATGGACAGTTCGAGAAAGTCATGGATAAGATTAATGCCATTTTAAAACAAAAGGTCAATGCAAAACTGGAAATTAAATGGGTGGAGTGGGCTGATTGGCAAACAAAATACAATTTATTACTCGCATCTGGGGAGCCTGTTGATTTAATTACCGTAGCAACAGACTGGTTGGATACATGGCAAAATGCGCAAAAAGGCGCCTTCCAGCCATTAGATAAGCTCCTGCCAACCTATGCGCCAATTACATGGAAGGAAGTACCGCCAGAGAACTGGGCTGAGACGAAATACAAGAATCAGATCATGCTGATTCCCGAAGATCATTATACGCAATGGGTAAATCACGGCTTCCAGTATCGTGGGGATTGGGCCAAGGAATTCGGCATCACGTCACCAATTACGGATTGGAAGACTTTAGAGAAATACTTGCAAGGTGTCAAGGATAAAAAGCCGGGCGTTGTTCCGTGGGATACGAATGGTACTTCAGGAGGCAACATTGGCGGCTATATCAATTCTTACACGGATGCGATTGAACTTCCGATAAATACAGGATTATTCGCATTAATTTACGGCAAATCTTTTAATGATAAATACAAAGCCTATAGTCCATTCCTTGATGATACGTTTGTTGATTTTGCTAAGATGATGAAAAGCTGGGGCGACAAGGGATTCTGGCGCGAGGATGTTTTGAACTATAAAGGCGACAACCGTGCGGAGATGGAAGCAGGTAAAACCTCTGTCGATCAACATCATACACAAACCTACCTTGGCGAGCGCATCAAAATGGATAAACTTCAGCCAGGCTCAGATCTGCAATTCTTCCCATTCTCAGCGACTAAAAATAACCTCGTTTCCATGTCGATCACGCATGGCGGTACATCCATTGGTGCGAAAAGTAAGCATCCAGAGCGCGCGCTGATGGTGTATGAACTCATTCGCCAAGACCCTGAAGTATATCGTCTGATGAACTATGGCCTCGAAGGTGTGCAGTATGTCGTGAAAGACGGCAAACGCTACCGTCCGGACGGGTATGATGTGCAAAGAGACGATTTCTACTCCGATTTCTGGGGCGGACGTATAGACAAGAACGAAATTCCTAATGGCGAAGACTGGGTTGGGAAAGGCGCTTTGTATGCTTCTTACGATAAGATCAAGAAGCCGTATCCATATGGCCGATTTGTCTTCGATAAAGCTAACGTCACGAATGAGTTGACAGCGATTACACAAGTTGTGGGATCCATGGGCCCTGCTATTCTCTACGGTAAAGCGGGTGACCCTGTGAAAGCGGTAGATGATTTCCGAGCGAAGTTGAAAGCTGCCGGTTTCGACAAAGTGATGACGGAAGTTCAGAAGCAATTGGATGAATTCAAAAAAATGGTAGAAAGCACGAAATAAGAGGATTCACACATCGAAGGTCTGTTCAGAACAGGCCTTCGATCTTTCGCTTTTCATTTCGATGTAACGGAGAGTGAGCTCCTGGACACGATCACAGTCTACGATATTGCTAGGGAAGCGAACGTTTCCGTCGCGACGGTTTCCCGGGTTCTCAATGATACGGCACCTGTACGAGCTTCCACGAGGGAGAAAATTATAGCGATTATTGAAAAATATAAGTTTCAACCCAACGCCCTGGCACGCAGTCTGGTTAATAAGAAAACCGGCATGATCGGTGTTTTGTTTCCGGATAGCAGTAATATGTTTTTCCCAGAGGTGTTCGGAGGGGCCGAGAGAGCTGCACAAAAGCTGGGATATACCCTTTTTTTATGCAACACTTTTAGTGATTACAGCAGAGAATCTGAGTATTTAAATTTACTATGTGAACGGCAAGTGGATGGACTTATTCTCATGGGTGGCCGTATTAATGACCGGCATTGTCCAGATTCACTCGTGCAGGAAGTGGTGGATATTCAGAGGAAAATCCCCATTGTTATGATTAATGGCTCACTGCCAGGACATCCCTGTCATCGTGTGAAAACAGACGAATATTTAGGCACAAAGCTAATTGTTCAGCATTTGATTGATCAAGGCCATCGGCAGATCGGTTTCTTAGGCGGAAGCGCAGCTACGACAACCACGGTGGAGAAGCTGCAAGCTTACCGGCGTACGCTAGAGGCGAATCATCTCTCTTACCGCAAGGAATGGGTACGCATGGGGAGTTTCTCTATGTCCTGCGGTCGACAACTAATGGAAGCATTCCTTGCCATGTCCAATCGCCCTACAGCGATTTTATGTATAAATGATTATGTGGCCATCGGTGCGATGAAAACTGCCCTATCACAAGGGATACGGATTCCTGAAGATATTGCGATTGCTGGTTTTGATGATACGCAATTGTCCTCAGCGATGAATCCAGAGCTTACGACGGTTTCGCAGCAAAGTGAACAACTCGGCAAGCAGGCGATGTTGATTTTATCCAAATTGATTCAGAAAGAAAAAGTGACGAAACTGACGGTGTTAGAGCCTAATCTCATCATTAGGCAGAGTACACAATGAGAACAATTCGGTCGCGGGATCCGTATTCATAATGTAAATGTACGCCTGAACATCACAATTATTATTTATTTTGAAGATAGTTACTCAAAATTGTTGAGAAATCTATAATTATGAATTAACATACAGGAAGTAGTTCATAAGTAGTGTCAATTATCGCTATATGTTCAATTACGAGATATATGAAGTGCTGTTCATTTTTAGTTTGGATCTGAAATAAAGGGAAGCAACGGTGGAAGCCCTTCTCATGAAGGGCTTTTGTTATGATTTGAGCATTTAGGAAGGCCATTTTACTTCATAGGAGCGTCTACAGGACCATGATAAAGAAAGAAATCGCACATATTCGCAAGCATTTTAAATTGGATAACGAAATGCTTAAAATTCACGATATTTTAAACGTGTATATCATGAAGGAAACCAACGAGATCTACCATTTTGAGCGCCAACCGTTCGCCTTAGTCGACAGGGAGAAGCAGGAACTATATATGCTTAATTTCAAAAAACTGCTGACCGGCGAATTAGATCAGAAGATGTATGAGTTAAAGTTTCAGGACGAAGCGGAACAGCCTACACAGGTGCTTCTGCATCAAGGTTTGGTGACCGGTAATGCGGAAGAATGGCAAGATCTGATGCTTTTGTTGGTGGAGAAAATGTTGGTTGATACCGTATACGAGCAAGATACTGTGTGTACTTTCGTTCGAGGGCAATATTCACGGCCGACCAAGAGTAGGAACGAAGATGCCATGGAGAGCGAGAAGAACGAGATGTTCGCGAATCTATTCATTCTGTGCAGTGTGAATTCTACGGAACAACAAAAGAAAACGCTCATGTTTGACTATGTGGAGAGGGAATATAAGTATAATGTCTTCGTAGATCCGATCATCAAATTGAACACGCCGGAGCAAGGTTTTTTCTATCCTAGTGTAACGGACAACTACTCCGACGTGAATCGCATTCTGTATTGTTCGGGCAGAGCGCATGAACCGAATTGGCAATACATCGAGCAAGTCTTAAATGCCGAGAAGACCGTGACAGCATTAGAAGAGAGAGCCATTTTTGAAGATATCGTGAATGAATTGGCAGGGGATCAGCTTGATGCCGCTACGATTGCTCATGTGTACGAGGAAATTCATCGAGTCATCGAATCCAACGAGGAGGAAGAGCCTCCAAAGTTGGATTATAAAGATGTGGAACGCATGCTGTCGGCGAGTGGCGTGGAGAATGTGACGACAGAAAAGGTGGAACGAGCATTCCAAAACGTTGTCGACGACAAAAACTATGAAATCAAAGCGAGCAGCGTCATGCCGAAGTTCACTTCAAAATCGATTAAGATTGATACGAAGATCGCCACGATTACAGTCAGTCCACAAGATTTGAAATACGTGAAACAGGTGAATTATCACGGAAAACGATGTATTTTGATCGAGATTGATGAAGACGTCATTATCGAAGGATTTACACTTAATACGGAGGATTTGTAGAGTAAATTCTGAAATTAAAAAAACGGAGCGCCGCGGGTATGCGGGCTCCGTTTTTTTAATTAACCATGATTTACAGCCCTATTGAGTAACCACACGCAAGTTTTGCTCCGCTTCCTTGATACGAACTAAGTTCTTGCGATTGTTGAGGAGCAGAGATTGCAAGGTTGCGGACAACTCTTCGAGTGTCGCCGATGCTTCCTCAGAGATCGCCGCCAAGTTGTTCGTGGAATCGCTGATTGTGACGGACGAGTTGCTGATTCGATCCATGAGCTCGCCATAACTCGTAGAAAGCACCTTAAGCATCGTGACGGAATCAGTGATGGACTCGAACGCTTGCTTCGTTTGGCCTGTAATCTCCGTGCTCTGCTGCATACGCAGAGAGACTTGATCCATTCGGGAGCGAGTTTGGCTAGACAGTGTTGTGAATTCCTGCAACTGCTCGGAAATGCGAATCGCAGATTTGGCTGTCATATCGGCCAGCTTACGGATTTCATTCGCGACGACGGCAAAGCCTTTGCCATGTTCGCCGGCTCTTGCCGCCTCAATGCTGGCATTGAGCGAGAGGAGGTTCGTTTGATTCGCGATATCCTGAATCGTGTGACTGAATTGGCTTGTTTCATCTAAACGCGCGATCAGGGAAGTTGTGTCATGAGAAACAGCCTCAATATCTTTGGTAAAAGCTAAGAAAGTATCCGAAAGCTGCTCCATACGTCMGAGGCCTTGGTCGGAGAGTGTAGCTGCTTCGGATGTTTTTCCGTGCAAGTTGTAGATTGAGTCGGACATCTCTTTAATCAGCTCATTCATGTGATTCACGGACTCCGTAATCGATAGTGTTGAATCGACTTGATCACCTGCGCCTGTTGCAATATCCTGGAAGGCGTTGTTCATTTCATCAAAGGAAGAGCTATCTTCCTCGGCTGATTGTGTGATGGAACGCAGATGCTCCGTGACCAGCGTAACTTGCTTAGTGGCGATTTCTCGTTGTTCCTGCTGAAGGGCAAGGAACTGCTCCGCTTGCGTCCGGGCTTCTTCCATACTTTTGTGCATATAGCCAGTAACCTTCAAAACGGCGAACATCAGAACGCTAATTAAGAAAAAATAAATGAGATAGGTAGGAGCTGTTTGCGGATCGATTTGCAGCGCATCTTTTTGGCCGACGAATTGGTAGAGGACCAGAGCAAGTCCCCATACAGCAGAGATGAGCCAAGGCAGCATTTTCATGAAAATAAGCGCCATGATCATCATATAATAGACGGAAAAGATGTTGGTGACATCCGATTTTCCAATCAGCTGCACGGTAGTTGAAATGCCGCTGGTAATGACCGCGAAATAACATAAATAATGAATAAACTTCTTGGTGAAGTGCAAGTAGGCAAACGTCAACCAAATGATTGTTTCAAATATGAGCGTAAACGTAAGACTAAAGTCCATCTCTCCCGCGCCTAAGGTAAGCACACTCATATAAATGAGTAAAGCGGTAGCAGAAATGGCAAGGAAAACAATAAAGTTCCGGCGAATAACGTCTTGGTCACGAAGAGAAAGATGTGATTCTTGCTTTAAATCTTGTTTGTTGAACATGCTTGAAATAGTCATCTTCATCCCCCATTTTGAATGCCGATCATTGTCGGTCTGCTCTAGATGGGGGAATTCTGCACAGCTTGGAGGAACTCCTTTTAAAATGATGCTTAACATGCATTGATTGGCGGAATTCCACGATTGTAATTCAATTTTTTGGAAGATCAAGCATCCATCTTGGTTTCGGAAATGAAACATGGACCGGACTAAATTTGGGGGTATTGGTGTCGTCGCTTAACTGTCCAAAATTATTATCTCCCCATGCCCAAAGTGTTCCATCTTGCCGAATGGCCGTATTGAAGCCAAAGCCTGAACTAATCGCGGTGATGTGGTCCAACCCCTTAACTTGCACAGGTGTGGTAATCTGTTCAAAATCATGGCTTCCATTCATAGTAAGATATCCCCACTCCCAGACCGTCGCATCTTTTTTAAGTGCAAGACTATGTGTATTTCCGGATGTTAGCGAAATAATATCAGTTAGCCCTGGCACCTGTACGGCTTCTATCGGTTCAGCATCCCCGAGTTTGCCTATCAGTTGACCATAATGGTTTTCGCCCCATGCCATGACGGTGCCATCTTTTTTCAAAGCTAGCAGATGTCTTGTATTCGTTCCTTTTCCTAGTTCAACAATGTCAGATAAACCCGGAACTTGTTTTGTTTTAATGTTATAGGATGTATTTTCATTGATCTGTAAATTCCAATTTGCAGATAAATTGTAGGTATAATCATCGAATCCAGTGGAACTAAATACAGTCCCGTCTTCTTGTAAGGCAATAACCTGATCTTTAAAAAGGGTAATATCTTTTACTTTTTTCAGCGCAGGAATCGGCACAGGGGCTTTTTCTTCTCTTTTCTCCAGACTGTGTTTGGAATTCCACACCCAAACAGTCCCCTCTTTATCCAAAGCTGCGTTTAATTGCTGAGCATTTTCAGCTACTTTAACAATATTTTTTAATTGTGGAATTTGAACCGGAGAAGTGACAGGAAAGTACCAGGTTGTATCCTCAGGTGAATTATATTGATAAGACCATTCCCACACCGTCCCATCTTCTCGAGCAGCCAACCCTCGGCCATTGAAAGCAAAGTCAGAAACATTTTCTAAGCCCTTTACTCTAGTTKGGACGCGTTTACCGATTATCCAGACATGTCCCTCATCATCGAGAAGGCTATACGATTCCAAACCTGCTGACACCTTTACCGGTTGTGGTGAAGCAGAGGAAKAGTCCGCGGCAGCTTGTGCGGAAGAAAAAATAATAGGACTTGTATTCAGGAGTCCTACAGCAGTAAAAGCTAGCAAAAGCTTCTTAAGATGCAAAGTATGAAAGCTCGTTTTCATTGTTCATCCTCATTTCTTTGGTATAAATGGATAATAATTGAAATCAAAACATTATACTGTAAAATATAGGAAAAGTTTCGGTTTGATGTTGAAACGGATGGGAAATGCCTAGTCTGAGTCTAATCAGAACTAGGCATTTTTTAAAAATAATTGAAAGTAACCCGGTCGCTCATCGCACGCTCACGCACAAATATTGTGCGCTAGTGAAGTATCCTGTCGGTCATCGTGCGCTAGAGCACAAATATTGTGCGCAAGAGAAGTATCCCGTCGGTCATCGCACGCTAGCGCACAAATATTGTGCGCTAGTGAAGTAACACGGTCGCTCATCGTACGCTAGCGCACAAATATTGTGCGCAAGAGAAGTATCCCGTCGATCAACGCACGCTAGCGCACAAATATTGTGCGCAAGAGAAGTATCCTGGTCAGTCATCGCACGCTAGCGCACAAATATTGTGCGCTAGTGAAGTATCCTGGTCAGTCAACGCACGCTAGCGCACAAATATTGTGCGCAAGAGAAGTATCCTGGTCAGGCATCGCACGCTAGCGCACAAATATCAAAATGGCGGCGCATGCCGCCTTTTCTTATTTACTTGAGGACTTCTCGTGCAAAATCATCAAAAAGTCTTATAGAAATTGCTCATATAAGCTGAGGGAGATGCCMCTACTACTTTTTTAAACACTCGGCTGAAATAATAAGGATTCTTATATCCTAGTTTCTCACTAATCTCAGATACATTGAGAGATGTGTTTCGCATCCAATCCATCGCTTTGTTTATTCTTAATTTCGTATGCGTTTCAATTATGCTAAGCCCTGTTTGTGTTTTAAAAGTTGCGGATATGTAACTATAGTTTAAATTCAAATGGTTGCTTAGTTTCTCAGAATCAAAGTCCTCGTCTGTATGCTGCTTCAGAAAAGTCATCACCCGCCCAGCAACAGTTTCCCCTTTTCCTGAGTTTCTTGTTGAATTGCTCTGTTCTTTCATCGATTGATGAAGCTGTATAAACAACTGATACACGTGAATGCTGAGTTGAACCATACCATGTTCGGTTGGCTTACCAAAGTCCTCCACTAGCCTATGTAATTTATTTTCTAGAGTTCGATGGAAAGGTGAAGTTCCATGCTTTGGCATTGGGAATCTGTAGGCATAATGATCCGGATAAAAGAAATCGATTTCGGGTAAGGGGGCGTGCTCTTTATAGGAAGCGCAGTCATATTCAGGTGAATTAAAATGYACCCAGAACCAAGATGTTCCTGGTAATGTTTCAGGGCGTCCCCAATGATGAAGCCCTTTTTTTAAAAATAGATGCTCCTTCTCCTGAATGATATATTCCGTGTTCCCCTCAACGACCTGCATGCGGCCATTCGTAACAAATACAAAAACATCGAAGTCCAATATGCGATCGTGATGTGTATAAACTGTATCTACTTGATTCCAGCCGATATCTCGTACCATGGGGAACCGGTCACCTGTTAAATAAACGAACGAATCGATCTTGCAGACCTCCTTTCGTATACCGATACTATTTTATCCCAAAAAAAGTATATGTAATTAGATGATTTGTGTATTTCTATCAATGATAGCAAAGTTCTATAATTATTAAAAACACAAAATAATGGAGGTATTCAGTTGGAATCAACTAGTATGGAAGACTATCAGGCAGGTCAGGTAAAATTGTCAGCAGGACCTCTTACAGCACGCTATGAGCTCAATAAAAAGTATGTAGTAAGCTTAACAAATGAAAATTTACTTCGTAATTTCTATTTGGAAGCTGGATTATGGAGTTACAGTGGAAATGGCGGAACTACTAGTGCAACCACGACGAGTATGGATGGCCCAGAACATTGGCATTGGGGATGGGAATCTCCAACTTGTGAGTTGCGTGGTCACATGATGGGGCATTGGTTATCTGCAGCAGCTCGCATATATGCACAAACGGAAGATAGGTTAGTTAAGGCAAAAGCGGACTTCATTGTCCAAGAGTTGGCTCGCTGTCAGGAAGCGAATGGTGGAGAATGGCTTGCCGCTTTTCCAGAGACCTACATGACTAGAATTGCCAAAGGAAAATATGTATGGGCACCGCATTATACGATTCACAAGCTTTTGATGGGTTTATACGATATGTATAAGATTGGTCAAAATAAACAGGCACTCGAACTTATGCGTGGCTTAGCTTCCTGGTTCTACCGCTGGACTGGACAGTTTAGCCGAGAACAAATGGATGATTTACTTGATTTAGAAACAGGCGGGATGTTGGAAGTATGGGCAGATCTGTATGGTGTAACTCGCGATGATACACATCTTGCATTAATCCATCGGTACGATCGCCGTCGTTTTTTTGACGCTTTATTGACGGGACAAGATGTGTTGACGAATAAGCATGCGAATACGCAGATTCCTGAAATTTTGGGAGCCGCTAGAGCGTGGGAGGTAACGGGCGAAGTGCGATTTAGAGAAGTCGTAGAAGCGTTCTGGAAGTGTGCGGTTACCGATAGAGGGTACTATTGTACGGGTGCTGGAGATGATGGTGAATTATGGGTTCCCGCCGGTCAATTTGCTGAGAGAATGGGCGTAGGACAGGAGCACTGTGTGAATTACAATATGATGCGACTAGCTCACGTACTGCTCAGATGGACGGGAGAACCACAATACGCCGACTACTGGGAGAGAAGGTTTTATAACGGAGTCCTTGCTCATCAGCATGGAGAGACAGGCATGATCTCGTATTTTCTAGGAATCGGCGCAGGGAGTCATAAGAAGTGGGGATCAGCTACGCAGCACTTTTGGTGCTGCCATGGTACGCTAGTTCAAGCGAATGCCTCTTATGAGCAGCAGATTTTCATGGAGGAGAAGGATGGCGTAGTTGTGTGCCAGTGGATTCCAGCTGAAGTTAATTTGAAGATAGATGATACTACAATTAACATTAGTCTTAAGCAAGATGGGCAACATGGTGTTCATCCATTGAATAATTGGAATGTTACAGGCATGACGACGATAACGAAAATTGATATGCCGCCAATTCCTGTACATCGACCTGATCGATTTACGTATCGTTTGACAATTACTTGTGACAAGGATGCTGAATTTACATTAAAACTTAGAGTACCGAGTTGGGTGAAAGACGAGCCGACCATGTATGTGAATGGCGTCCTACTTGCTGATGCTGGTAAACCTCAATCACTCATTGAAATTCGTAAAACGTGGAGCAACGGGGACAACGTGCAAATTGAATTTCCTAAGTCTTTGACATCGGAGCCACTTTCTGGGTCAGAGGAGATGGTTGCTTTTATGGACGGGCCAATTGTATTGGCGGGGTTGATTGAACGTGAACACAGATTGATTGGCAACCCTACATTGCCAGACACCATGCTCATTGCGGATAGTGAGAGGAACCACAGTTGGTGGAATGTGGGCTATTATCGAACGAAGGGACAGGATAGGGGGATACGTTTTATTCCTCTCTATGAAATTAAGGATGAAGTGTACACGATTTATTTTCCTGTTAATCAGATAAAAGAGTAAGTTAGCGAGAGTTCATTTCATGGATGGCACGATGGATCGTTGCTAATGTAAAAATGAGGGTGCGCAGGCTGCAACTAGAGGTTAAAACAACGAAGTGAATAAATGATTGAAGGATGCTATTCCCCTCCAGCCTGATTGGTTGGAAGGGGTTTCTTTGTTCATTCATTGCCTTCATTCTTCTAAATGTGCATGATTCTCCTAATTGAGTATTGACTTGTCTATCCGACTCGTTGTACTTTGTACGAATAAAGGGGATGTTGACATGAGGAAGAAGTGGAGAAATCGCCTTGTATTTGCTTATCTGCCAGTTTTCATTCTCGTTATTATAGTGTTGCTATGGATATTTTTCGTCACCATGAGTGAATTGTCCAAGCAGCAAGCGCTGAAGGCGAACGAGATCTATGCAGAAAATACCATGCAATACATCGATTCCAAGCTGCGAACTGTCGAACAATATATCGTGCAGACATTTCTCGATGACCAATCTGTCATCGATTTTTACAGTACATCTCCGTTTTCTCAGAACCGATATCTTAACGACCGTGACGTATATAAGAAATTAATTTTGCTGCGAGACAGCTTCAGCGAGATCKAATCGGTGTATTTGTATCGTACACGTGACCAAATCGTCTTAAGTGACACGTCGATGATGGGGCTCGATCAATTTTCCAATAGCCAATATTTGAATACGCTAATTGCCGCCCCCCCTGCTAATCGCTGGAGTATAAGTCGTCAGTATATCGACAACGCCGGAGTGACAACGCCCGTCGTATCTCTAGTCATGCGGATGCCGTTGCCGTTGGGAACAGAGGGGGTTCTTGTTGCAAATATAAAATTACATACGATCGCTAAGCTCGTCAACAATGTGTCCAGTTCTAAATTCAGTTATCTTCACCTACTTGATGCCAATGGAGATTATATCATCGGTGACGACGCGATAGACGGAGGAGCTAGCCTAGATCGGGAAGATTTTACCGTTATGAAATCGGAGTACACAGGTTGGACGATTAGAAGCGGATTTATCGACGGCGTATTTTTTCGCTTTCTCTCGAACCTCAATGCCTTCTGGCTGGTGATCGGCATCATCACGGTTCTTGCGGGTGCACTATGGATTATATACGCTAGTCGGCAGAACTATAAGCCGATTCAGTCTCTTCTGGAGCGGCTCTCATCCGTTCCGCTGCAGAGACCCAATATACTAGGACAAGTCAAGTTTGATGAATTCAAAATTATTGACAATCTACTTGATCATCTGCTCGAGCAATTCGGCAAGTATCGGCTAGAGAACGACGAGAATTTTAGCTACCGTCGGCGATATCTGTTCGAAGAATTGCTGACCGGGACGCAGCTTCAGCTGGAAGGGTGGGAAAAGGAGTTATCTCGTTTCGGATTTCATGAGACATACGATCAATATGTGGTGGCCATTATCGAGATCGACAAGTATTCGAATTTCACCTCAACTTACAATAATAAGGATCAATATTTGATTAAATTTATTATTGATAACGTTGTTCAAGAACTGAACCAGAATGAGGGTATTCTGATCTGTCCAGAATGGATTGAAAAGCATCGATTGTGCGTTGTCTGTCAACTGCCGAATGAGATTGCAGCAGGTGATCCGTTTCGAGAGATTATGCGCAAAACAGTGGATTGGATCCACGAAAATGTAGCGATTACGATCACCTGTGGACTTGGAACGAAAGTGTCAGGCATTCATGGGGTATCTAGTTCCTATGAAGAAGCGTTAGAAGCACTCAGCTATAAGACCACGGTCGGAGTCAGCAGCGTTATTGAATTCAAGGATATCACTAACAAGTCGGGCGAAGAAATATTCCGATCCCTTCCATATATTCGTGAATTGGTCCATTTCTACAGGCTCGGTGAAGCCGAATGGGAACGCCATTATAACGCCCTGTTTGTGGAAATTCGCTTACAGTTATTTTCAYGGGAACAAGTTGTCAATCTGATGAATTATTTATTATTTCACTTTTACAAGGAAATGTCGGGGTTATCCGCAGATTATCTGGAATGTTGGCGAGAATATGCCATGAATCCAATTAACGAATGGATTGTGTCTTTCGACACGGTGGATGAATTGGAGGAAGAATTACATCGTATTCTGGAGGATGCCTGCAGGAGGCTGGATAACCTTCGCGCGCAGCGAAGTCAGCATGATCTGATTGACCAAGTGAAAGTGTATATCGAAAACGAGTATAACAATCCAGATTTCTCACTCGTCATGCTGAGTGAGAAATTTAAGTTGACACCGAATTATTTAAGCCGCTTGTTTAAAGAAGAATTCGGTGAGAAATTCATTGATTATTTGGCTGGCCTACGAATCGAACAGTCTAAATATTTGCTGGTCACAACATCTATTACGATCCAGGAAATCGCAGTGAAGGTCGGGTATACACATACCTTTTCGTTTATTCGTGTATTTAAGAAACTCGTGAGCCGGACACCTGGCGAATACCGCAAAGAGTTCCAACAATTATAATCAGGAAGTATCGAAAACGATCGATTCAGGGAAAGATCAACAAAGTCCCTGAATGGGTCGTTTTTTGTTTAGCCGACAAGCCGTTTGTCCCCAATAGTGCAGGGTATTGTGGAAACAGAGTCTTGTGTGAAAACTGTGCATGGCATGCCACAAAGCGTGGGGCATGCCGTTTAAACCCTGAACTCCTGCTGATTATTGAAGTAGTGCATCGCGTCTAAATGTGTGAATTGCCTTGCTAAGGGACTTCCGTGTAGTGTTGAGTTGTGAACGGAATAGCAACGATCACAACCAAGCGATACACGCTCGGCAGGGCGACATAGGAGGTAAAGTCACATGCAAGTATCTTCGCAGCACACAGCTTTGGACATGGATAAATCAGTTCGAACCAGAGATATTAAAAAGCGTGGCAGCAAATATCTGAAGCAAAATATTCCGCTGTATATCATGCTGACTCCAGCCATTATTTGTTTTCTCCTATTCAAGTATGCGCCGATGGGCGGGATCGTCCTTGCATTCAAKGATTATAACTTTTGGGATGGAATCTGGGGGAGTCCATGGGTTGGATTAAAGCATTTTGATTATTTGTTTAATAATCCACTTGGATGGAAGATCATCCGCAATACATTCATGCTGAGCTTATTAAGCTTTATTGGGTTTCCATTTCCGATATTGGTTGCTCTGCTGCTGAATGAGGTTCGAAAAATGTGGTTCAAGAAAATCGTACAAACACTGTTGTATTTGCCCCATTTCCTTTCCTGGGTTATTGTCGGCGGCATCTTTATCACCTTGTTTTCTCAGGATTCCGGGATGGTGAACGACATACTGGAAAAGCTGGGCGTTGAACGGTATGCCTTCCTTTATCAACCGTTTTCATGGATTGCCGTTTTTTTGAGTGCAGGTATTTGGAAAGAGGCTGGCTTTTCGGCGATCATTTATTTAGCGGCGCTTACGACGATCGATCCGAGCTTGTACGAGTCGACTGCAATGGACGGCGCTGGCAAATGGCGGCAGATGTGGCATGTGTCACTTCCTGGCATTCGACCTACGATTATTTTGATGCTAATCCTTGGTGTAGGACGTGTCATGGAGGTTGGTTTCGATCACATCTATGTGATGCAGAATCGGGTTGTCGCCGATATTTCGGAAGTCATCAGTACGTATACATTCAAGACGGGAATTCAGGGGGGCGAATTCGGCGTTCCGGCTGCAATGGGGTTATTTGAATCATTAGTTGGCTTCACACTTGTGTTAACAGCAAACCGTATTGCCCGTAAATTCAACCAGAGCCTATGGTAATCGGGCTTGAAAGGAAGTGAGAACGTGAGAGAAAATTACGCAGGGAAATGGTTTAATGCTTCTGTTCATACAATTCTGCTGCTGGCTGCCGTCAGCTGCCTTATTCCGCTAATTAATATTATCGCTGTCTCGTTCAGCGACTCAGCGGCCATCGATTCCGGTTTCGTCTGGCTTTGGCCGATTCATTTTAATGTGGAATCTTATAAAACCCTATTTATCGGTTCAAGAGTCATTCCCTCTTTTCTGAACAGCTTGAACATCACGATAGTAGGAACGGGGTTGAGCTTGCTCTGCACGACTCTTGCCGCTTATGCGTTGTCTCGTACATACTGCTTTGGGCGCAAATTTATTACGCTGGCCATGGTGTTTACGATGATGTTCAGCGGTGGGCTGATTCCCTTCTTTCTTCTGATGAAAAGCCTTGGCCTCATTAATACTTACTGGTCCCTATGGCTCCCTGGGTTGGTTGGCGCCTATAATCTGCTGCTCATGCGTACCTATTTCGAAGGTATTCCTGCAGAGATTGAGGAGTCTGCACGCATCGATGGTTGTGKGGAATGGCGGCTTCTTGTACAAATATTTCTTCCGTTATCATTACCTGTTATCGCGACGGTTTGTCTATTTTTAGCGGTTGGTTACTGGAACTCCTTCCTGAGCGTCCTCATATTCATCAATGATGCGGAAAAGATGAATTTGACCGTATTCGTTCAGCAGATGGTGCAGAGTCAGAGCATGCTGATGCAGACGATCGCCTTGCAGCCGGAAGATTTGGAGAATATGTCACCTGAGGCTGTGAAAGCTGGGGGCATTGCGATCATGACACTGCCCATGCTGATTGTATATCCGATTCTGCAAAAGTATTTTGTAAAGGGTGTGATGCTTGGCGCTATCAAAGGATAAGTCGTAAAATGGCGATAGGATGAACGGATTCGAATTCAGTCTATAAATACAAAAKGGGATGAACGAAGTGGAAGTCAAAATGAAGAAAAGTACGTTAACAGCAGTGGTGACTTTGTTGGCGGCAGGGACGGTACTAGCGGCTTGTAGCAAACCAAAAGAAGAGGGTAGTGGAGCTTCCGTCTCACCAACAAAAGCGGGATCATCGTCAACAGCACCGGAGAAACGGGGCAAGATCAAAATGTCCCTCTACGACCGTGGCAACACACCACCAGCGGAAGGATCAATTACGAACAATCGCTGGACGAAATGGATTAACGAAAACGGGCCAGCGGATGTTGAATTTGTTGCCATTCCGAGGTTTGAATCGAAGCAGAAATTTAATACGTTGTTTGCTTCCGGAGAAGCTCCCGACGTGATCAACGAGTTTGAAACGGGCTATCGGGATCAACTGTATACCCAGAAGCAGCTGCTGCCGCTGGATGATCTGGTCAAACAATATGCGCCGAATTACAGCAAGATGCTGGAAAAGTATCCCATTCTGCGCAAGATCGGTACAAAGCCTGATGGTAAATTGTACGAAATTGGGCGAGTTATTCCTAGCACCGTACAAATAGCTGTATTCATCCGCACCGACTGGCTAAAAAAGCTCTCGCTGCCCATACCACAAACGCCGGACGATCTGCTTAAAGTAGCGAAAGCGTTCACCGAACAAGACCCGGACGGCAATGGGAAGAAGGACACGTACGGCTATTCACTCGCTTATTTAGGGGATGAAGCTATTGATGCTATGCATGGCAATTCGATGTTCATTAAAGATGACAAGCTGGTCGAAGAGGATGCGAGAATGAAAGCGGCCGTTTCCTTCAAGAAACGACTGTTTGACGAAGGTGTTGTTGATCGTGATTATTTGACGGATAAGAACGGCGAGAAAGCGAAGAAAGACTTTTTATCTGGCAAGCTGGGAATCTATGTGGCTGATAACGCGAACGTTGATTTACTAACGAC
The DNA here is from genome assembly GCF_056398345.1 of Paenibacillus sp. 01T442. Lineage (NCBI taxonomy): Bacteria > Bacillati > Bacillota > Bacilli > Caryophanales > Paenibacillaceae > Paenibacillus > Paenibacillus sp. 01T442. Next base: position 26,469 of record NZ_JBFTPF010000038.1, read on the forward strand.
GCTCCGCAGCACAAATAAAGAAGCAACGATATCCCCCATGCTGATGCCTAAGACAGAGTTTGGACAATACACGATCAGAATGTTAAATCCGCTTCAGATGACAACGGTTGTTTATGCGGGCTCAAAGGACCCGGTCTCCGCAGTGAAAGAGATTGATTTCATGCTAGCTGAAACGACATGGAAATTGCTCAAATTCGGCACGGAAAACGTTCATTGGAAAAATGATGAGCTCGGATGCCCGAGAGCGACTAATCCGGATTTACGTAAAATTGAAATAGGCTACAACACCGATATGTATATGACAGCGACAACGATTGATTCCAAAGAGATATGTAACGTTCCAGTTCTTGATAAGAATATTCCAAATGCTGAGGAATGGGCTGGAATCAGAAAAGAAACACGTGATCTGTACGAAAACCCCACAGTGCCGCTGTACACGTTAACACATGGTGAGCATATGCCTACACTTCCAGCTGATTTGTTAAAAATCAACAATGATTGGACCCAGCAAAGCAAGGATCTTATTGCCAAGACAGTAGTAAGTGGGAACGGCTATTCCGTTGATCAAGCGATGAATGATCTTAAGAGTTTGAAGCAGAAGATTGGACAAAATCAGACTTTCGATTGGTACGCGAAGTGGTATGAGCAGAATAAAAAGAATGCTTTCTTTACTAAGGACATTTACCAGTTCCTAGCTAAAAAATAATAAGGTGAGATGGAAATGGATTTCATTAGATTGTCCGACGATGCGGAGTTTCTGGCAAGGAATGCGATAGTTAGCCTTGAAGAAAGAAGCTCCTATTTGCTCGATAAGCAAATTCAGAGGGATTTGTCCAAGGATCTATATGGAGGTATGGCCGTTGCGAACCTGAGTAAAGCCATGTATATGGAGGAAAGTAATCAGAGTTTGGTGAGATCATCTGAGTGGTTTGAGCATCCCCATCCTTATGGCCGCGATCCGCAAGGAGAATCGGATTTTACGGCCATAAAGCTGATACGTGCCCTTTACCAGTTTGAACCAATTGGACTTTTGCAGGAGTTGACTACCAACTCCATACGAAATTTTTATCTGAATCATGGTTTTGAAAGCAAGTACAAGTCAGAGAATCATATGTTGCTTTTTCATACTTCCCGGTATCTGGCTGCACAGAAATATCCGAAAGAGTGCTTTAAGGCGTATGGAAAGAAAGGAAAGGAGCTTCTGGAGGAGGAAGGAAACATTCTCCGGGAATACCTTGTTTTTCGCGCCAAGCGGGGCTGGGCAGAGTTTGATTCCTCCAGCTATCTACCAGAGGTCGTGGAGTGTCTGCTGTGTCTCTATGATTTTGCTTGCGATTCGGAACTGGTTAAACTTGCAGAGATGATGCTGGATTTGCTAATGCTGGACATGGTATGCGATAGCCTCGACGGTATGTACGGAGGGGCCCATGGCCGCATCTATGCTCCTGTTGCGTTGGATCATGCCCGAAGCGGTACCTTTCCTCTCTACTATCTGTATTTCGGGCATGGCTATAGGGAGGAGATCCAGGGTCCCTGTCTCATTGCTGCCATTTGTTCGGGCTATCAGCCCCATCAACAGATTTACGAGATTGCACTAGGGAGAACGCAGCCCTATGTTCACGAGGAAAGCAAGCATTTACACTGCATAACTTTTGAAACTCCTCACAAAAAGCTGCCGCAGGAGGAGGGAAGCATCAATAAATATACCTATTACACGCCCCGGTATATCATGGGAGCTGTGAATTTCCAAGATTCATACCGTCTAGGTAGTGAAGCGGGTTGGTATGCCCATCATCAGCAGCACCAATGGGATCTGAGCCTTGTGGAGGAGACCAATTTGAAAATATTCAGTCATCATCCTGGGCATCATGGCACGGAGGGAAGCGAGCATGGCTACTGGACGGGAGATTTGGGTTGTGGTTGCGGGCACTTTTTTGGCGAAAAAAATGTGGTGATGGCAATGTATCAGATCMCTCAGGAGCAAGCGCTGCATTGGATTCATGTCCATGTTCCGAGGGATGCCTTCGATGAGGTGAAGGAAGAGGGGAATTACCTTTTTCTAAGAAAGTCCTGGGTTTATATCTCTTTATTTATCCATAATGGGTATAACTGGACAGAAGATGGAGACTTTGCCAGAAGGGAAATTAGAAGTAAGGGTAGGTGCAATGCGGTCATTTGCGAAGTGGGAGATAACATGAACTTCCCGGATTTTGCAACGTTTCGCAGGACGATTTTACAGAACCGTGTTGCATTTGACCCTGTAAATATGCAGTTATCGTACCATTCCTCCTCGGAGGGGGAACTATCGATGGACAAATCTAAGCGAACCATAAATGGAGAAAAGGTGATCTTTCCTTATCCTACCTATAACGGGCCCTATATGTTTTCAGCTTTTAACAGTGGAATTGTTGAAGTAAAGTCTAACCGAAAAAAGGTAACCTACGATTTTAATCAGATAACAGTAAGGCAAGAGTAAACGGGGGTGTGAAAAGTGAATGGAATTCTGGAAAAAGTAGCACGAACAACCATGGGGATGGATTTTAATGTAGACAAGAAAGGCGATTGGGACTGGGGAGCAGGTGTCGCTTTATACGGATTGCGGAAAGTGTATGAGACAACCGGAAGCCAGGAGATTTATAACTTTATCAAAACGTTTATCGACTCTAACATGGCGAACAGCCAGAAGATTTCGTATAACATCAATACTACCGCACCGCTGCTCTCGGTTTTGCTGCTCTATCGAGAAACGGAAGAACTTCATTATCTTGATTTTGCCGAAAAATTTGCCAGTTGGCTCATGAAGGAAGCTCCACGTTTATCTAATGGAGCTCTTGAGCATACGGTTATTAACGATAAGTTTGCCGGAGAGATGTGGGTAGATACCGTATTTATGGCCGGAGTGTTCTTAACGGAATTGGGACAGATCCTGAATAAAGCAGCTTATATCGAGGAAGGACTGCTGCAGGCAAGGCTTCATATCGAAGCCCTTCAAACCAGGGAAAATGGGCTGCTTTACCATGGATACTGTCTGTCGGGTAATTATCATCTCAGCGGCTGTCTCTGGGCAAGAGGAAACAGCTGGGTAACGATCAGCATACCGGAAATATTCACAACCTTGCGTGGTTATGAAAAGGAAAAAGAATGGTTTTTTGAAAGAATCCACCTACAGGTCGAGGGACTGGCGGCTGTTCAAAATGACAATGGCATGTGGCCTACCATTCTCAATGACGCCTCCTCCTATGAGGAAACCTCTGCGACGGCGGGCTTTGTATATGGAATTAATAAAAGCGTGCGTATGGGCTATTTGGATAAAAAATACTTACACTGCGCGGAGAAAGGGTATAAGGCTGTACTTCGGCATATTTCGGAAGAGGGTACGGTGCAGGATGTTTCGGCAGGAACGGGCATTCAAAAAAGTATTCTGGCGTATAATGCTATTCCCCGTCAGTCTATCATGCCATGGGGACAAGGAATTGCCTTGTTGATGCTATGCCAAGAAGCGCATGAAACAACTTAAGGTCAGGAAGAGTGCATCTATCTCTAGTACGGATGTTCATGCTGGGGATCGACTGTTTTAAAGTGTCATGGTTGAATAACAGGTTCGTCCGACAGCGCAGCGCTACCCACAAGGGTGGCGTTTTTCATATATGTCTTAAAAAAGCGCACTTCCACATTAAATTACAACGGTAGTATCGCGTGAGATTTCTGTTAAAATAGACTTATTCTAAATCGAAAGAATGAGGCGCTCTCTGATGGCATCGAACCCTTTCCGGCTGCACAAAAGCATTTTTGCCAAATTCACACTCTCTTTCATCTCAGTAGGTCTCATCCCACTGCTCATTCTCAGTTATATTTCACTGCAGACGTTCAGCGGCTTTATGGAGCGTTATGCGACGAACAATTATGAGCAAATGCTGCTGTTTGCGAGCCGAAATGTAGATGATATGTTTGTTAAATACAACAGTATTTCCAAACTCATGTACTCTTACGGGGTTGGTGGGCAGTACGGGCAATTGGGACAAGCGATTGCAGCACAAAATAAGGAAAAAGATTACCGATTAACGACGACGATCAACGATTTTTTGCAAACGATTTTATATACTGAACGTAACTTGCAAAATGTCTTTTTTGTTCAGCCGGACGGGACTTTTCAAAGTTTGACGAAGAAAAACGTGGCTCTAGATTACCAATATCAATACCCAAGGGTTGATTGGAAAGAGCAGATGCAGGTCAATCGTAATGGTCTTGGCTTTTTTCCGACGCATAAGCAGGATTATTATATTGGGGCAACGGATCAAGTCATGACGTTTGGTCGCAATCTCACTGACGTCTTGGGGTCATCTAAGGTTGAAGGCGAAATTGTCGGGACCTTTTACATGGACGTAGGGCTAGGCGTATTTAATGAAATTTTCCAGCAGATGGTTCTGAATAATCGGGATACCGTTTATGTGGTTGATAAACAGGGGATTATCCTATATAGCAATAAAAAGGAGCACATCGGTACTGTATTTCAGGCGAATGCTTCGGATGATTTCTTGCATCTACAACAGGAAACAGCTGAGAATAGTATCCAAATTATTGGTGAGTTTTATAAAAAAGAACTGTTTCTCAAAGTAGAGCAGCTCATTCAGACGATTACGATCGTCATCGGCTTATGTATGGTTTCTTTGATTGTGGTCGCAGTCTGGTTCTCTAATCGCTTCTCTAACCCGATTCGCAGTATTACGCGAGAAATGGCGAAAGTGGAGTCCGGTAATTTCGATACGCAGGTGACCGTTAAGACAGAGGATGAGCTAGGGCTCCTATCCCATGGCTTTAATAAGATGGTATGGCGGCTGAAGGAATACATTGACGTTGTGTATGTTGCACAGATTAAACAGAAGCAAGCGGAGCTGAACGCGTTGAAAAGCCAAATCAGACCGCATTATTTGTATAATACGCTGGAAGTGATTCGGATGAGCGCTGTTGCCGAAGATGCAAATGAGGTGGGCGATATGATTTTGTCGTTATCACATCAGCTTAAGTATGTACTCGATTACGGTGAGGAAACGGTTACAATCCGGGCTGAGAAAGCAAACCTGGAGCAATACTTTCACTTGATGGTCATCAGGTACGGCGAGCATAGGCTAGGACTTGACTTCCGCTTCGATTCKGACTTGATGGACTGTGCGATTCCGAAGCTATCTCTGCAACCGATTGTTGAAAACGCTATTTATCATGGCATTATGCCCAGATCAGGGAAAGGCACGATCCGTATTTCGATTGAGAAGCTGCCAGATAACCTGCTTAGTGTCACTGTAGATGACGACGGAGTAGGGATGAGCGAGGATACGTTAGAAATTGTTCGTAAAAAGTTGGCTAATGGCAGTTCGCTGGATACGGGAAGTAGCATTGGGCTCATTAATGTCCATGAACGCATTATTGCATTGTATGGGCAAGGTTTTGGCGTAGAGATCAATAGCAGCCAACATATTGGGACTACCGTCCGTCTTGTCATTCCTTTAACGAAAGAGGTGAGCGTCCGTGTTGAACGCCATTCTAGCTGATGATGAACCGATTATTATCAAAGGGTTAAAAAAGCTCATCCCGTGGGAAGAGCTCGGCATTGCAATCGTAGGTGAAGCGATGACAGGCAGAAGTTTGATGGAACAGATTGAACTCAAGCAGCCTGAACTTGTCATCACGGACATTAGCATGCCAGATGGCACAGGAATTGATGTCATAAAGGAAGTGCAAAGGCGGCAGCTGCGGACCAAAATTATTTTCATCAGCGCCTATCAAGAGTTCTCCTATGCTAAGGATGCTTTAGCCTTCGGTGCAGTCGATTACTTGGTAAAACCGATTGAGAAGAGCCTGTTGCTCGAGGCAGTTGGCAAAGCAATGATGCAGTTGCAGGAAGCAGATGAAGATCAATCCTCCAAAGGTAAGCTGGCCGTTTATGAACAAAAAGATAAGAAGACGCAGCTCGAGGAGCTGTTCGACAGGCTTACGCAAGGGGATATCCGGTGGGAGGAAGCGGAGCGTAAACTTCAAGCTTTGAATGCGCAGTTTAGTGGCCTTTGTTTCAGCGTCCTGTATGTGGAGCTAGCTCATGTTCAGTTACAAGATGGCAGATGGGGAGAGCATGAGAAGCGTTTATTAATGTTTGCGGTATCCAATCTGGTGGATGAGATGATCCAACATTATGGCAGTGGTCTCGTCATTCGAAAAGGCGAGAATTTATGCGTCATTGTGAACCACATGCAGGTAGAGGATGATTTGCAGCGGCTAGCTAACGAAATGCGGGATAAGATTTTATTTTATCTTAAAGTTTATGTGACAATCTGTATCGGTTTGCCGGTTAACAGCCTTCGTGACATGAGGCAATCCTATCTGTCAGCCCTTGAGACGATGAACTACAGCTATTTTGAAAAGCAAGGGATGATTCTATCCTGGTCAGTGAATGAACGGCGTGTTGGCTCAGAGGAGCACTTGGCAAGTGCCAAGCAGGCTGTAATTAAAGCGGTCATTGCCAAGGAAAAGCAGCAGGTACATGAGCTTTTGGGCAGTTTCTTTGAGCAGGCAGCAACCAATGCGAATGGTCGCAAAGAATCGGCGGTATTAATCGTATATGCCTTATTGACAGATTTAATGGAGGAGATGTCGGCTGTTGGGATTGACCTTCAGGTTTCGCCGGAGCAACGGAATGACTGGCAACAGCAGATGCATCAATTTTACCGTTTTCATGATCTTACTGATTTTATAACGGTTCGTATTTTGGACATACTGGAACAAGTAAGCACCGCAGGTGGCAGCCGCGAAGCGCAGCAGATGAAGATTGTTAAGGAATATATTGAGGAGCACTATAGCGAAAATATAACACTAGAAAGCATAGCTTCCCAAGTGTTTATGAATCCGTATTATTTTAGCAGTTTCTTTAAGAAGCACATGCAAGAGAATTTTAAGCAGTACGTTACGAACATCCGAATGAAGAATGCGGTTAGGCTGCTTTTGCAAACGGATCTGCTCGTTTACGAAATTGCTGAGAAGGTTGGTTATCAAAATCCACGGCAATTCAGCGATATGTTCAAGAAAAGTTATGGCAAGCTGCCCCATGAATACAAGAKCCAAATCAAAGGATGAATTGTCGTAATTTCTGTTATTCCTGTAGGCAGCTTCCACTCATGCTTCGATTCGAAGCATGGGTGGAAGCTGCTTTTCCATATAGATAAAAGCACTAGCATTCATTGTCACCTTCTTAAATTCATGCATAACGAGCTTAAAAAACTTCATTCTAAACGATTTGGGCGTATGTTAGTCTTAAATCAAGGAACAGAACAACACCTGATGCGTCGAAAGTACAAACAAAGCTGGCGTTGTTCACAAGAAGCTACATACTAAAGGGAGGTTACTTTCAACATGGTTAAAACATTTTCCAAAGTACTCTTAGGATCGACAGCTTTAGCACTCATTGTGGCAGGCTGCGGCAATAACAATGATTCCACAACGTCAACATCAAGCGCAGCACCGGCCGGCACAGCAGCAGCAACTGCGGCTCCGAAGAAGGATGTTACATTCAGTGTCATTTATGCGACTGGCGATCCAGCAACGAAACAAGCGGTTGCCGATTCCATTTCGGCGTTTACCAAAGCTAATCCTCATATCAAAATTAAAGATTTAAGTGAGACGACAACGGCTTCGTATTTAGATTTCATCAAAACGAAGGATGCTGTTGGGGAGTTCCCGGATTTAATTGAAATGCGTGATACCCAATTGTTCGCAGATAGCGGTAAAATTGCCGAATTACCTAAAGATTTGCAAAGCTTGTTCGACACTGTACCTCAAGTAAACGGCAAAGTTTACAATGCACCGATTTCTTTGCCTGCGCCACAAGGTATTATTTATAGCAAAAAAGCTTATGCGGATGCGGGTATCACCGAAGAGCCAAAAACGTATGCTGATTTTATTGCCGCACAAGAGAAGCTGAAAGCGAAAGGTATTTCACCAATCGTTGTTGGCGGTAAAGATATTTTCCACTGGGGCTTCTGGATCAATAAATTCTTTATGGACGAAATGCTCGCGCAAGATCCTCACTGGAATTCCAAGCGTTCACAAGGAAAAGCAAGCTTTACAGACGAAGGTCCGATGAAAGCAATGACATTGTTTACGGAACTTTTCACTAAGGGCTATGTAGACAAAGGATTTATGAGTACGGCAGATAACCAAACTGCATCGATGCTCGTAACGGGTAAAGCAGCAAGTCTTTATTCCGGACCTTGGATGTTCCCGACGATCGCTCAAGCAGATCCGAAGTTTGATTTCGGCTGGTACCCAGTTCCTGATCAAAAAGGTGTCGTTAATGTTGTCGGACTTGCACAGCCTTCCGGTTGGTCATTCTCAGCGAATGCCATCAAGGATCCTGACAAAACGGCTGCAATCAGTGAGTATATCAAATTCTTCTTCAGCAAAAATCAATATGCAAACTATTTGAAAATTGCAAGTGCAATTCCATCTACCAAAGAGAAAATTACGTATGATGCAAGTCCTCAGCTTCAAGAAGTTCTTACGATGATGGCAGATCCGAAAGTCGTTAAAACGCTACAAATTAATAGTTTCTGGGGTGAAGACCAAATGCCGCCAACTTGGCGTAACTGGTTCTACAAACTGGCGCAAGACTGGTTAGTTAAAGGTGACTTTAGCGTAGATTATATGAAAAAAGCGGATGCGGAATGGGATGCTGCGATTAAAGCAATGAAAAAATAAAACTCGGCTTCAGTTGGAGGAACCTCTGCCCACAGCGGAGGTTCTCCTTCTCTAAGTCGAACGGAGCGTGAGAGAATGGCAACCACCATACAACAAGTAAAGAAAAAGAAGTCGTGGCTTTCCTATACGGTACTATTTTTGTTACCAGCTTTTATTTTATACACGATGTTCGTTATTGTACCTACTTTCGGCAGTTTGTATTTAAGTTTTACCTCTTGGGATGGCATAAGTAATGAGATCCGCTACATCGGTTTCGATAATTTTGTGGAAATGTGGCATAGTGATCGCGTACATAACGCGCTCAAAAATACGCTCATTCTTTCCCTCGTATTAGTCGTTTTAGAGAATGTCGTTGCTTTAGCACTTGCCATGCTGGTTGATCAAGTGAAATGGTTTCGAAACCTATTTAGAAGCGTGTTCTATTTACCAGTTTTGCTTAGTGGTATCGTGTTGGGCTTCGTTTGGACCATTATTTTGAATTATAACTTCGGTGTGCTTACACAAATTCTTGATAAGTTAAAATTATCATCTCTAAAGCTTGATTGGCTTGGAAATCCAGATTATGCACTCATTTCTATCATCATATTTACGATTTGGAAGGCATCTGGCTACTATATGATCATCTATTTAGCTGGTCTGCAAGGGATCCCGTCTGAGTTAACGGAAGCGGCAGGCATTGATGGTGCAAACCGCTGGCAGCAATTTAGACATATCACGTTCCCACTTCTTGCAGGTGCCTTTACGGTTTGTATGATGTTATCGATGATTGGATCTTTGAAAATATTTGATCAAATTGCCGTTATGACCGATGGTGGTCCTGGATTCTCGACAGAGACATTGACTTACATCATTTATAAAGTAGGCTTTGGTGAACTGAGACAGGGTTACGGAACGGCACTTTCACTTGTTCTATTCATACTGATCCTTATTGTATCGGTTATTCAAATTAAAGTACTTCGCAATAGGGAGGTTCAGATGTAACATGCAAGCAGACAAAAAAATAAAAGGCTTAGATGTGCTCCTCTTTGCAGTAACGTTCATCATCGCAGTCATTTTCTTTTTTCCTATTTATTTTACACTGATCTCAGCGTTCAAAAGCAATGGCGAGATATTGCGGGACGCGATCGCATTTCCAACCAGCATCTACGTAGAGAGCTTTAAGTATTTATTAACAAAGACTGATTTTCCTCGTGCCATGTTGAATAGTATTCTATTAACTTTTTTTTCCATAATCGGGATGATTGGTATCATCCCAATGGCAGCATATGCGATCGAGAGAGCGAATAAGATGTGGACTTATCTTGTTTATGTTTACTTTTTAGCGGGTATGATGATTCCTTTCCAAGTGTACATGATTCCTTTGTTTAAGGAGATGAAATTACTAGGTCTATATGGAAGTATGGGGTCCCCTATTCTCATCTATATATCTGGTTCAGTTGGTTTCGGATGTCTGTTATACACCAGTTTCTTAAAAGGAATTCCTCGTGAGATTGAAGAAGCAGCAGAGATCGACGGCTGTTCCAAATACGGGATATTTTGGCGCATTGTATTCCCTCTGTTAGGACCATGTACAGCTAGTATGGTAGTGCTTCAAGGGCTCGGTATTTGGAATGATTTCTTAATGCCAAGTCTAGTTCTTCCATCGGATAAGCCCAAAACCATGATTGTTGAGATATTTGGTTTTGTAGGTGAGTATGCTTCCCGGTGGGATATGGTATTTGCGGGTACGGCCATGTCGATCGTGCCTGTTCTAATTGCATTTATCGCCTTGCAAAAGTATTTCATCAAAGGAGTCGCAGCAGGAGCGACAAAGGGTTGATATTAAATGAAGGAAAGTGGGCAGAAACACATGTTTACAGGCCAAGATCAAGCATGGTTGAACGAAGTCATTGATAAAATTACAACAAAAATGGGCTGGGTCAGCGAGAAGTCCAGACTCAAAATTCCGTTCACAACCATTAATGGAACACATGATAATCGTATTGTAGATAATCCAACAGGCACTGTCACGGATGAGATTAATTGGTGGACGAATGGTTTCTGGGGCGGCATGATGTGGTTGATGTATCATGAAACCGGTAACGAGAAATATAAAGAAATCGCGGAATTTTCCGAAAAAGAATTAGATCGTTGTTTTGATGAATTTTATGGCTTGCATCATGATGTTGGATTCATGTGGCTGCCAACCAGTGTTGCGAACTATAAAGTGACGCAGAATCAAGAATCGCGCAAAAGAGCGCTGCACGCAGCTAATCTTCTTGCAGGTCGTTTTAATTTGGCAGGCGGTTTCATCCGCGCTTGGAATGATTTAGAGGGCTCCGATACAAGAGGTTGGGCCATTATCGACTGCATGTTCAATATTCCGTTGTTGTACTGGGCTTCAGAAGAAACAGGTGATCCACGGTTTAAGCAAATCGCGATGAAGCATGCCGATACGGGGATGACAGCATTCGTTCGCCCGGATGGTTCTGTGAATCATATCGTGGAATTCGATCCTTTTGAAGGCGGAGTGGTAAGGACGTATGGCGGTCAAGGATATGAGGAAGGTTCCTCTTGGACAAGAGGACAAACTTGGGCACTGTATGGATATATGATGAGCTATATTCATACGCAAAAGGATGAATATCTGCAAACCGCGAAACGGATTGCGAACTATTTTATCGCAAACATTCCTGCTGATGGTGTGATTCCGGTTGATTTCCGTCAGCCGAAAGAACCGAAGCGTGAAGATGATACAGCTGCGGCTATTGCGGCGTGCGGTCTACTCGAAATTGCTAAAGTAGTGGGTGAGCACGAAAAGGATCTGTATCTGGGGGCTGCGTTGAAGCTGCTTAAATCCCTAGATCCACGAATCGATTGGACAAAGGGTAGTGATAGTCTTGTTCAATACGGTTCAGGTTCCTATCATACGGCAAACCATCATCACGCAATTATTTATGGGGATTACTATTTCATGGAAGCGATTTTCAAGCTTAAAGGGAACGATTTGTATCTCTGGTAAAGTGTTAAAATGAAGGGAGTACTATCGCATGATTCAAAATCCGATTCTACGCGGCTTCAATCCGGATGCATCGATCATTCGGGTTGAGGATGATTACTATATCGCCACATCTACGTTTGAATGGTTCCCTGGCGTTCTCATTCATCATTCCAAAGATTTGATGAACTGGAGACCCTTAACGCGCCCGTTGGATCGGGTGAGCCAGCTTGATCTGCGCGGGGTGCCAAGTTCGGGTGGTATTTGGGCACCTTCCTTAAGCTACTACGAGGGTACGTTTTACTTGTGCTTTACGAATGTGGTTGGTCGAAAAGGCGTTTATAAAGATCTGCACAATTATATCGTGACGGCACCCTCGATTGAAGGACCTTGGTCTGAACCGATCTATCTGAACTCCAGCGGTTTCGATCACTTTTTGTTCCACGACACGGATGGTCGCAAGTATCTGTTTAATATGCAATGGGATTTTCGTAAAAACAAAAGTAGATTCGCCGGTATCATCATGCAGGAATTCTGTCCGGCTGAAGGCAAACTGATTGGCGAGATTAAGCTGATTACTCAAGGGACAGATTTGGGTGTTACGGAAGGGCCGATGGTGTACATAAAGGATGGCTACTACTATTTGCTAGTGGCTGAAGGGGGAACGGGGCCGATGCACGCCGCAACTCTCATGCGAGCGACTTCCATAGACGGTCCTTATGAAGTTGATCCGGACTACCCGATTATTACTACAATGAATACCCCCGAGCATCCATTACAGAATGCGGGTCACGGTTCTTTGGTGGAAACGCAGTTGGGTGACTGGTACATGGTATTCATTTGTTCGCGTCCTCTTCAAGACGGCAACAAGCTCAGTCCATTAGGGCGAGAAACGTCGTTGCAAAAAGTCGCGTGGACGCCAGATGGATGGCTTCGGCTGGCCGCAGGCGKAAAGCAGCCACAGCTGCATATTCCTGAGACAGAGCTTACGCCGCATCCGTTTGCATCGGACCCGATTCGCGATGATTTTGACGCAACGAAGCTCAGTGTGCATTGGCACACATTGCGCGTCCCGGCTGACGAGTCATGGCTAAGCTTAACGGAGCGCCCGGGCTTCTTACGACTGAAGGGAAGAGAGTCGCTAACCTCCTTGCATAACCAAAGCCTCGTGGCAAGAAGAATTCAAAGCTTCCAATGTGAAATGGTGACATGCGTAGCGTATGAGCCTGAAGCTTTTACACAAATGGCGGGTCTGGTTCTTTATTATGATGAATCCGATCATTACTATTTGCGCATTTCCCATGATGAACAGTTTGGCAAACATTTGGCAATTATCGTAAGCGATCAGGGTCAATATGATGAACTGGATGCTTATGTGCCGATTCCTCAAGGGGAGCACGTTTATCTCAAAGCAGCGATGAATTTTGATAAGATTCAATTCTCTTATCGTTTAGACGGTCAGTCGTGGCAACCTATTGGTCCGACGTTGTACGCCGGCAATCTTGCTGACAGCTACCAGCGTAAATTATCTTTTACTGGCGCTTTCGTTGGGCTTTGCGCACAGGATTTACGTGGTACTCTACTGCATGCAGACTTTGACTTCTTTGATTATGAGGAATTGGATTCCTAGTTTCACGTTAAAAGCCAGTAACCTTAGAGTTTCTGGCTTTTTTCGTTGTATGGAACTTCAAAAAGAGGGATTTTCAAGCCTGAATTGTCCAGGCGTAATGTTCTCGAATTTTTTAAATACTTTGAAAAAATGCCGTGGATTTTCGTAACCAACTTGCTCTGCAATCGTGTTGATCGGCAATTCTGGATTATCTTGCATAATTTGTTTCGCTTTGGTAAGTCGAAAGGTATGCAAGTAGTGAAGGAAGGTCAGTCCCATCTCTTTCCGGAACAACATACTGATGTAATTAGGGTGCATTTGCACATGATCGGCAACCGCATCGAGCGATAAATCCATCTTGTAATTTTGTTCCACGAAAGCGACGATTTTATCAATTGTATGAATGTTCGGCTGGTGGTGGTTGGAGGTGCGAATATATTGAATGAGCTGCGCAATGATCTCCGAGATATGGATATCTGCATGTGACGTGTTGTTCGAAGAAAAAAGCATAGATGCTGCATGTTCACCCCAGATGGCTTCAGGTGTTAGGCCAACACTTTGCAAGTAAACACTAATACAGATAAGAATCTGCTTGCGAAGCTTGTTAGTACTTACTGTATTGCCTGGGAAATGAGGAAGTATGGATTGTACATCCTTCTCGATCTGCTCTATTGAAAGCTGTTCGTCAATTGAACGTTCAATGTATTGTACAAGTTTATCAAAGTTTTGGTGTATGTATTCCGACTCCGGTTTATAGATGGTTATGGTGCTCGAGGAAAAATATCGATTGAATAACATCGCAGCCATAGCCTCAATATACAGATCACGTATACGCTCATTATCATTCTTCCGTATGCTAACCCCAATGCAAATTCCGCTGCCTTGCTTTCTCTCGGTACCGAACAACTCGCCACATGCAAGCTGTAAATCTTCATTTGTTGGGACATGCACACTATTCGTAATTATGATAATTTGCTGCAAGAAGCGAGATTGGAATGTGTACAATTTCTGGAAAATATGTGCTGTACCCATACCTGAGAGGCTTTCGGTTGTCAAAAGCGGTATATGATTGATTGTTTGGATCACGATTATCGTCGTATAAGGATGGGGAAACAGGGATTGCAACTGTTCAGGTTTAAACGGCAAATCATCAAACTGCGTATCGAATAGGATATGTTCTTTGAGCAGAAGTAGGTCATACTCGCTGATCTGCTTTTGTTCATCCTGAATGCTACTCCCGATTCGATCTAGAACGTTGATGAGTTCTTCCTTGTTAATCGGTTTCAACAAATAGTCGATGACTTGGTAGCGAAGTGCTTGTCTGGCATAAGCAAAATCGTCATAGCCAGTTAAGATAACAAACCGGCTGCAAAGGTTCAAAGATTGTATTTCCTTTATCAGAGTGAGTCCATCCATTTCAGGCATATGAATATCTGTAAGGATCAAATCAGGTTGAAAAGTCGCTAGTTTATGCATGGCATCAATGCCGTCAGCAGCGCCGATGATCTCGATAAAAGGTGTATGCGCTTTCTCAATCATACGGATAATACCATTTAAGATGATAGGTTCATCATCGACTACCATCAGCTTCATGGTGTTGCCCCCTTAGCTAACTTGAGTATACATGTCGTCCCTTCATGAAACTTACTCTCCAGTTGAATACCGGAACGTTCGCCAAAAAACATTTTCACTCGTTCGTTTACATTCATAATCCCGAGACCTCCGCCACTTTTCTGCAAACGATGGACATCCATGGTGCCGTTTAACACGCCTTGGAGGAGTACAAGCCGTTCTTCCTCAATCCCAATACCCGTATCAACAACGCTAATGAACATGAACGCAGAATCTTCCCAAATCCGGATCGAAAGTGATCCTTGTTTTCTTACATTCGCAATCCCGTGAACAATACTATTTTCAATGATCGGCTGCAGCATATAGTGGGGACATTGGAAGTTATCGATAGCCGCGTCGATCTCAAACGTCACTTTCAGACGGTCAGCTAATCTAATTTGTTGAATTTTAATATAGTCTTTGACATTGTCCACTTCTTCTCGGAGCGAAGTCTCATTTTTCGTTCCAGATAGACTGTAGCGGAAAAGCTTACCTAGTGTATAAGACATCTCAGCTGCTTCGGGGTCATCGTTGGCTTCTGCGATCATGCGAATCGATTCGAGTGTATTGTATAGAAAATGAGGCTTGATTTGTGCCTGCATCATGAGATAGGCCGATTCCTTTCGCAGCATTTCCGAACGATGGACGGTATTAACCAACTCATCCATGCGCCTGATCATCGCATTATAAGAGGAAGTCAGATGTCCGACTTCGTCTTTATTAATTTCCCCGCGATAGATAGGGAAATGGTTTTCGTCAACTTGCCGCATATGCTTGGAAAGCTTCAGAATGCGTTTCGTTATCGAACTGGCGATCAGATAGTAGATGCCGGAGAGAAGTAGTAACAGGAGAGCGACAATCACTACGAGAATATACTTGTTTTTTTTGATCCCAATAAAGACGGTGTCTACTTGCTCCATCATCACAAACTGCAGTTTCAAGCTGTCAGAATAAAAGGATTCAATCAGCATTTTATTACCATTAAACGTGTGATACGCGTATTTGGCATTAAGTTGAAAGGCTTGGTTCAATAAGGACATCTCTGAATCTTTGGATAAGGGAATTTTTTGAATATGGGAAATGACCTTATTATCTTGATCAAGTACATAAAAATTACTTTTGCTGTTTAAATTAAGCGATTCCAATAAAGGTTTTATGAAATTAGAAGTTACCTTGATATCGAGAAGTCCGATATCTTGCTCAAAATTCCGATTTCCAATTTTATGAAAATAATGAAGATTGATGTCTGGATTGGAGCCATTCGTAAACGTTATCCATTTACCGATACCTAGCGGAAGCTTCTTAATGCTCTCGTCCAACTTGAACTCGTCCATCCTTGCCATTTCGGGTCTGAAAATCATACCGTTTTGCTGCTCCATGTAGATGGTCATTCCATCAATCATTTGATTAGATGACAAAATATACGAAAACAAGGGTCTGATATAGGTCAAAAAATTGGAAACTTGCTCAAAATCGCTCCGGTAGTTCCCACTTAAATAGGCAATCGTGTTCGAATTGTTTTGGAATAACTGATACGCAGATTCGATCTGTACCGTACTTAAATTGACGTTATTAAGAACTTGATTCACAATTTTTTGTCTGCCTTGCGCATATTCTTCGAGAAAGCTATTGTAGTTCTGATTATAAAGAAACAGGCCGAATGAAATAATCGGAATGAAGATGATAAAGATGTAGCCTATTGCCATTTTTTTAACAATCGACAAATTCTGATAACTGAAAGCAGGCTTCAGTTTCACGGAGCACACCACCTTATAAACGGACACTACCTGCTTAAAAATGATCACTATAATTATGAGCTGTACTCCGTTATTATTGGATTTGTAAGCGCTTAATACAAAGTGAATCGTCATTGCATCGAGGAGGAGTACCATGAGTATAGCACTTAAAATGGTAAAGAAAAACTGGCAACTCTATCTGATTATTCTGCCGTCACTTGTTTATTTGATCATTTTTAAATACATACCGATGGTCGGCGTACAAATCGCGTTTAAAAACTTTATGGTCACGAAAGGAATATGGGGAAGTGATTGGATCGGTTTCAAGCATTTTGTGGACTTTTTCCATCTGCCCATTTTTTGGAGGGTGATCAAAAATACAGCGCTGCTCAGCCTTTACTCTCTCCTTGTCGGCTTTCCGGCACCAATCATACTTGCTTTGGCGTTGAATGAACTGAAAAATGGCATTTTTAAAAGAACCGTACAACTAGTCACCTTCGCGCCTTACTTCATTTCTACGGTTATCATGGTTTCGATCATTATGCTGTTCCTTTCTCCACAACTTGGCTTCGTTCACCTCTTAGCGGATAAGTTTGGATTTCCAGCGGAAAATATCATGTCTAAGCCGGCTTATTTCAAAACTGTTTATGTACTTTCCGATGTCTGGCAGTTTACAGGTTATGCCTCGGTCATTTACATTGCCGCTCTGGCAGGGGTAGACCCTCATTTGTATGAGGCGGCGAAAGTAGACGGTGCATCACGGTTTCAACGGATGATAAATATCGACTTGCCGAGCCTCATGCCGACGGCGGTTATCTTACTTATTCTGAATGCTGGTCAAATTATGAACGTTGGATTCGAAAAGGTGTACCTGATGCAAAATGCGATTAATGTTGGAGCGTCGGAGGTCATATCTACGTATGTTTACAAAATGGGCTTGGTCGGAGCGAACTTCAGTTTCTCTGCAGCTGTTGGACTTTTTAATTCGGTTGTCAATTTATTACTGCTCATTGTGGTCAACTATGTGGCAAGGAAAAATTCGGAGACAAGCTTGTGGTAGGAGGTAAATGAGATGGTGAATTCCGAGCAAACCGTGCTGCTCAAAGCGAGTAAGGCACCTACACGCATTCTTGAAAATAGTGTCGACAGAATGTATTTGTTCTTTGTCTATGTGTTTCTGATTATTTGCTTAATCATTGTGGCCTACCCGCTCATTTATATCGTTAGTTCATCATTCAGCTCCTCGTCAGCTGTGATCTCAGGCAAGGTGTGGTTGTTCCCTGTTGAGCCAACCCTTCGAGGGTACAAAGCCGTATTTCAGAATCCGCAAATCCTGACGGGCTATGGGAATTCTTTGTTCTATCTATTCTTTGGGACACTGCTTAGCGTGACGTTGACGATAACAGCGGCTTACCCGCTTTCGCGCAAAAATTTTTATGGACGCAACGTCATCACCGCACTGTTTATTTTTACAATGCTGTTCAACGGGGGCTTGATTCCCTATTATTTAACTGTTAAAGGAATGGGGTTGCTCGACACGAGATGGGCAATGATTATTCCAGGTGCCATTTCGGTATGGCAGGTTATTCTTGCAAGGACGTTTTTTCAAACCTCAATTCCTTCGGAATTAACGGAGGCCGCACATTTAGATGGATGCAGCGATTTTAAGTTTCTACTCCGCATTGTCATCCCGTTGTCCAAACCGATCATTGCCGTTCTCGTGCTAATGTATGCCATTGGCTATTGGAACTCTTATTTTGAAGCGTTGATTTTCTTGAAATCGGCTAAATTGTATCCGTTGCAGCTTATTTTACGAAATATACTGATCTTGAACTCTATTGATCCAACGATGATTAAGGATGTCAAAGAACTTGCGGATCGGCAAGGGTTAAAAGAACTTCTTAAATATTCACTGATCGTCGTGGCGAGCGCCCCTGTTCTCATGTTATATCCGTTTGTACAAAGGCATTTTGTGAAAGGGCTTTTGATTGGTTCACTGAAAGGTTGAAACTAGGTACACAATGAGGGGAGGGATGCCCGGAAGCTTGTTAAGGCTGTGTCCACATGGAAATTGAATAGCTATGAATAACAAGGAGGGTTTACGCATGGTAAATAAAGGAACCAGAAAAACTTGGTTATCGGCGGTCCTGATTTTATTTATAACGTTGCCTGTAGTGGGCTGCACGTCCAATGATGATCCACAAGGTAGCGCTAGTCCAACAGGGGCTGCAAGCTCCGATGGCGGAAAAGGCGTTAATGCAACTGGCTTTCCGATTGCCAAAAATAAAATTACAATGAGTGCTTTCGCGCCGCAATCTGCGAATATTGCCGATTTGAATACGAATTGGTTCACCAAATATTTGGAAGGTAAGACGAATATTCATTTGAACTGGCAGCTAGTGCCGGGAGAAACAGCGGCATTGAATGAGAAAAAGCAGTTACTGCTAGCAAGTGGCGACTATCCCGATATTTTCATGCAAGGTAATTTAACGAAAGAGGAGCAGCTGTTGTATGGTCAACAAGGCGTCCTTCTCCCATTAAACAAGTTGATTGATCAATACGCGCCGAATATTAAGAAAGCGTTCACAGATATTCCGTACTTACAGAAGGCGATTACAGCGCCGGACGGCAACATTTATGCGATACCTTCCGTGAATGAGTGCTACCACTGTCAGTTTTCTGCCAAAATGTGGGTGAATACGAAATGGTTGCAAAAACTGGGCCTTAGCGCACCGAAGACGACCGACGATTTCTATAACATGTTAAAAGCATTTAAGGAAAAGGATCCGAATGGGAATGGCAAAGCAGACGAAATTGCATTCACGGGCTCACCAACGGGTTGGCATACGGATATTGAGTCATTCGTCATGAATGCGTTCGTATATTTCAATGCGGACAACAATTATTTCATGATGAACGGCGGCAAGCTGGCAACCTCAGTCGACCAACCAGGGTTCAAAAAAGGTCTGCAATTCTTAAACAAACTGTATGCGGAAGGTTTGATTGATAAGGAAGCCTTTACTCAGAAATCGGATGCTCTTTCCCAAAAAGGGAATAGTCCTGGTGTTGCGATAGCTGGTGCGATTCCTGCAGGCTGGTTCGGCGAATTCACAGATGCCTCGCCAACGGCAACGCGCCACAAAGACTATGATCCGATTGCGCCACTTACGGGTCCAGATGGAGCGTCGTTCGCGGCTCACTACATTGGCATTGGAAACTCGGTGTTTGCCGTGACGAATAAAAATAAAAATCCGGAAGCCGCAATTCGTCTAGCCGATTATCTCTACTCGGATGAGGGCACGACATTGTCCAACTTCGGGGAAGAAGGCCGCAACTGGGTGAAAGCGGATCCGAATGATAAGAACACACGCGGAACCGCTGCTAAGTTCAAGGTGAAAGAAACGACCTATGGTGTAGGTCAGGTGCAGAACGACCATTGGAATCAAATGGGACCAGGACTTCGTTCCTCTGAATATCGAGAAACTGCCTATGCAGCGAGCCAAGACATCTATACGATGGATGGTTTGGAAACCCGTCTGTACAAGGCTACCAAAGAATTGTATGAGGGACACCAACCGAAAGAAGAGTTTCCGACGGATATTTTCTTAACGAACGATCAGGCTAATCAAGTGAAGCAATTGAAGCCGATTATTACGGATTACGTTAAACAGTCTATGCTGCAGTTCATCATGGGAGCCAAAAGCATTGACAAAGATTGGGATGCTTATGTGAAAGGTCTTAAAGATTCCGGCATGGATCAATTCATCAAAATCTATCAGGATGCTTACGATAAAGTGTATAAAAAGTGATGGCAGGAAACGATTCGCGAAAATGGAGGGAAAACATGAACAAGCGTTGGGAGCGAACAGATTGGTTCCGGGAAGCAAGGTTCGGCATGTTTATTCACTGGGGATTGTATGCAATCCCTGCTAGGGGGGAGTGGGTCCGAAGTGTCGAGAAACTGAGTAATGAGGCGTACGAACCGTACTTCCGAGAGTTTCGACCGGACCGCTATGACCCGCGGGCTTGGGCTAAGGCAGCGAAAGCGGCGGGACAGCAATACGCTGTCCTAACGACGAAGCATCATGATGGCTTCTGTTTATTTGACAGCGAGTTTACGGACTATAAAGCGACGAACACACCTGCGCAGCGAGATTTGATCAAGGAATATGTAGAAGCCTTTCGCGATGAAGGATTGAAGGTTGGCTTTTATTATTCACTGATTGATTGGCATCACGATGATTATCCGGCCTATKGGGATCGCATTCATCCGATGAGAGACAATGAAGCTTATGCAAACCGATCCATCCAATTCGAGCGTTATGTGGATTATTTGCATGCACAAGTGAAAGAATTACTTACAAATTATGGAAAAATAGATATCATGTGGTTCGATTTCTCCTACGATGATATGACAGGTGAGAAGTGGAGGGCAACGGAGCTGGTTAACCTGATTCGCTCGCTGCAACCAGACATTATTATTGACAATCGGCTTGGTGGAGATATTAAAAAGTCAGAACCGGAAGTATACGCCGGAGACTTCTATTCTCCTGAGCAAATCGTTCCTCCCGGCGGGATTGTTGACGAAAACGGATTAAATGTACCATGKGAGGCCTGTATTACTCTCAACGACAATTGGGGCTATCATGCGAAGGATTATGCCTACAAATCACCGAAACAGGTCGTTCGAGCTTTAGTCGAATGCATCAGTAAGAATGGCAATATGCTTCTAAATGTCGGACCAGATGCAAGAGGAGAAATTCCAACGGAGTCCACTCGAATTTTGACCTCGGTTGGTGAATGGATGCGGCGTAATGGCGAAAGCATTTATGGCTGCGGAGCTTCCTCGCTACCAAAGCCTGAATGGGGACGCTATACACAGAACGGGAATATGTTATATGCCCATGTATTTGATCGAGGCATCGGACCTATTTATTTCCAGGGGCTTAAGGGGAAAATCAAGAAGGCGAGGCTCCTCGCAGACGGCTCAGAACTGAAGGTTTCTACACCATGGATGGCAGAACATTATTCGGATACTGAAAGCGGGGCATTCATTCATTTGACCGGCGCCGAACTACCAGATGATATGGATACAGTGATCGCGCTGGAAATCGAATAAGTGGCAGAGGTGAATAAGCGTTGAAAATCGGTCTTAGCACATATAGCTTACTGGGTGCATTAAAAACAGGGGAAATGACAGTCCTAGACGTTATTCAGTGGATTTCAGATCATGGCGGCGAACATATGGAAATCGTCCCCTACGGTTTTACACTAATTGACCAGCCTGAACTAGCAGCCGCAGTCCGATCTAAAGCTAAGGAAGTTGGCATCGAACTATCCAATTATTCGATGCCGGCCAACTTCGTCCAGGAGACGGAAGAAGCTTTCGAAGCGGAGATCGTACGAGTCAAGCAGCATGTTGATTTGGTGAATAGGCTAGGTATGACACATATACGGCATGATGTAACAGCTTTTGCCTTACCGACTGACAAGATGACGATTCAATGGTTCGAAGCGAATTTACACGCGATGGTAAGAGGAAGTCGTCTCATTGCTGATTATGCGGCGCAGTACGGGATCACCACGACCATTGAAAACCACGGCTTCAGCGTACAGGCAAGTGATCGTGTACAGCGCGTTTTAACGGAGGTTAATCGCCCTAACTTTAAGACGACACTGGATATCGGCAATTTCATGTGTGTCGATGAGCAGCCGCTTATTGGTGTACGTAAAAATTTGCCCTATGCTTCACTGATCCATGTGAAGGATTTTTATTTCAGACCGTACGATGAGCATCCCGGCGAAGGCGCTTGGTTTACAACCGCGAATGGCAACTATCTAAGAGGCGCGATCGTCGGTCAAGGAGATATCGACATGCGGCGAATCATGAAGCTCATTAAGGATTCGGGATACAACGGTTATCTTACCATTGAATTTGAAGGTATGGAGGAATGCAGGGCAGCTTCGAAGATCGCGATGGACAATGCAAGGCGGTTGTGGCATGAGGCGTAGGGAGGTACGAAGCTACGGATGACGAAGGCAGCATTGCTTGTGGAAGAATGGCGTGGACAATTAGTGGAATGCGAATGTTGGGGACATGTGGTTGGGATCGACCTGCAAGGTAATATCCGATATCAGGTAGGCGATCCCCATCATGTCACGTATTTACGATCGGCGGCAAAGCCTTTCCAGGCGATTCCCTTTTTTCGTAGACAGCTTCATTTGAAATATGATCTAACCTTGGAGGAACAGGCTATTCTGACAGCTTCGCATCGAGGTCAGTCGTTTCATGTGAATACGTTAGAAAAGTTGCTTGTTAAGCTTGGTTTACATGAAGGGCTATTGGTTTGCGGGGCATCCTTTCCCTTGCATACGGCAAGCCATTATCGAATGCTTCATGATGGTCATCTGGAGAGGAAGCTCTATCATAACTGTTCAGGGAAGCACATTGGCATGCTTGCCGTATGTCAGGCAGAAGAATACGCGCTTCATGGATATGAAAAGGATGACCATCCGCTGCAGCAGGAGCTGCGAGCGATCATAGGTGATATGGCGGGCCTCCAGGGGGATCGCATACAGCTTGGTATAGACGGCTGCGGACTTCCTGTCTATGCGATGCCCTTGTACCATGCGGCGCAAGCGTTTCTGAAGCTCGCACATCCCGAGCTGATTGAGGATGTGGCCACTTCCGCTGCTGTGCGCGACTTGACCGCAGCCATGAATGGCTGTCCGGATTGGGTATCCGGAACAGGGCTCATCTGTCCAGCGTTGTTGAATGATGCTAATATTGTTGCGAAAGGCGGAGCCAAAGGCATCTACTGTTTTGCTCTGAAACGAGAGAGATTGGCTTTTGCTTTAAAGGTTGCAGATGGAAGTGAAGATAAGTGGGCGTATGTCGTGGCCAACATTCTTACTCAAATCGGATACCAGGATGAGACTACAATTGCGCGTCTCCGTAAGTTGTGTCCAGATGAAATTCGCAATAGCTTAGGGGCTGTAGTTGGTCAGTATCGAATCGGATTTCAACTGGAATAAAAGGAATAGAAATGAAAAGTGTGCAGGACCTGCTGATAAGCATTATCAGCAGGTTTTTGGTATGTGTCCGCATTAGTATGGGGTTATTCTTTTTTTAATACTTCTTTAATAATTCTTAATCTACGAACCACTATTAAGCTTCMTATAAGCTGATGGAGTCATGTTAAGCCGCTCTTTAAATACGCGTGAAAAGGTGGCATAGGATGTAAAGCCTACTTCGAAGCAGACGGAGGTGACGGGCTCATTGCCGGAAATGAGCAGGCTGCATGCGTGCGATATTCTTATTTTCTCTAGGAAAATATGAAAATTTTCTCCGATGCTAGATTTGAATGAAGTGCTGATATGCGGAACGCTTAAATAGAAGCGCTCTGCCAACGTTTCCAGCTTAATATCATCGCGGAAATGTTGGTAGACATAGAGAATGATCTCCCACATTTTCCCCTTTTTATTAGGCGGTTTATAGGTATCGTTGTCTCTCTTCGTAAAACAGCTGCGCTCCAATAAGATCAAGGCTTCGGTTAATTTTGTCTTGAACATGAGCTGACTCAAGGGTTTACTGCTAAGGATTTCCTGATGCATCCTCTCGAATATAGGAAGAAGCTGCCTGGAAAGTTCATTCTCCAATTGGTAGGAAGGATCTCCTTCCGTACCCGCACGAAGTAGGATGTCGCTGAAAGAGGCAGCAACATCATCGGAACCATATATGGCTTGCAGTCCAATGGCCCCAATATAGAGATGCAGCTCTTGACCTCGCGTTATTCTGATTTGATGCACCTGATGCGGAAGTAAGAGGGTGAACGTACCCGGCTTAATAGGTCGCTCAATCCCATTGATAATTTCTGTTCCACTGCCGTAGAAGCAATAGGTGTATTCAAGGAAATTATGTGTATGTGGCGGGATATCAGCGGTTAGCTTGTGAATTTTAAATGTATAAGGAAAGGAATTGTGCAGTTCGGGGTCTCCAGGTAAGTTAAAAGGAATCATGTAATCACGCCCTTAAATAAGAATCGGATATTGCTATCATAATCTAAAACCTTAAAAAATGAGATATTTTTCATAATTTTGATAAGTAGTGAGATGACGTACTGATTACAATGAAGAAAATATCCGAAAGGAAGGTTGTTACGATTATGAATGTTTTGCAATATGTGAATCCCTTACAGGGGACAGCTTCTACCTTTCATTTTTCCAATGGGAATACACTTCCTTTCATTGCACGACCTTTCGGAATGGCAGCATGGAGCCCCCAGACGGATGAAGCGGGTAAAGGCTGGTACTTCCATCCTTCCCATCGTCATTTTGAAGGGATACGGCTGACTCACCAGCCAAGCCCATGGATTGAAGATTACGGGCATCTGACCATTCTGCCGCAAACAGGTCCGCTTGCCTTATCCGTCGCTAAACGATCATCCTCATTCCGTAGTGAGGATATGTCTATCAAGCCCGATTATTTTCGTATAAGGCTGCAACGCTACAACACGTTATTGGAATTGAGCCCAACAGAACGTTGTGCAAGTATGCGAATGACTTTCGATGATCGGCAAGACGCGCGAGTGATTGTAGCGCCGTTTGCTGGCGAATCGTCTGTATCCATTGACCCTGAAAGAAGAAGGTTAACAGGCTATACCCGTGCTAATTCGGGCGGCGTTCCTGAGAATTATGCGATGTATGTCGTGATGGATTTTGATTGTGATTTGGATGTGCAGGCGTGTGGAATCTGGGATCAGGATGGTAGGCCGTCCATAAGCTTACAAGAAACAGGGAATCGGATAGGCGCTTTTATTGGATTGAACGTACCGCAATCAGGCGAAGTTAATCTTCGTATTGGCACTTCATTTATAAGTATCGAGCAAGCGATAACCAACCTTACACAGGAAATTGGTTCTAAGTCCTTTGACTTGGTTAGAGTGGAAGCAGCGCAGGCGTGGGAAGAGACGCTAAATCGCATACAGGTGGAGGATCAAGATGAGGACAAATTAAGCACTTTTTATACTTGTTTGTACCGCGTTTGCTTGTTTCCCCGGGTGTGGCATGAATTTAACGAACAGGGGGAAAAGGTTCATTACAGTCCCTATAACGGTCAAATTGTGAGCGGACCGATGTATTGTGATAATGGATTTTGGGATACGTATCGTACCTCATATCCGTTGTTTAGCATGCTGTTTCCAACCCGTTTAGGTGAAATCTTAGAATCTTACGTTAACGCCTATAAGGAAGGCGGTTGGATGCCGAAGTGGTCTTCACCTGGCGAACGCAGTGTCATGCCGGGGACTTTAATTGATGCGGTTTTTGCAGATGCTTTTGTAAAAGGGATAGAAGGCTTTGACGCACAGTCGGCTTATGAAGGCTTGCTAAAGCATGCCTGTCGAGCAGCGGAGGATCCTCATCTTGGCAGGAAAGGCTTTCGTGCTTACCAAGAATATGGTTATTTGCCAGCGGATCAATTTCACGAAAGTGTCAGCAATACGTTGGATTATGTCTATGGCGATTTTTGCATTGCTCAACTTGCGAAGAGTATCGGGAAACCTGAGGATTACACGCTGTTCATGGATAGGGCAACCAACTATGCCAAATTACTAGACCCTTCGGTAGGTTTTATGAGGGGGAGGAAGACGGATGGCAGCTGGGTTGAAGAATTTGATCCCATTGAGTGGGGAGGAGCTTATTGTGAAGGCGGGGCCTGGCAGTGCAGCTGGGCTGTTCAACACGATATCGTTGGATTAGCCGAGGTCATGGGAGGGAAAGACGTTTTCTTAGCTCGCATGAACGAGTTAATGACAACTTCACCTAAATTTAAGGTGGGCAGCTACGGTTTTGAAATCCATGAAATGTCGGAAATGGCTTCGATTAACTTCGGACAATTTGCGATTAGCAATCAGCCTAGTTTTCATATTCCTTATTTGTTTGCGGCGGCTGGGTCACCAGCTGGGACGCAATTCTGGGTTAGGAAAACGGCAGAGGAACTGTTTAGCTCTGCACCCGATGGATTGCCAGGTGATGAAGACAATGGGAGCCTGTGTGCTTGGTATATTTTTGCCTGCATGGGGATGTATCCATTATGTCCTGGTGTGCCTGAATATGTGATAGGGAGTCCAATGTTCGGGCGTATGACAATCCATTTGGAGAGCGGCAAACAGATTGTAATTGAAGCCGAGCATAACGCAGCCGATCATCCTTATGTGCAAAGTGTACAGGTTAACAATGAGTCGCATCTGCCTTTATTTTTTGCTCATTATCAGCTTATGAACGGTGCTGTAATCAAATTTGGTATGTCGGACACACCGAAAGAGACGCAGGTAGAGCATAAGCATCTGCCTTACTCGATGTCTGTAAGGCCGTAAAGTATTCGTACCACACAAACAAATAACGACTTGCGATTGAAGCGATTGCAGGTCGTTATTTGTTTTCATTTTGAGAGATAATCATTTTAAAAGGAACATGGTTAATTAAAGTTCATGTTCTTTAGAAACGTTCATATTATTCACCTAGTTATGGATGCTATAGTAGTCCCGAAAGGGGAGTGAATAGGTAGAAAATTGAAGATCTAGTAATTAATTCATACGAAAGTGAAGGTGGTTTTGCGATGTTGAAAAGGCTAAAGCAAAAACTAGGTTTGCTCATGATTTTGAGTCTGTTATGTTCCTGTTTCTCACAAATTGGAATTAGCCATGTAAATGCAAGTGATACGTATGATGATTTGAGAGTAAAATGGGCGGATACACTTACTGGAGGCACTGGAAACAATACGGCTGATCCAGATGTAGCCAAAAAACTCAGCATGATCGCCCAGACCAGTTGGAGCACAATGAATAAAGCGGCTAACAGAACGTACTTGTGGTCCGCCTACAACACTTCTGATCCAGTAAACTCGCAAAATTTTGTAACATACACGACAGCTATGTTTGTTCTACTCAAAGATATGGCAGTTGCTTATAAAACAATTGGATCCAGTCTTTACGGCAATACGGCGTTAAAAGCTGATATCATTGGTGCGCTTGATTGGTTATATACCAATCGGTACAACGAAACGCTTTTTGGGCCAGAGATAACGGGGACATGGTTTGATTTGGAGATTCAATCACCGATTCAGATCAAAGATATCTTAATTTTAATGTATGATGATTTGATTACGACAAATCCAGGAATACTCACCAACTATATGAATGTGATTTCTTATTACAACACGGATCCAACTGCAATTCAATATGCTGCACCTAATCCAGCCTATGGTGCTAATCGTGTTTGGAAAGCCCTGATTGTTGCAGGGCAAGGTATCATTATGAAATCAAGTGCCAAGCTGGAGGCTTCAAGAGATGCATTAAATCAAGTCATGGACTACGTTGTTAAAGGCGATGGATTTTACGAAGATGGTTCATTCTTGCAGCATGGTACTATCGCCTACACGGGCGGTTACGGGGCCAATCTCTTGCCGGATCTGTCAAATCTTCTCTATTTGCTGAACGGTTCGCAATGGGAATATACCTATGCGAACTATTCTAATGTATTTAAGTGGATCTATGACAGCTATGAGCCAGTCGTCTATAAAGGCTTTGTGATGGACATGGTGAGGGGCAGAGAAATTGCAAGTAGTTCCACGCAAGGCCGAGTTATCGGTAATAAGGTAATGGGAGGCATTTTACGATTGGCGCAGATCGCCCCCCCTACGGATGCGCAGAGAATGAAGGCCATGGTCAAATATTGGATTCAACAAGATCCTACAGCCAGTATCTTTAAGGATGCAAATTTGAGCATTCTTCAGCTGGCAAAGGCTGTGATGAATGACACCAACATTGTCCCAAGAGGAGAACTTGCATTAACGAAAGTATTTGCTGGTATGGACAGAGCAATCAGTTTGAAGCCAGAATCCGGATATGGATTTGGTGTCAGTATGTCTTCGAATCGTATCGCCAATTATGAAAATGGCATTAATCAAAATGTAAAGGGCTGGTATACAGGCGAAGGGATGACGTATTTATACAATAATGATCTGCGCCAATATATCGACTATTGGCCTACGGTCAACAAGTACCGATTGCCAGGTACAACGGTTGATACGAGGGTAAGAGCGGACGGATCCAATGCAAACTACCTAAGTCCTAGTACATGGACAGGAGGAACAGAGCTGCTTAATCAATACGCAGCGGTTGGCATGGATTTGCAAGCTGCTGGAAGCACGCTGAAAGCCAAGAAGTCTTGGTTCACTTTCGATGATGAAATCGTCGCCCTTGGGAGTGGAATTAATAGTACAGATGGCAGAGTTATCGAAACAACCATTGAGAATAGAAGTCTTAATAAAGAGACGATTCCCCATGGGATCGATACAAGTTCTCCGGTAGCAACGCCAACGGGCGGCGAACCCATGCGATTGATGGTAAGCCAGGTCACCGATAGCGGCAATGATGGCAACATACCAGAGAATACGTTAGACAATAACTTAAGTAGTAGATGGACTTCCGTAGGTGATGGTCAGTGGATTCAATATGATCTAAGCAAAGTACAGCCTGTTGGGTATGTTGGTATTAATTTCTTAAGTCAGGCAGCCAGAGCCAGCATGTTCGATATCCAAGTGTCCAGCAATAATACGGTGTGGACGACAGTATACAGCGGCAGCTCAACAGTAGGGGTTAACGCATCGGCCATTCAAGTGTTTGATTTTCCAGATGTATATGCACGGTACGTTAAGATTGTTGGTCATGGTAATACCACTAACGCATATAACCACATCCAAGAGGTGCAAATCTATGCCCCAAATCCACAAAATTTAATTATTTCACCTTCGGTCGTCCCTTTGCAAGCATTGTCAACAACGAACAATCTTGAAACCAATGACAATGATATCTTTACACGTTGGTCATCTGTAGGCGATGGCTATTCGATGAAATATGATTTTGGTAGTAATGTTACGGTTGGATACGCAGGAATTGCCTTCTTTATCGGCAGTATCCGACAATATTCATTTGAAATTCAGACCTCATTGGATAATACAGTGTGGACAACCGTATATGGCGGTCAAAGTGCGTTGACATCTGAAGTAAAAGCGTATGATTTAATCGATTCGACTGCCAGATACGCGAAAATCATTTTCCATGGGAATAATGTTGATCTAGGCAATCGGCTTTCAGAGATTCAATTCTATGCGCCAAATGCTCTAGGGACAGTATTAACCCCTGTTCACTCAATTACAACTTACAAAGGTGATGAGCAGCTTGTTGTAAATGGCGTAACGAAGCCTTCAGGAATGGGATGGACAGATAACATGAGTAATGTATCCACTGTGTATATGGAAGGCACAGGAGGATATTACTTCCCGCAACCCGCAGCGATTAAAGGCATTCGTGAATCTCGACAAGGCACCTGGGGACAAATGTTTTCAGGAGGCTCGACAGATGTGATCAACAAAAAATACCTTACGCTCTGGTATGATCACGGTACTAACCCTGTTAATAAAGACTACGCTTATGTGATGCTGCCAGGCAAGACGGCACAACAAACCGCTGCGTACAGCAACAACCCAGATATATCGATTATTGCTAACAATCCGAGTGTTCAAATGGTCAAAGAAAATGGCCTTGGCCTCACAGGCGCTAATTTCTGGTCACCGGATATTGCTGCTGGTATTATTGCCTACAATCCTTCCTCCATTATGGTAAGGGATCAGGCGGGAGTATTGGATATTGCTGCATCAGACCCTACACATCTTCAGAACAAGATAACGTATGAAATCACAAAAACAGGAGCTACATTAATTCAAAAAGACGCAAGTATTACGATTTTGCAATTAAGCCCTACAATTAAATTTGAAGTGAATACGGAGGCCAAGGACGGCAGATCGCATAAATTGTCCATTCAATATGATACCAATGCCCCGATTCCACCTACCAGCAGTGTCACTATCGTTGATGATCTTAATGATTATACGAAAATTTTCTCTCGTACCTCTAAATTGATTTTAAGTGGTTCCAATGCGGCGAAATATGGCGGAGATACTTCTAGATTGTCAAGACTTAACACTTTACAAGAAAATGTGGTTTATAAAGCATTTGGCAGCATGAATATGGATTCATTCGCGCTAGACACTTGGTTTGCCTACAATGAACCGATAAATGATTTTGATATGTATTCATCGCCTGACAATGTTACCTATACCTTAGTGACTCCGAACAGAACAGTAGTGCCAGGTGTAGGAACGAATTATCATAAGGTTAGCTATGATCAACAATTACCTGGAGGCACCAAGTACTTAAAGATCGTATTTAAGAACGACCTGACCTATTACTCTCCGGCAATTGGTAGGGCTGAATTTACGAGTAAACTATAACGAAGAGCAAGGTCTCTATGAGTAATAAAGCTTTCCAAAGCCCAGCGGCTAAAGGAAAGCTTTTCTCATTGTAGGAATGACTAATCAAAGTTCATAATCTTTATTATCGATCATTTCATTCAGTTGTGACGAATGCAATAATAAATAGTGTAAGATACATTCCCTAGGGGGGTTCACATGAAAAGGTATCGTAGAACAGTAGCCATATTAACAGGTATCACCCTTTGCATGAGCATGATTGCCGGGTGCACAGTGGGAGATAACGAGGCATCGGTAAGTACCAGTCCGTCGAATACAGCTAGTCCAATTGCGACAGGAAATAATCAGTCTCCGCAATCGAATGCCCGTACCAAATTTGATCCTCCGGTTACAATATCCGCCGCAATTACGTTGAGACCTTCAGATAAACTCCGCTTTGGAGATACGCCAGAGAATAATCCGGTCACTCGATGGTTAAGTGAGAACTTGGGAATTGTAACTAAATTTCAATGGGTAGTGACAGATACAGCGGCATTCGAGACGAAGGTACGCTTGGCGATGGCAAGCGGAGAAACGCTGCCGGATGTCCTTTATACAGGGGGAAGCCTGCTGGAGGAATTGATTGATTCCGGTAAAATTCAAACGATTGACGAAGCATTTGAGAAATATGCATCACCTAGATTAAAAAATTTATACGAAAAAAACCCGGCAGTTTGGGCCACAGCTAAAAGAAACGGCAAAGTAATTGGTTTGCCGGATGTCTCAAATGGCGTGGTTGGCGAGAATATCATGTGGATTCGTCAGGATTGGCTGGATAAGCTGCAAATGAAAGCCCCAACCACTATTGAAGAATTTGAAAAATTGTTAGATGCGTTTACGAATCAAGATCCGGATGGAAATGGCAAGAAAGATACATTCGGTATGGCATTTGGCGCAAACACTGGTTACCACAAACCAACTAATAATTACATGACCAATACCGAGTTTATTTTCGGGCAGGATCAGCCCTATATGTGGCTTAAAGGGCCAGACGGCAAACTGGAATACGGTGCCAACAGACCAACTGTTAAAGCAGGTCTAGCCAAATTAAATCTATGGTATAGCAAAGGTTATTTTAATCCGGATTTTGGAACCATGGATGCAGCAAAAGCTATGGCCGATTTTACTTCAGGGAAAGCGGGGATTGCCATTGCCGCGGGCTGGGCAGGCGCTTGGCCAATTGGAACTGCAGTATCGGAAGCGAAGAGCAAGAATCAAACGCTTAATGTCAAACCCTATCCGATTCCATCCGGAATTACGGGTGAGGTTGGACGGCAGGAATCACAGCCATCCTACGGTACTTATGTATTTCGTAAGGGATTTAATAATATGGAAGCCATTTTTAAATATTATGACACCATGTATGGTTGCCTGATCGAAGATGCTTCGTGTCCATTCGCGGTAGGGCAAGGGGAAGGATACGATTACGTAATGAAGGATGGAAAGCCAGATTGGAAAACGGTTCCGGATGGAATTGTCAATCTTAGCCGATATTTAATTTTCCCTTCAAATGGAACGGCACCAACGAATGTAATGGAAGGTCCAAGCATCTACCAGCGTGTTGCAGCGGGTAAATTGGATAATGTATTTGAACAAAAATTAGCTGCAAGCAATGACAAATTGGCAATCGATGGTTTTTCCGTAGGTTACCTGCAAATGGACAAAGATGTGAAAAACGGATTCTATGGTGCGAATACCCCAACAATGAAAGAGAAATGGGAGCAGCTGAATACGTTGGAAGATCAAGCTTACTTGCAGATTATTCATGGGAAACAGAAACCGGATTATTTTGATACATTCCTTAAGCAATGGCATGAGCAAGGTGGTACACAAATTACCAAAGAGATTAATGAAGCTGTTGCCAAACAGAAGTAAGGAACTGACTTATAAKGGAAAGGAAATACGGAGTACAAACGTTCGTTCACTATGTTCTCCGTATTTAGTTTTTTCAAAATAAGCATTTTTTCGCAATATTGAAAGTTGATAGGAGATTATTTGAATGAGAAGCTATTTGAATCTAAGAAAAACGTGGCCGTTGCATGTATTTCTATTACCATCCGTTATTCTACTAATCATCTTCAATTACATTCCAATGGTTGGGTTTATGATTGGCTTTGAGGATTTCAAACCTTGGCTAGGGGTTTTCAAGTCTCCGTTTGTTGGGTTAAAGCATTTTAAATTTATGTTCCATGATCCTGTTGCTTTGCAGGTTATCTGGAATACGTTGTTTATCGCAATATTTAAAATTATAGCGGGTTCCATTGTTCCTTTTAGTTTTGCCTTATTTCTTAATGAAGTACGTCTTGTTTTATTTAAAAGAACAATTCAATCCCTTATTTATTTACCACACTTTATTAACTGGGTAATTCTTGGCGGGATTTTAACCGATATGCTGTCTACGAATGGCTTGATCAATCAATTTCTTGGATGGTTAGGTTTGGAGAAAATCGCATTCCTGCAGAGCGGGAATTGGTTTCGAACCATGTTAGTCACAAGTGATGTCTGGAAAGAGTTTGGTTTTGGGACCATTATCTACTTGGCAGCTATGGCGGGAATCAACCCGAATATGTATGAAGCTGCTGACATTGATGGAGCTAATAATTGGCAAAAAGCGGTTCATATTACGATTCCAGCGGTCATTCCTATCGCCATCGTCATTGCTACATTATCACTGGGGAATATTCTAAACGCGGGGTTTGATCAAGTATTTAACATGTACAATCCATTGGTATATCCCAAAGGAGATATTATTGATACGTATGTTTATCGTGTAGGTCTTCAACAAGGCTCATTTAGTCTAGCAACTGCAGTAGGATTTTTTAAATCGATCATTGGGTTTATTCTAATTGCCACTACGTATAAACTAGCGTCCAAATATGCAAATTACAAGATATTCTGAGAGGATATATGCGATGTTCAAACTATCGTTTTCAAACAAAATGTTTCAATTCACCAATAGTTTTTTCTTGGCGATGATGGCTTTTTTATGCATATTGCCGTTGATCCATGTGTTAGCTGTATCCTTAAGTTCGGACTATGCAACGACATCTTATTTGGTCAAATTCTGGCCGATCGGCTTTAATCTGGATGCCTATAAAACGGCGTTAAATAGCAATAATTTCTTGATTGCCTTTAAAGTGAGTGTACTGAGGACGGTATTGGGTACGTTGCTAACGATGTTTCTTACGATGCTGGCTGCTTATTCGATGTCCAAGGATGATAGGTATTTTAAAGGGAGAACCTTGTACGCTTGGTTTTTTGTATTTACCATGCTGTTTCATGGCGGATTAATCCCGACTTATCTTGTTGTACAAAAGACAGGACTTACCAACTCGATATGGGCTTTGATCATCCCCGTCGCAGTGAATGTATTCAATGTAGTGCTGATGATGAATTTCTTTCGAGGAATCCCCAAGGAACTGGAAGAAGCAGCAATGATAGACGGCGCTGGACATTTCCGTGTTCTGTTCACCATATTTTTCCCGATCTCATTACCTTCTATAGCAACACTTTCCTTATTTACTATGGTGTTTCATTGGAATTCCTGGTTCGATGGCATGATCTATATGAATAAAGCCGATCAATTCCCCCTGGCTACATTTCTTCAAGCCTTAATTGCCGGATTTGACTATACCAAGATTGGTCTAAACCCGTCTGATTTGGAGGAATTATCGGAACGTTCCCTTAAATCGGCACTGATGTTCATCGGGATTTTTCCCATCTTGCTCGTCTATCCATTTTTGCAAAGATATTTTGTGAAAGGAATGACTTTGGGATCTGTCAAAGAATAGGAAATAATACTATGATAGAGTAGTAAGTAATCTTAGCGGGATGGGGAACCCAATGAACCTGATTACGAAAGTTATCCTACTTATTGTAATGATTTTACTCCCAATATTAGGCCTCTATGCCTATTCCTATCAACAGACCATCCATGTCATAGAGAAGCAAATCAATACTAGAAATGAAGAGAAATTAGCTAATTTTCTGGGTCAAATCGAGATCTTATTGGACCAGAACATGCTTTTTGCGGCGTTGGCAACCAAAGATCCTGAGATCAAGAGTGTAGCATTTGGAAATTTGCCTACATCCGGGTATGATCGGTTGAATGTGATTCAAGATGTTCAAAGCAAGCTCAGTTTGTTTAGCATTACGAATAACATTATGAATATTATCTCCATCTATTTTCCGAGAAGTCAATTGTTCTTGTCCACGGATACCACTACGGTGTTCGATGAAGATGAGATTTTAAAAAGCTACACCCCCAATTGGCGACTGAATAAAGTAGGTGTAAACGGTGTCCAAATGGATGCCTTTTCCCGTTTTTTTGTATCACCTTTTCATGAGAATCCAGCAGATATCAAAAATTCTGAGCTGATCATTCGCGTGGATTTCTTTACTCAGAATATTACCAATTTGCTGGATAGTTTTAAGCTGGCAGGTCACAGCGATGCCTTTTTCTATCATACCAAAGATCAAGTGGTTTATAGCAGTACAGCCAATACGCAAAGAATTCAGCAACTCATGCAAGACTATCCCTTGGATCAATACACGAGCAAGTCAAAGTTTCATGATATTGTATCCATAGATGGGAAGAAATATCTTCTGTATACACTTGCTTCGAGCAAAGTCGATTGGAGTTTAGTGGATATCGAACCGCTTGACGAGATCCTACAGCCTGTCGTTCACAGCCGGAATTTATTCTATATGATCTTGCTATTACTCCTATTATTTGGCACAATCGCTGCCTTCTTATTGTACTTTCATATTCAAGTTCCCATTCGGATATTAATTCGTGGGGTAGAGCATATCAAGAACAAGAATTTTGCTTATCAGATTAAGAGAAAGCGAAATAATGAATTTCAACAGTTGTTTGATTCCTTTAATGGTATGGGATTAGAAATCGATCAGTTGATAAAACGCGTGTACATAGAAGAGATTCGCTCTAGAGAAGCTGCGATGAAGCAACTTCAATCCCAAATCAATCCCCATTTTCTTTACAATTGTCTTGCCTATATCGTCAATATGGCAAAAATGAATAAAAATCAATCCGTCATCGCTATGGCGCATAATCTAGGGGATTATTACAAATATACGACTCGGAATGAAACACTAGTCACGACATTACATAGCGAAATAGAGTTAGCGGTTAACTATATGAATATCATGAATCAACAATTGGATAAGTTTCAATATACGTGTTCGATTCCTGAATCCATGAAAACGATCCAAATTCCTAAATTAATCTTTCAGCCGATTATTGAAAATGCGATTGTACATGGGTTAGAAGAAATTTTAGAGAATGGTTGGATTACCATCGTAGGATTGGAGGACCCGAATTCATATCGTCTCATCGTGGAGGATAATGGGCCAGGATTATCAACGGAAAAATTGCAAGCGCTTAAAAGGAAAATCAGTATGGAGGATAACGAAAGCGATCAAACCGGATTATGGAATGTTCACCATCGTTTTAACTATTACTTCGGCAAGAATTCTGGGATGTTGCTAGACCACTCGACATTGGGCGGCTTAAAAGTCGAGCTGTATTGGAAAAAAGTAGAGAGGGAGTGAGAGATTGCATGTTTTCTTTATTGATCGTTGATGATCATAAACATCAGGTGGATACGCTAGCTGCCACTTTACCCTGGAATGAAATAGGCATCACCACGGTTCACAAGGCTTATGGGGGGCAAAGCGCCCTAGCCCTCATAGAAGATCACCCGATTGACATTATGATAGCGGACATTCGTATGCCTGGCATCACAGGACTTGAGCTAATCCAATTCATCAATCAGCGTAATAAGAAGATAGATTGCATATTGCTCACAGGGTATGCGGAATTTGAATATGCCAAAAAAGCGATCGAACTGCATGCCGTTGACTATTTTATCAAGCCTGTCCGTGATGAAATGTTACTAGATTCGGTGAAAAAAATAATCATCAAACGTCAAAATGATTTGCAGCAGCATCAAATTTACGAGCAAGCAACGTCACTCCTTCATCAGAATTTACCATTGTTGAAAGAGAATTTGCTGTTTGAAATTTTACAAGGCGCAAATATCGGAAACAGTCAACTGTCGGAAAAGCTCAGTATGTACCAAATCCCTATGACTTATGGAGATTCTATTAAAGTAGTCGTCATTAAATTTGATCCCTATTTTTACGAATCCTACAATGCTTCCGATATGAAATTATTTGAATATGCCATAAGGAATATGGCGGAGGAACTGTTGTCACCTCACTTTCATGTGTGGTCAAGTAAAGCTACCCAAGCCAATCT
>NZ_JBFTPF010000039.1:0-61892 GCF_056398345.1 Paenibacillus sp. 01T442
ATCACACCCTATCACACCCTCTTCAAGCTGTGTGTCGCGATCTAGTTTCCCCATCTGAGCCATCTTCTCCAAGATACTCTTACGAGCTTCCAACACCTTGTCCCGATCATGGAATCCGCGAATAAGTAAGTACCCGTCCTCCTCCATTCGCTCACGCAAAGCTCTTATATCATGAATAATATCATTGGAACTTCTTAGTTCAGTTAAATGCTCTCCATGCAATTCTAATTCGCGGTTGCCTACCTTCACTAACATGTGGATCCACGCTCCTCGTTGTTTCTTACTTATAGTCTAAGTATAGGAGGAAAAGATGGTTCTAACCATGGATTTGCGTTATCATTTCATGTATAATCGTACAACATCAATCAAATGGAGGTCACTACCATGACTTTTATCAACATCCCCTACGAGTTAGAAAAGAACGACGTTCCTACACCCGTACTTCACTCCATCTGGAAGGTTCGTGCTGACAATAGCTATGAAGTATTACAACGAGAGGGCTTTCAATTCCCAGGATTATTTATCACATATAATGGAAATGGCAGCATACGAATAGCCAATCGGACGTATGAGCTGGATAAAAACACCTTTTTCTTCGTGGAGAGCGGCATTCCTGCCATGTACAAATGTGTGAATAATGATTGGAAGTTTTATTTTATAGATTTCAGCCAACTGAATATGACCCGAAATCTAAAGCTTCCGATAAGGGAAGTTATCTCTACTGGCAAAATGGCAGAAGCCATACAATTATGCGAACGGATGATTGACAGTTTGATTGTTCAACCTCTTGGCCACGCGTATGCTTCCAACATCCTCTTGCAAGAAATTATGTTGCTGTTTACAAGGGAACATTCCGTGGTTGGACATACCTATCATACGGAGCTCAACCAAATCCTCATCTATATCCATCGGAATTTGGACAAACAGATTCGAATTGAAGACCTGCTCCAACTTAGCGGATGGTCACGGACGACCTTTTTCACCCGCTTCCGTACTCTGACAGGCCTGTCGCCTACCGATTATCTACTAAAACTAAAGCTAGCGTCTGCGAGAGTTGCTCTCGAAACCACTAGCTTATCATTGAAAGAAATTGCAGCCAAGCTGCATTTTTATGATGAGTTTCACTTTTCCAAGCTATTTAAGAAAGCATTCGGACAATCTCCCAGCACGTATCGTAAGCTGAAAACAATGACTACTGAAAACTCTTAATGCTCCACAGTCCACTACCCGTTCATCAAACTCTCCMGATACAGCTTCGGGCTGTATCCCGTCGTTTTCTTGAACATTCTGCTGAAATGCTCGACATTCAAATACCCGACCGTTTCAGCAATATCCGTAATTTTACTGCCCTTCTTTTTCATTAAMCGTTTCGATTCCTCAATGCGTAAATTGGTTAAATAGTGGATAAAATTACAACMGACCTCTTTGRTAAACTGCTTGCTTAAATAGCCTTCGCTAACCCCAACCATTTCGCTGATCAACGTGAGGTTGACGTCCTCCGTATAATGGAGATCCAGAAATTGCTTGGCTAGTGTGACGACACCGCTATAGTTAGCCTCTATCGTCATGCCGTGAATGTGTTGAAATAACTGACTGCACAGGCGCTGCAGCCAGGTTTTCGTTTCATCCAATGTCTCCAAACTCTTCATATATTCAAAAGGATGCTGGAGTTCTTCGTCGAGGTCATCCCAACGAATCCCTTTGCGATACAGCAGCCCGCCAAGCTCCCAAAGCAAATCCTCAAACGCGGTGTGGACATCTTGCGGTCTCCAGCCCCATGTTTGCCCAAGCAGCAGCTCCATCTGCTCAAATTCCTTCGACCATAACTGGGCGTTACTTTGCTCTAGCAGCTGTGCAATGCCTGCTCCTGTTGATTTCAACGCAACCTGCAACTTACGGGCATGCTCAATTCCGCTCTCAGCACCGTACTTCCCCAGCTCCATACAGCTTTCAGGATAGAACACTTTATTAAATCCGGCAAAATAACTCATGGAGGCCAAATGGGCTGCTTGCTGATACAACCGGAACCAAACCTTCATGCCGTTTGCTAGATCGCTAATCCCAATCGAGACGGACACATTGACATATTGATTGAGTCGCGTTTGAATCATGGAGAAGGCAGCCTGCACTTTTTCTCGAATCATACTTTCACTTCGAAATGCTGCGAATGAACAGAATAGTACATATTCGGACTGGCTCTTCCCATATAAGAGATGCTTCATTGACATGGCGTCCAGAACAGTTTGCACAGACTGCATGATAAACCGCTGCGTCTGACCATCTCTTAAGCTTCTCCCTGTCCTTGCCCCCTCAGATGAGCCTTGCGAAATGGTAATCACGGCAACCAACTGATTCGATTCTTCGAGCCACTCTGTGATACCAGCCCCTGCAGCAGCATAGGCTGATACATCCTGCTGTGGATTGATGGATATGAGCTGCCGAATGGATTCACCTTTCCGGTCGATCTCTTCATCCATACGTTCGACAACAGACGTTGACGTCTCCTGCGTTCGAAGCTCATTGAGTGCCTTCAAAACAACAGGAACGAGGTGTTCCTCATCCATATCCGACTTCACGATGAAATCAATTGCGCCAAGCACGAAGGCTTCTCTGACATAACTATACTCGCTGTAGGCACTCAGCATGATGGCAACAGGTCTTCGCTTCTGTACAATTGCCGGATGCGCTCGCAGCAGCTCAATGCCGCCCAGTCTGGGCATCTCAATATCAAGCAGCATCAGATCGATATCKCCGTGCTGCTCCAGAATAGCCAGAGCTTCCATACCATCGCCCGCTTCAATAACCACCTGGATGCCCATGCTATCCCAGTCGATCATATGTTGAAGCGCTAGACGAACAAGCGGTTCATCGTCGACAATCATCATTTTAAACAACCTGTCCATCCCCCATCCGTGAAGTTGATTCCTTCGTATTTATCCTTTCACCGCGCCATCCATAAGTCCTTTAAAAATATACCTTTGAAAAACGATATAGAAGATGGCACTCGGCAATAAAACGATAATAATACCTGCACAGAGCATAGACAAGTCTGAACTGCGTGTACTCACGAATGAAGTTAAGGAAGTAGCCAGCGTCGCCAGTTTCTTGTCAGGCATATATAACTGCTGAACGAAGATATCATTCATGATCGTTACACTTTTTAGAATCGCCAGTGTTGCCGTTGCAGGCAGCAGCAGCGGGAAAATGATCGAGCGGAAGATTCGAACATAAGAAGCACCATCCAGCATAGCACTCTCATCAAGCTGTACCGAAATCTTTTCGAGAAATTGCATGTAAATGTAAATCTGCATAATATCCGTTCCAATATAAATAAGAAGCGGTGCCCCGAGCGTATTATAAACGCCGATTGTATGCAAGAGCTGAAAGCGGGCAATTTCTGTCGTGTAAGCCGGAATAATCATCGCCATCATGAAAAGGAGGAGAATCCACTTTTTCATCCGGAACTGAAACCGATTGAGCACAAATGCGGTCATCGTCCCGAGCAGCATATTGCCAAGCATACTCAACACGACAAGCAGGAACGAGTTACCAAGCCCGCGAATCATGTTGCCTTCTTTCAAAGCACTCACGTAATTGTCGATATGAAAAAAGCTCTTCGGAAGCGAAAACGGCGACGTTTCGGCAAGCTCCAAATTCGTTTTAAAAGAACCAAATACAACGAGTAAAATAGGTACGAATATCAGAATAGCCATGAGCGAAAAAAGCATATAGTACACGATATTAGCAGCTACACGCTGTTTGCTCATCGATCGTGTACGGCTTGGCAGCGGCTGCTTTCTCATTGGTTCAAGCGAAAGTGCACGTTCCATGCTAAGCCTCACTCCTGTCTTTCACGATCCATGCTTGCAACGATGAGAAAATAATTATCATAAGTAAAAGAATAACTGCCATCGCTGAGGCCAGACCGTAATTGTTGTAAGTAAATGCCGTTTGGAGTGAAAAGAGTCCAAATGTGCTGCTTGCACTGCCTGGACCGCCGTTCGTCATAACCAGCGGAATGTCATACTGCAGAAGGGCTCCAGATACATTCATGAACAAAATAATTTCGATCACACGTCGGATACCTGGGAGCGTTACATACCTTTGCTGCTGCCAAAAGTTAGCCCCATCAATTTCTGCCGCTTCATACAGATCTTTCGGAATCGATTGCAGTCCAGCTAGAAACAACACGATATGCACGCCGCTGTAACGCCATAAAGAAACAACGACCAAGGAATAATTCACGATCTTCGCATCGCTCAGCCAGCTTTGAATCCATGATTCAAGCCCCATCGCTTTCAAAAGCTCATTCAATGGACCGTTGATCGGATTATAAATGTAGCTGAACATATATGCTACCGCGATACCATTGATAATGTAAGGCATCAACACCGAGAAGCGGAAAAACGCACTCCCTCGCAGTGCTCTTGTTAAGAGAACAGCCATAATGATTTCAAGCGGGATGGCAATGGCATGTAGCATAAAATACGTGACGTTGTTTCGAATGGCATGCCAAGCTTCAGGGAAATCAAACAGCATTTGCTTATAATTGTTCAAGCCAATGTACTTAAAACTTGGGCTATACCCATCCCAACTCGTGAAGCTGTAGCGAAACAACTGCAAAGTCGGATAGATCAGAAACAGAAGCAAAAGCGCAACAGGTACGAATAGAAACGAAACGATGACGACTTTCTGCTGCATGCGATAATTCATATAATCACTCCTGTATACAAGAGAGGGCACTATTCCAATCGCTCAGATAGTACCCTCTATGTAATTACCTATTTGTTCGATTCAACCGCTTTCTTCCACTTGTTGTTCAGTTCTTTCTCCAAGGTGTCGATCGGTTTACCCGCGTATATTTCCTGCGCAGCTTTTTTGAAATCAAATTGTGCCGCACCGCTCACTTTGGCAAAGCCTTCATCCGTTGCTGAGTAGATAAATGGTTTAAACGGATACTTTTCTGTCCATTTGTTAAAGAAAGGAAGGTCCGTACTCACACCATTGATCGTTGAAAATTGTTGCGCCGTATTAATGAAGGATTGGTACACATCTTTACTGAACATCCAGTCGAAGAATGCTTTCGCCTCTTCTACATTTTTACTGTTTTTGTTAATCCCGATATTCATATCGGATACGGTCATGGATGTTAGTGGCTCGCTTTCTGTACTGCGGAAAGGAAGTGGGAATACACCAAGGTCTTCATCCGTTTTTACTTTCGTCGCGTAGTCTCCGTAGTACCATTGACCTGCTGCGATCATTGCTGCTTTTTTAGATTCAAACAACTGTGTGGACTGATCAAAGGATATGGATAGGGCATCTGGTCCTGCCAACTTCTTTGTGGACATTTCTTTGATGATCTTCCCAGCTTTATCAAATGTACTGCCCTCTCCGAACGGCTCTGGCGTCTTGGCTAAATTCGCTAAGTAGTTCTCATCCCCAGACAGAATGTGAGGGCCGAACTCCATGAATGGATAGAACGTCCAGTCTTCCTTGCCGCCAATTGCGATAGGTGTATATTTACCATTCGTTTTAATTTTCTCCATCGTAGACAAGAACTCTGGCATCGTTTTCGGCACGTCCAAGTTCAACTCTTTGAAGATACTTGGGTGAAAGTAGACAAATTCCGAGAAAGAAACAAGCGGTGCACCTAATATTTTCCCATCAATTTTCGCTGGAAACTTATTATTCTTCGCCCCTGCTAAGTCATCGAGTGGAAGAAGGGATTGTTTGTAAATTTGCATATGCGCAGGTTTGAGGTAGAACAGATCTGGCAAATCATTAGCAGCTAATCGTACCTTCAAGTATTGACCGCCGTTATCTGGCACCATCTCAATATCTACGGTCACGTTCGGCTTCAACTTCGTGTATTCCTTCACTTTGTCTGTCCAGAACTTCAGGTCGCCTTTGGCATCCCACATCGCAAGCTTCAACTTAACGGGATCCGCTGGTTTTGGCGTCGCTGCCGCCGCTTTGCTTTCGGCTGGTTTGACTGAAGCAGCTGCGGGTGTTGCCGTATCCTTGGAGCATCCTGTCAATGCACTCAGCATAACAAGTCCGCCCACTAGCATCGTGCTTACTAATTTACTTTTCCMCATTCTTGAAACCCCTCCAATGAATGTTTCGTTATTTCGGTTAGTTGTTTAACCTGTCTTTATCATACACGGG
Organism: Paenibacillus sp. 01T442; assembly: GCF_056398345.1. Lineage (NCBI taxonomy): Bacteria > Bacillati > Bacillota > Bacilli > Caryophanales > Paenibacillaceae > Paenibacillus > Paenibacillus sp. 01T442. The sequence goes on from NZ_JBFTPF010000039.1 coordinate 6,169, forward strand.
ATGAAAACGTATCCAAATGATCTTTTCGGCTATGAAGTTGATCTTTTATGAACTGCATTAAGCTTCCAACTGAAGCGGACGCTCTTCTTCCTGATCACGATGAATAATCGGTATTTTCATCGATACTTTCGTTCCTTTAGGTTCATTTACTGTTRAAATAATGCCGTAATCCTCGCCATGGTGCAGTTGAATCCGGTGATGGACATTCGCAACGCCCATGCCTGTAAACGTATGGGGACTGCGCCTAGTGCGGAACTTCTCTAGTTGCTCATCTGTCATCCCCTCGCCATTATCGGAGATCACAATGTGCAAGCTTCCTTCGTGAATAGAGGCTTGGATCACGATTTTACCACTTGTTTCTTTGCCAGCCATACCGTGTACAATGCTATTTTCCAGAATCGGTTGAATGAGCAGCTTGAGTAAATACTTCGATTCTGCCCGTGGATCGATATGCCATTCAACTTCAAATTTGTTACCGTAACGAATTTCCATGATGTAGAGGTAATGCTTTAAATTAGCGATTTCATCGGAAAAACGGATAAGCACGCCGCCTCGGTTAAATGAGGAGGATACGAGACGCATCAGAGCATTGGTCATGTTACGGATGTTGTCCGCCTTGCTGATCAGCGCCATTAGCTTGATGGCATTCAATGTATTTATAAGAAAGTGCGGATTAATTTGCGACTGCAAGGCAGCAAACTCTGCTTTGCGCTTCGCTTGCTCTTGTTCCTCTCGCTGCCGCAGAAGCAGCTTAATTTGATCAAGCATATGATTGAACGTTCTGCCCAGCGCTGCCATTTCGGCAATTTTAGAAGTCCCAATCTTGGCGTTCAGCTCCCCTGCCATCACGAGGGACATTTTACGAACTAATACGTGAATAGGCCTTGTTAAACTGTGAACTAAATAAAAGGAAATCAACAGAAACACAACGATAACCGCGACGGTTGCGAATAGGACAAACTTAAAAATACGTTCATAATTGGCCGTTACCTTACTGTAAGGTATCTCTTGAATCGCTTTCCAGCCTGTATCGCCAACGCTTGCATAAGTTACTAACATCTGACGATCACTAACCTGATCGATAAAATGTCCTTCTCGCGCACCTCTGATTTGTTCCAGCTTTGCCGGCGTTAAGCTCGCTTGGTCCCAATTGTAGCTGGCTGTGACCACTTGGCCTTCCTTGCTGACAATGACATAGGTGGAATCGTCGTTGGGCTGCTGCCTTAAGATCTYATCGAACGCTTCCTCATTCAGTGAAAAATAAATCATTTCGACGTTACTTAGCGTATGGTAGTCACTGGGGGCAATTGCCGCTGCTACAGCTAAAGGTACAGTCACACCATATAAGAGGGTTTGCTGAAGACTAAGAAATTGAACATTATCTTTTTGCTGTAGTAATTTCCGATACCAAGCCTCTGAACGCAGCTCCCGCTCGTCCTTGGTCAAGTTCTGCTTAAATGAATACACACCGCCATCTTTATAGAAAAAGTGGATCGCCAACAGCTGGCTGGACATCGAGTAGGTGTATCTGCTTAGCGCAAGTGACAACTCGTTAATATACTTGAACCGATCACTCTCATCTGATTGAGATAAAGCGGTTGCAGTTGATAAAACATCTCGATCCACACCGACTGCAGCAGCAGCGTATTCAATTTTACTGATCTCCTGCTGGGCTGAATAGGTGACCGCATGGAGGGTTTGCAGGGTTCGCTCCGTTGTTTGCTGCAGTAAATCACGTTTGTATACCTGAAGAATCATGGTACTGATCGTCACAATCGGAAAGACAACCATGACGACTAACAAGATATGGAGAGTCACTGAAAATGACCATGGTTTAGCAAATAGTTTCAACACTTTCACCCCGTAATTTCAAATAGGAAATAGGACTTCGTAGTCATAAATTCGGTCCATTTAGGACGATGTCCTTTAATTGTAAAACGACAATATTTGCAAGCGTTTACAAGTATGAGAACACCAAATAACACCAGTTACTCAGAAAATTATAGCTTCTGTTATGGCGCACTTTCATGATCTTTTTTGTTCTAAACATGATGATTTCGGATCATTCAAAATTCACACGATCCTACGGTCATCTCTACTAGATCCAACTAATGTTATTTCATGATTGAATTGTAACAAACGAATAGTTGAATAATAAGGAATTCATTTTCGACTAGAGCAATATAATTAAGTAAGACAACCATTATTAATACATAAATGGCTTTGGTTTGTACAAAAAAATCGTTGATTTTTTCCCAAAGTTCATTGTATATTAATTATAATAATTATTATTAAGAAATTAATTTAATTTGATTGGAGAGGTAGAAATGAACCCAATGGATACTGCTAACTCAGGAAAATGCCCGTTCCCTCATGGAAATGGAAGCGCTACTAGTCACAAATCTAGTGGTACGACGAATAAAAACTGGTGGCCAAATCAGTTAAATTTGAACATTCTCCATCAACATGACCGCAAATCGAACCCTCTTGGCGACGAGTTTGACTATGCCGAGGAATTCGGAAAATTAGACTACCCTGCGCTAAAACAAGATCTTCGTGATCTTATGACGAACAGCCAAGATTGGTGGCCAGCCGACTTCGGACATTATGGTCCCTTCTTTATTCGAATGGCTTGGCACTCCGCAGGGACATATCGTACAGGTGATGGGCGCGGGGGMGCTGGAACCGGCAATCAGCGTTTTGCTCCACTGAACAGCTGGCCTGATAACGGCAACCTAGATAAAGCGCGTCGACTCCTGTGGCCGATCAAGCAAAAGTATGGCAACAAAATCTCATGGGCAGACTTGTTCATTCTAACCGGCAATGTGGCTATTGAATCGATGGGCGGCAAAACATTTGGCTTCGGCGGTGGCCGTGCGGACGTATGGCACCCAGAAGAAGACATCTACTGGGGTGTAGAAACCGAATGGCTGGGAGATAAGCGTTATACAGGCGATCGCGAGCTTGAGAACCCACTTGCTGCCGTTCAGATGGGACTTATCTATGTGAATCCAGAAGGTCCGAACGGCAAGCCAGATCCGCTTGCCAGTGCGCGCGACATCCGCGATACATTTAAACGGATGGGCATGAACGATGAAGAAACCGTTGCCCTCGTAGCTGGCGGACATACATTCGGCAAAGCCCACGGTGCAGGAGATGCGGCACATGTAGGTGCAGAGCCCGAAGCGGCTGCTATCGAAGCACTTGGCTTAGGTTGGATCAGCACACACGGCTCCGGTAAAGGCCGCGATACCATCACAAGCGGTATTGAAGGTGCTTGGACAGCGAATCCGACACAGTGGGACAATGGTTTCTTTGAACTTCTGTTCGGATATGAATGGACACTGACGAAGAGCCCTGCAGGCGCACATCAGTGGACACCCATCAATCMTGCTGAAGAGCATCTGGCTCCAGACGCGGAAGATGCCTCTATTCGTGTGAAGACCATCATGACTACTGCGGATATGGCCTTGCGTGTGGATCCAGCATATGAAGCCATTTCTCGTCGGTATTATGAGAATCCGGAAGAATTTGCAGATGCGTTTGCTCGTGCATGGTTTAAACTCACGCACCGGGATATGGGGCCTCTTGCCCGATATCTAGGACCGGAAGTTCCTGAAGAAGTTCTGATCTGGCAAGATGCTGTGCCGGCTGTTGCCTACACATTAACAGACGCTGATGTTGAAGATATTAAAACAAAGATTCTAGCTTCTGGCCTTTCAGTCAGTGAGCTGGTAACGACAGCGTGGGCTTCAGCCAGCACATTCCGTGGTACGGACATGCGTGGCGGCGCCAACGGTGCTCGCATTCGGCTTGCCCCACAGAATGAATGGGAAGTGAATCAACCCAATCAACTAACCAGAGTGCTTACCATTCTTGAGGGCATTCAAGAAGACCTGGATGTCGAAGTGAGCCTCGCTGATCTGATCGTACTTGGTGGCAGCGCCGCGGTGGAAAAAGCTGCACGTGATGCAGGCTTTCAAGTAACGGTTCCCTTTACGCCTGGACGCGGTGATGCTACAGAAGAACAAACCGATGCAGAAAGCTTCGCGGTCCTAGAACCAATCGCTGATGGTTTCCGCAATTATCAGAAGAAGCAATATCGTGTTAGCTCAGCAGAGCTACTCGTCGATAAGGCACATCTGCTTAACCTAACTGCACCAGAAATGACAGCCCTTGTTGGCGGCATGCGTGTGCTAGGTACGAATTTCGGCGGCACCAAACATGGCGTATTCACCGACCGTGTAGGTACGCTCACGAACGACTTCTTTGTTAACTTGCTCGATATGGGCGTACAGTGGAACMCTGTAGGCGATGATGTATTTGAAGGACGCGATCGCAAGACAGGTAAAATCGTTCGTTCTGCAACGACAGTTGACCTCGTCTTCGGTTCAAACTCCGTTCTACGTGCCATTGCAGAAGTTTATGCGCAAGATGATAATAAAGAAAAGTTCGTGCGCGACTTCATAGCTAGCTGGGTTAAGGTCATGAATGCTGATCGTTACGACTTGAAATCATAACTTCATCTTATCCAAGTAAAGCAAAAGAGCCGTATATCTCATGATATACGGCTCTTTGCTTTACTATCCACATACCTGCTATTATCATCACAAACATTTCCTATCTCAATGAACCAAACGCCCTAGCACGCATTACGTAGCCGTGACCCATGTCACGTCTTTTTTCAATAAATACTCTTCCCATTCCTTCGGTGCTGGGACATCGCTGACGATAATATCAACATCTTTCATATCCGCTATTTTATAAAATTGGACAAGCCCAAATTTGGAGTGGTCTGTGACGATGATCGTGTGCTTGGACTGTTCCATCATTTTTTTGGCTAATTGACCACGTTCTTCATCAAAGCCTGTAATGCCTTTGTTCATCATGATGCCATCAATCGAGATGAAGGCTTTATCCGCATAGAAATTCTCCAACATTTTTTCGGCTAATGATCCTGATACACGGGATTGCACGGAGCTCACTTTGCCGCCGATAAAGAAAATATCGCCTGAGAATAACTCTTTATTTTTATAATCAATAAGAAGATAAAGCGCAGGGACAGAATTGGTCAATACGGTAATATTTTTCTTATTCAATAAATAATCAATCATAGGAAGCGTCGTTGTGCCATCATCGATGAAAATAATATCATTGTCCTCGACTAACGTGGCCGCTGCTCTGCCGATTTTCCGTTTCTCATCTGCGTACAGCACTTCGCGCTTTAATTGAGAAGGTTCTTCACGCGAAAGGTTGATCTTCACCGCACCGCCATATACTCGCTTTAGCTTGTTCTCATCCTCCAGCTCCTCCAAATATCGACGAATCGACTCCGAAGACACACCAAGACTCTCGACCAATTCATTTGTCTTTACTTTGCCTTCCAGATTCAGTTGGTTAAGGATATAATCCTTTCGCTCTTCACCAATCAAAGACATAACGTGTAACCCCCATTTTTATTGCGTTGTAGTGTAATTATATGGTTTTACTTGTGAGTTTGCCAAGCTGCCGTTCTTCTCTTCACTTTCTTAAGCAAAAGCTCATACGCAAAGCGGATAATGATATTCGTCATCACAATTAGCATGGACATCGCAGCTGCTGCCGCCACATCACCCGCATCTTCCATGCTCACTAACGCTACCGCGGCCAAATTCATATCAGCAGAACGTAGGAACACAACGGCTGAAACGGTTACCATCGAGTTTACGAAGAAGTACATGGCAATTTCCACAATAGCTGGTAAACACATCGGTACCGTAACCTTCAGGAACGTTTTGTAAAAGGGGACCCGCATCGATTCGGAAACGAGTTCGAATTCTTTATCCAGCTTCTTGAGTGCTGTCGTTGCCGTAATAAACGGGACGCCATAGAAATGAGTAATATTAGCCATCACGACAATCGCAATTGTTCCATATATCCAATTCAACGGATTGGCGGGGTCATTGAAAAAGAAGATATAAGCTAAACCAATAACCATACCAGGGAGCGCCAGAGGCAGAACAGACAAGAAATAGCCCACTTGACGCAAACCTTTCAAATACCTTGTTTTCTCAATCAAATAAGCAAAAACGAACGTAACGATGGTACCCACAATCGCTGTAAGGAACGATACCTTCAAGCTGTTCCAGAAGGGGTCAAGACCTGAGCCTGCAACGGTTGAAAAATCATAATGCTTCAAACTGAAGCTGATATTGTAAGGCCACACCTTAATCAGTGAAGCAAATAAAATCGTACATAGGGGGATCAGGATGGCAATCGTCATCATCCAACAAAACACACGATACGACCGGTCACGCCATTTCCCCTCCGGAATTTGATAAGGTGTTGATTTGGAGGAGGTCATTGAGCGTTGCTTTCGATCCACGAATCGATCAACTGCAAATGCGATAAATGCCGGAATCGTTAGTAGAATGCCTACCGTTGCCCCCATTGACAAGTTCTGCTGACCGATAACTTGCTTGTAAATATCAGTAGCCAGTACGTTAAATTTGCCGCCAATCGCTTGCGGTGCGCCGAAATCGGTAAAGCATGCTGTGAAACAAACGAAAATGGCACTGATCAATCCGTATTTAACGGAAGGCAAAGTGACGGTCATAAAGGATTTCAGTTTACTCGCACCAAGTGTCTCCGCTGCCTCATATAACCGCTGATCCGTGATCGATAACGCCGTGATAAAAATGAGAAAGGCTTGAGGAAATAAGTAAATCACTTCCGAGATTACGATCCCGATAGGTCCGTAGATCGGTATTCGCATCTCTGGCAGCAAGCCGAAGAAACCAGTACTTACAAGCCCTTGATTTCCGAACAAGTAAGTCAAAGCAATCCCATGCATCATGGTTGGTTCAAAAAGCGGTAACAACGCGATGTAGTGAAGAAAGCTTTTGCCGCGTATCGCAGTCCGGCTGATCCCATACGCATACAGGAATGCGAGACCGACAGCGATGGTTGTGGATAAAACCGATACCCAAATCGTATTCACTAATGATCGTGCCAAAGCTGGCGTAGAGAAATAGGTAATGAAATTCTTGATACCAATGAATTCCGCTTCTTTATTGAGAAATGCTTTGCTAAATAATAAGAGAAGTGGGATTAGCGTACTTATGGAAAGGGTAATAACGAGCACAACGATCAGCAGGTTTTGTAGCGTAAACAGCTCGCTCCAGTTGCGACGATGTGTGGGATTCATGATGACAGCTTGCTTCTGCATTACAGACTCACCACAGCTTCCTTGCCAAAATTAATCAGTTTCTCCTGTGGAAACTCGATCGTTACCTTAACATGTCTCTTCAGCTTTAACTGCTGTGCGACATGAGCAGATACGTCAACTGTCAGCTGCTGTCCCTCTTCTGCACCACTAAAGTCTACAACTGGTTGTAAGAGAACTCGATAAAAAGCGCCTCTGAACTCAATATGCTTCACGATTGCCGGAATACCCTGCATCGAACCATAAGCGGCGATACGAATATGCTCCGGCCTTACTGCCATATTCATCTGGTCTTCACCCAGAAAGTTAATCGAACCGATAAAATCAGCGACGAACGGCGAGCTTGGTTCGTCATATACTTGTTCTGGCGACCCGATCTGCATCACTTCTGCATTCTTCATAACGACGATGCGATCCGCCATCGTGAGGGCTTCTTCCTGATCGTGAGTCACCATAACCGTCGTAATCCCAAGCTTATCTTGCAGTTCGCATATTTGCTCACGGAGCTTCTCACGCACCTTCGCATCCAAGGCAGATAAGGGCTCATCCAGAAGCAGGAAGTCTGGCGATAGCACAATCGCACGCGCGAGAGCAATCCGCTGTTGCTGCCCCCCTGACAGCTGGGAGGGATAACGATCGTGAATGTGAGTCAAATCTACGAGGGACAGCACTTCTCTGACCTTCTCGTCGATTTCTTTCTTCGAGAAACGCCTTCCTTGCAGCCCATAGGCGACATTCTGATAAGCCGTCAGATTTGGAAACAACGCATAGGATTGAAACACCATGCCGAAGTTTCTTTTTGCAGGAGGAAGTGTCGTAATATCTTTCCCTCCAACGGTAATACGACCATGTGTTGGTTTCTCGAGACCTGCGATAATACGCAGGAGTGTCGTCTTACCGCAGCCGCTAGGGCCGAGCAGGCAAATGAATTCATTCTTTTGAATATCAATATTAATCTCCTTCAACGCCGTGAAAGAGCCGAAAGTTTTATGGATACTTTGTATGGATAGGTAAGCTTGTGACATCATTGTCCTCCTCATTTCTGGTTAGTTTAAGTATACTTTGCTAGTGTCAACGCTTTGTTAAAGGATTGTACATATTGTGTAATTTGTTGGTTTATCTTGGTTTTCAACTCATTTCACACCTTAAAACCAATTAAAGCCTGCTGAAGCTGCGCAGCCATGCCATGAAGGGTCCGTGAGGAATTACCTATAAAAATAAAACAGCTGGCTGCAAAGCTTGATTCGCAGTCAGCCGTTTTATTCATTTAAACACTATTTTTTAGGCTCACTTTTAGCATTAAATCGCTTATCCCATTCAGCCAGAACACTATCACGGTTTTTCGCTGCATCATTCAAATCATTTTTAATCAATTGTTTCACTGGATCAACGGAATAACCTTCAGGAATTTTCGTGGAATCGGTTTTGATCGCCAGAATGGCGTAGTTTTTGTTGTATTCTTTCATCACGTCATCTGTAATTGCCCAATCAAGGAAATCTTTAGCTACTTGCTTAATGGTTTTCTTTTTCATCAGTGCATTCGCTTCTACATCCCAACCGGAACCTTCTTTCGGGAATACGACTTCAACAGGCGACCCGGCTTTCTTCTCTTGAATGCCACGGTACCCGAATGAGATACCGATTGGATATTCGCCTGTACCTGCCGATTTAGCGGGTTTGGAACCTGAGAGTGAGTACATCGCAATGTTCTCATTCAGCTTATTTAAGTAATCCCACGCCTGATCTTTGCCTTTCAGTTGCAGCAAACCGGATACCGTCAGGAAGCCAGTACCTGAAGCGGAAGGATTCGGCATCGTGATGAGGCCCTTGTACTCTGGTTTAATTAAATCTTCATACGATTGTGGAATCGCAAGCTTGCGTTTTTCCATTTCCACTTTATTTACGATAAAAGCCGTTTCCCAAGCATCAATACCTACCCAGTGAGTTACTGCATTTTTATCTTTGAAGTCCGGAAGGATCCGGTCTACACCTTTGGGTGAGTAAGGCTCCAACATCGTGTTCTGATCAAGCACTAACAAGCTTGTTGCTGCAAGTCCCCATATGACATCTGCTTGTGGACTATCCTTCTCTGCTAGTAGTTTGGCTGTTACAATTCCTGTGGAGTCACGAACAATATTGATTTTCACATCCGGATATTTGGCTTTAAAGGTTGTCAGGTAGGTTTTGATTTGATCATCTTCTAGAGCTGTATACACCGTTAAATCCTTGCTTGTTGTGTCAATTGCACTTGCAGCGTTTGCACTAGACGCTGGACTTGCCGAAGCACCTGTAGTCGTTGTGCTGCTTGTCGTTTTGCCACCACATGCTGTTAAAAGGAATACAACGCTCATTACAGCTGCTACACTTACTAATGATTTTTTCATCGATTCAAGTTCCTCTCCCTTTGGCTTTCTTTTAACCGGATGTGTTCATCCTGATACCTTTACTATAAAGCAGCTTTGTAAAATTAGTGTTAAATACACATTAAGATATTGTTTTTAATTTTATTTAGTTGTTTTTATGTTGTTTTCCAAAATAACTGATTTTCTACACCTTGAAGCAGACGGTGAATATCTTCTAAATGAACATCCCCGATATTACCAATTCGAAATGTCGGGGATGCTGTTATTTTGCCTGGATAGATAACGAAACCCTCTTCCTTCATACGCTCATAAAACTCATCAAAAGAAAACACAGGAGAATCCGGGAACAAAAATGACGTAATGATTGGCGATTGCCATTCTTTTGGCAGCAAGGTTTGGAAGCCAAGCTTTTGCATACCTTCCACCAACGTTTGCTGATTACGTGTGAATCGTTCGAATCTGGCCATGACGCCGCCTTCTTCTTCTAGCTCTTGCATGGCTTGATCAAAAGCTCGCACCGTATGTGTCGGAGATGTATAGCGCCATTTGCCGTTGCCATGCTCCATCGTTTCCCATTGGTCGTAGAGGTCCAGTGAAAGCGAACGCGCAAGGCCTTTACAGGTATAGAGCGCTTCTTTTTTTGCAATAATAAATCCGAACCCTGGCACCCCTTGAATGCATTTGTTTGCGCTGCTGATTAGAAAATCGATGTCAAGATCGGCTACATCAACTGGCACGCCACCGAAACTGCTCATTGCATCGACAATGACGGTTTTACCGTATTTTTTGGAAACTTTCGCTACATCTGCAATCGGATTGATCATACCTGTCGTCGTTTCGAYATGAACGACCGCTACATGCGTAATCGAAGCATCTACTTTTAGTACCTCTTCCAGTTGCTTTACATTGACTGGCTTTGTCTCTCCAGCATCCAGAACAATCGCATAAATCCCTAGTACTTCAGCCATTTGTGCAATGCGTTTGCCATATGCGCCATTCGTAAGTACAAGCAATTTGCCAGTTGGCGGAATAACGGATCCAATAACGGACTCCACACAGAACGTACCGCTGCCTTGCATAAGTACAGTGGTATAGGCCGATGGATTGCTAATTGCCATTTGTACCAGACGGCTGCGAATCGATTGGACAAGTTGGTTATAATCTTGATCCCACGTACACCAGTCACGGAGCATCGCTGCCTTTACTTTTTTACTCGTGGATAACGGGCCAGGGGTTAATAGTAGGTATGGATTATCTGGAAGTTGATTCACATTGACATTTAGGTTTTGTTTCATATTCATGGACGCTCTCCTCTTTCTATACGTTGATTGATTTGATCAATAATCATATCCAATTTACCGATCGATTCGATGATATAATGTGCACCATTTGCAAGGAACTTGGATTTCACTAGCTCCATACGCTCAAGAAGAACAGCAGGCTCACAACAGCCCACTTCCTCTTCGCTCATGCCGAGTTCACTGCTGCCTTTCACGACACCAACTGTCCATACACCGGCATTTACGCCTTCCTGAACATCGCTCGTGGTATCTCCGACTTTTACCAAGTTGTGCATCGGATACACATTCAAAGCCATCGCGTTCTGGTAGATCATCCACGGGTAAGGTCGTCCCGCAGGCACCTCGTTCGGCGTGACCAAATGGTCGGGTGCATAACCGAGCTTCGCGGCCTCCTTCGTCACAATCGCCATCATCTCGGCTGTGTAGCCCGTTGTAGATCCAAGTCGAATGCCGCGCTCACGAAGCCTCTTGGTGAGATCGATGGCGCCCGGAATCGGCTCTGCATATTGATGTACGATGCCTAGCAGCATGGGCTCGAAATCGGCATACAGCTCATCGATATCATTCTCTTGTGGAAGCCTTCCGTAGCGCTCCTGCCATAGGCCGATTACGCGCTCTGTTTGTAAAATGGCGCGAATATGATCGCGTTTCAATAGGCCCATCGGCGCTCTAGCCTCTTCGATGGTTATGGCAATTTCTCTCCTGCGGAATACCTCCATAAACACATTCAACGGTGCGAAACACCCGTAATCAACCATCGTTCCTGCCCAGTCAAAAATAACAGCTTGTATCATGTATATGCCTCCCTATTGGATCGATTTTGAGTTTTCAACTTTTGCCAAGCTTGCTTCTAACATATCGAAGGCTTCATGCAACTGCTCCGCTGTGATAATCAGCGGTGGCGATAACGTAAGCACATTGCCTTTGGATACTTTGAAATTAAGTCCTTGCTCCAAGCAGTCATACATGACTTGCTCAGCTTGACGAACGGCAGGTTCCTTCGTCACTCTGTCTGTCACTAACTCCACCGCAATCAGTAAGCCGATTTGCCGAATATCACCAATGAGCGAATAGGTCTCCATCATCACTTGCAAGCGCAGCTTCGCGAGGTTCGCCATCTCATTCGCATGTGCCAACAAATTATTCTCCTCGATGACTCGGATGGCTGCTAAACCTGCTGCCGCTCCAACGGGCGACTTTTCGTGCGTATAATGACCAATCGACATTTCCTGAGCTTTGTTCAATTCTTCCTTCACTAGCAAAGCAGCCATCGGGAACACCGCCGCCTAAACCTTTTCCAAGAACCATCACATCGGGCTCAATGCCATAATGCTGGTAGGCAAACATGGTTCCCGTACGCCCAAGTCCTGTCGCTGTTTCATCTACAATGAGTAAGGCTCCGTACTTATCACAGAGTTCACGAAGTCTGCGATAATAGGAGATCGGCGGAATTTGCACATCCGTATTACGAATCGTCTCCACAACGACCGCCCCGATCTCGCCATCCTGCTCCAGCACATATTCGATAGGCTTCAAACAAAGGGAATGCCCCTCATCTTGACAACCAAACACACAGCGATAGGAGTTAAAAGGAATCACATGCTCCGCGCCAGGAAGCAAAGGTCCCAGCCCTCTGCGGAAAGCGCCCTCACCGCCAACAGATATGGCATCGAGGGAGGCACCGTGAAAAGCGCCCCACATGGAAAGCGTCTTGTACTTCCCGGTGACAGCCCGCGCCAGTTTCAGTGCCATCCCAATCGCCGACGTCGCCCCCGGTGCAAAAAGCACACGGCTCAAGGATCCATTCGTTAATTCAACTAATTTATTGGCCAGATCAATAGCAGGAATATTGGTATATCTTCTGGTGCAGAAAGAGAGTTGATCCAACTGCTGTTTGACGGCTGCAATAACTTCCGGATGGCCGAAGCCAAGCTGATGCACATTGTTGCCATGGAAATCCATGATTCTTCTTCCCTGAGCATCCTCTACGTAAATCCCTTCACAAGCAGATAAGACGTTTAGGCAAGGTGAAGACAATGTTTGGTGTAAGAAGACATCCTCATCCTCTTGAAGAATGGATCGCACTGCATCATCCACTTGATCGCCCAACCACGCTTGGCGAGCATCCGTCAAATTGATATCGCCCTCGGTTTTCATATAGGCTTTATTCTCGTACATCGTAGTCACCTCAGGTTGGATTTGGTTGTTCTTGTTTCTTATGATACAGGGCATTTGTCATCTGAAGGTTAAATACATGTAAAATTTATGTTTTTGTGTTGTTTTATTTTGTTTTAGTTTGTTTTCCAAATAAACCTGATGCTCTGCCTCAGGTCCTTTGTAATTACCCAATCTGATGTGTATAGGGAGGGTTGTCAATGTTTCAAGGTAAACAGGCGAGCATATTCTTCCCAAATCTAAAGAGTATCGCAAAAAGAGAATGGTTGAATTTTCTAACGGACATGACAGCCTCTAATAGCTAAAAATGAGGCCGTTTTGATTTTTAATGGACACCAGAGGCGTTATTGGCTGATTTGTGTGCCACATGCGTGGCAAGGGACTAAATAACCGCCGTGGCGTCCGTTAGCATTTGGACTCCCTGCTTTTCTTATTAAATAACGGCCCCCCTGTCCGTAACTCAGAAAAAATGAAAGCTAACCTTGCATCACAACTGGTTCCCCCCTCATCTGCTCTTATCCCAACAGCAACGGTTAACTTGTGAAGTCTTCCTACTACCCATTTTTTAGAAAGGGGGGTCGCTTTCACAACACCCCTAACGTGATTCTCGTAAACCCCAAACATATAAATTCTTATCTTGAAATAAAAAAAGGCTCCTATTGGATTTCCCCAATAAAGAGCCTTCTTTCTGCAATTACCTATATGTCATTCGCTTGATATCCAATAGATGTCCTTTTGCTCGATCGTTTCCTTCCACTCTTTCGGATAAGGCTGGTCGGAAACGACGACATCGATCTGATCGAGCGGCATGATGTGAACAAATGCTTGGACACCGATTTTGGACTGATCCGCAAGGACAATGACTTCCCGCGCTGATTTGGCGAACTTCTTCGTCATATACGTCTCATTCAAATCATAATCGGTCACACCGCTTGTTAGTGAGAGACCACCAATGGACAAGAACGCTTTATTCAAATAAAACTGTTCCATGACCTGTTCACAGAGCGGACCTGTTAGCGATTGCTGTTCCGGATTCAGCTGTCCACCGAGTAGAATGACTTTGCCTGAAAACCTGTTGCTGTTCAATGCTTCACATAAATAGGAGGCAATCGGCAGTGAGTTCGTCAAAATGGTCAAGTTTCGTTTGCCTTGTATGGCTTTGGCCAACTCCATCATTGTCGTCCCTACATCGAGAGCAATCGTATCTCCGTCTTCAATGAGCTCTGCGGCACGTTCTCCGATCTTCTTCTTTGCATCGACATACAATTGTGTGCGTTGTACAAAGGTAGGTTCTCCATGTTCATAACTAACGCGAACCGCTCCCCCATAAACCCGTTGAAGATGCCCCTCTAATTCCAATGTATCGAGATCACGACGGACAGTCTCAGAGGAGACACCTAGTTCATCCGCCATAGGCAAAACTTTGACTTTGCCGTCTCGAAGCAACGTTTGTAATATGAGTTCTCTTCTTTCTTGACCTAGCAGAGACACTAACACACACCACCTATGGAAATCTATATGTTTTAGTATAATTAAATTGTGTAGTTTTTCCAATAGTGGAATAGGTAATTATTCATTGGCATTAAATAAGAAATTGTGAATGGCTTGCGCTCCTTCAGCTCGTGTTGCTGTCCCCTTAGGCACAAACGACTCATCTGCCCGCCCATTCATCAAATGCAAGGAAGATGCAGCAGCTATTGCTTCTTTGGCCCAATCGTCAACTTCACGCCAATCGGCAAATGAATTTACGTCGTGGGGCGCTTCAACCCCATCATGCTTGACTTTCCAAGCTCGCATCAGCATCGCAGCCATCTGCTCTCTTGTTATTTGAGTATCAGGAGCAAATTCTGCATCGCTAACGCCATCCACGATACCAACTGCTAAAGCCGCTGCCACTTCTTGTGAATACCATGCCGAATGTGGAATGTCAGCAAATTTGCTGGTTCCTGTCTCCGGCAGCTTTAATGAACGCGCGATGAGCGCAGCAAATTCGGCTCGCGTAATATGCTTTTCAGGATCGAAACTTTGTTCACCTTGGTCTGTCACAATGGGATCAGCTACCATCGAATCGAACATGTTTCTTGCAGCTAAATCACCGATCACATTCGTTGCCCAATGATCTTTGACATCGAAATATTGTACATCCTTTTGTAAGATAACGTAGTCACCACTGCCAGGGACCTTGAACTGCATGTGAGACAGATCACTGGAAGTATTAAGTGATTGTAAAATGAGTTCGCCACTATCGCTGATGAGATACAAGCCAACTCTTTTTCCGTTAAATCCTTGCTTCATAGGCATCTGAATGTCAACGGGTTCCTTCTTAGCCGCAGAGTCCCAGGCAAGATGTATCATATTGGAAGTAGGCTTTATGCGAACAGACGGATGGGATTCCAAATCTTTTAGAATATCCATATAATCGTCGCTCCATACACTTCCAGAGATCACAAATGCAGCTTCTGTAGTGGGCTTGTCAGCCACTAATGACCGAGTAGGAACGATGACTGTTCCCCATTCGAACTTCAACGCGACATTGGTTGCTTTTGAGGAATCAGCGGTCAAGTATGGCAGCTCCATTTGCACTTTACCTTTCTGGACATCCACAACGATGGCACCCGTATTCGTAGAAGTCAGCTCACTCACAGTCACTTTCTGAATAAATGCATGGTCTGGATTCGTCGAAACAGGTGGCGGTACAAAGTTGCATCCCCCACAGCCAGTAACAGGTACTTCGATTGCTGCAGTAATCTTAACCTCATGATTGACCTCTAACCCTTTATATCTCGCTGTAATCGTTGCACGACCAGGAGCTACTGCCGTGACTTCTCCTTTTGCATTCACCGTAGCAACGGATTCCATGCTGCTCGTATATTGAATGCTATCTTGAATCAGAATAAATCCCGGCTTATCGCTGTAATGTCCCAGCAAGCTCGCTTGCCCCTTCTCTCCTACCTTGAGCGTATCTAGACCGTTTAACACTAGCGACTCTAATTTGGATTCAGATTCCGGAGGCGTCACGCCCCCGGCAGATTTCACCATCAAGGTATAACTGCTGATCATGGCCTGATAGGTAGCCGTAATAACTGTCTGCCCTGCTTGTAAGGCTGTCACTTCACCCGTTATTGAATCAAGCGATGCAACAGACGGATTCGAATTGGTAAGCATTAATCCTGGTGCCGATGCATAACCTGCTCGAAGCAAAATGGCACTTGTCTGATCGCTGTATGTCGCAGTGACAACCGTTTGTAGAGAATCACCAACTTCAACAGCTTGCAAGCCAGTCAGCGCGATCGATTGAATGATAGGTTGCTGCACAACTGGCACCGATTGGACAGTTAACCGGTAGGATGTCAGTACGGATCCCAGTCTCGCAGTAATATCCGTCTGCCCTTCTGTGAGTGCCGATACGCGACCGCTGGAATTAACAGTTGCCACGGCAGGATTCGAACTCGTCAACACATAACCAGTTGCTGGCATAATACTGCCGTCTGAATAAGTAGCCTCTACAACTGAACTCAGCTGTTGTCCTACCATCATCGGCGCGAGTCCACTCAAACGAATGGATTGTACAACAGGCGCCGCAATAGAGAAACTAGATTCAGCCGTTCTTACGATATGGCCAAATGTGTCAGTAGCTTCCGCATACCACGTGTAGGACTGGTTCGTATCCCTGCCATCCCACACATAATTGGCCGCCCCAGCTGCAGATACGATTGGCTGCGTATTCAACGTAATACGCTTACTTCCAGTGACCCCAACATAACCAGTTGCCAGTTCAATGGGCTCATTGTTCCATTTAATTGGCATCGTATAGAACTCATGCTTTTGCTGAAAAAATCCATAATTGTCATCCGTAATCGGTGAATAAGGAACCATGTAGATCTGTTGCTTTTTCAAATCAAAGTACATCATCCGAACATATGCCGCTCCACCTAAGGCTGCATCCTGATAATCGTGCAGGAGTTCATAGACAACCTTGCCGCCGATTCGTTTCACGTTATAGAACGCAGACTGATTATGCCCGCAGAGCACCATAAATACGTTGCTGTTGGGCTTAACAATCTGATTCATCGTGTTAATACCATCATAGTCATCAGTTCCATACGTTCCTTCGTAAAGCAAATACTCGTGTACAGCGAGAATAGCCTTGCGTTCTTTATACTGCTGTAAAACTTGATTGGCCCAGCTAACTGATGTGGCATCGAATCCGCCCCACCCCATGTACAGAATGATAAAATCTACACCGCCAGCCGAGATTAGATCATAATGATTCTTATTCATGCTGTTGTATGCCGTATAATAAGGCTTGCCGTTGAACAGTTTGTCTTGAAACCGGAATGCACCGAAATATTTACTGTATAGGGTATCATTCGTATCGTGGTTCCCCTGAATGACACCATAGGGGATCCCGGCATTTTCTAAAATTTTCATACTATGATCTGCGTTCTTCCATTGATTTTCCTGGCTTGCCGTGTTCACAATATCGCCCGTATGAATCACGTATTGGATTTTCTGTGCATCCTTATTATCTGCAATCCACTGTGTCTCAGCATCGTATACACCTGGAAATGACTCCGATTCAAGTTGAGTGTCCGTCATCCAGACGAAAGAGAAATCATACTCGTTCGGTGTTGGGACTTTACCTGGGAGCATGGTGTCATGCTGCGTAGCGGCTACGTATAGCTTAGCTACCTTCGTAGAACTGTTGACCATGGTCGTTTTATCCAAAGTGCCCGTCAATTTAAAATCACTGTTATCCGCATTGCCTAACTGTGATGCAATTTGCACCCATTTGCTAGTGGAATAATTCCAGGCAAACAGCTTAACGAGCTCCTTCGAATGACCTTCCCACGACACCTCCAATTGTTGATCGACCCCGCTCAAATCGCCGCTAATGGTCAAATCAAAGCGTTGGTACGGATAGTTCGATAACGATTTGCTGCTATAATAAGCGCCGTCGGAAGCTTTTAATTGATCATAGGCACTTGCTGGCATCGCTGTTTCGGAAGTAATGGTCGCACTGGTTTGCGGATCCATCGTATCCGTTCGTTCGTAAGCAACATCCGTAGAAACTTTGGTGCTGTAATCTTTAACAAACTTCACATCTTTTTGATAAAAGTTTACATTCACCGGATCACTTGTCGGCGAGCCAGCCTTCACTTGCAAGTTGACATTTCCGCTAGTCTGAATCAAATCCCCAGATGCTCCTTGCGCCTCAGCGAAAGGACTTAAATTACGTCCATCGATCGTAAAAGAAACTGTTCTACTGGCCTTTTCGCTAGGATCGATTAAGGATATTGCCTCGACCTTCAACGTATGTGTACCACTGCTTAGCTTACTAAGTAATGATTGAAACGCCTTGGAACTGCCTTCAGCTCCCAAAGTCGGTCCATTATCCAATTGATAGTGGATCGTTGCCGCTTCACTCGTTAAGCCTCCGAAACTTAAATCTGGCGAGTAATAAACAGCTCCTTGCTTAGGTTGAAATAGCGTAAGCTGCATCGCATCTTTCGATTCTTTACCACCAAAAATCACAAAATGACTGCCTTTGCTCATCACTTGAAAATCAGCCAAGACCCAAGCTGCACTGCGAGCTTGTTTGGAGACCCTGACCTCATCTACGCCACCACGGTAACCCCCGCCAGCAGCTGAGCCATCAGAAGATTTGCTCATTGTGAATGGTGTCGTTGAAGTACCGCTTGTCGTAATCAATGCACCACTGCGGGTTGCGGTTGATACGAGTGCCCCATCACGGTATAGCTTAAGATTATCGCTCGTTTGACTTTGATCATAGGTCAGCGTCAAATAGGTCCAATCGGCTGTTACAGCCCCACCGTCTAAGTCTGGTGCCGTGCTGCCATTTTTACTTGGATCTGCATCATTCGTAAACAGATTAGCGCTCCATTTGCCGCCACCAATCTTCATAAAATAAGCTTGATTTAGCGTATCCGCACTTCTTTTTCTCGCAATGACATAGTAGTTTAACGTACTGATTTCGTAATCATTTGCCCGCACCCAAGCGGATATTGTCAACTGACCTTGACCATCGCCTACATTGCCATTCGTCGCTCGTACGAAGCCACGATGGCTTTCGTAGTATCGTCCAACCATGTTGTAGCGAGGATCTTTGCCTTCAAGTGTATAGGAAGGACCACTTGAGCTTGCATTCGCTGCATTCCTTAACCCTGTATTATTGTTAACTGTCGAGTCCGTATACTGTTGTGCCAGAGCAGGATGATAGAAATAATCAGCAATTCTGTCCGGAAAATGATAGACCAATAAATAATTGGGATCCCACACCTGTTTCGGTTGAAGACTGATCGTCGAGCTTCCTCCATAATAGAGCCAAATATTATCGTTGCTAGATTGCGCATGGATAACTGGAACTTTGACCCAGATTAGACTTTCTCCCCGAGAGTCCCATTTTTCGACCTCGTAGGGCAATTCAGTTGACTGATCTGCTGTATAAAAGCGAAGGTCATTCGACGCAGTTACCGAGTAATCGATTTTGTCAGCATCGAGCTTAATTAATACTGGATAATTCAGTAAATCTTCCGTGCCTGTTKAATTATCAAAGCTCAACTGCATACGATAATTCCGATCCGCATCCGCCCAAGTTAAGGGGGCGGACGCGGCATCAACTTGCTGATTTAATGTTGGTATCACCATTTGGCAAAGGAATACGAGCACGACCAGGAGTGCAATAATTTGCTTGGAACGTTGAATTCTCAGCAAGGAAGATCCTCCATTCTATCATTTAAAATCATTTTTATTGGACCAGCGTATGAATAAGATTAAATACCGCTTGTGCTGCTTCAGCTCGGGAGACGTTTCCAGTAGGAACAAATCTTTGTTCCGATCGCCCCTGCAGTAAGCCCAGTTTGGCAGCTAATTCAATGGATGGACGTGCCCATTCAGCCATTTGATCCGCATCCTGAAACGTCTTGTCACTGTCACTGCTCTGCGCTAACTTTCCGCCCTTATGTTCAAAAACTCTTGCAAGGAATACCGCCATTTCTTCTCTGCTCATAACTGATTCAGGCTTGAACGTAAGATCATCCTCGCCGTTGACCAGACCGGAAGCTGCTGCACCTGCGACGTACGGTGCATACCATGCGCTAGCTGGAACGTCCTTGAAGGAGCTTTGCCCCTGTTGTGGAAGATGCATCGATTTCATCAGCAGCGCTACAAACTCAGCACGCGTAATAGACTTCTCTGGTTGGAAGAATGCGTCACTGACGCCCTCGACCATATGCATAGCACTCATAACTTGCACAGTGCGATTTGCCCAATGCTGCTCTGGTAAGTCTTGATAAGTTTTCTTGTACTCTAACACGGCATACTTGCCATTCTCCTGGAGTGCTGCACGCATGCCCTTTTCCGTCAGTTCCCCACCAACATAGGACATACTGCCATCATCAAAAATACGATATACACCTAACAGCGGTTTATCGCCGCTTACCGTAAATTCCGCCTGAATTGGCCCTATCCATTGCGATTTCGGCGTTTTTATCCCGTCTACATCTTGTGTAGCAATTGATAAGTCAAAGATTGACGATGCAAATTTCAACTTCGTGTCTTTGGTTGTGATGGTGCTTTGCAACCATGCTGTTTGCTCCATCTCAGTACCAGCAGTCAGTCCGAGAACCAGCTTGCTGTCTGTAGATCCAATGAACAGATTGCCAGGTAACCTCAATATAAGATCGCCTCGATCTAGGCTAATTGATTGGTTGTTCGATATACGTTCAGCAAGAGAAGGGAAGACAATTTCATTGATACGATTAGCTACTTGTATCGTACCGTTCGCAGCTAATTGTTGTTGTAGATCAACGACTTTGTGCGAGAGTTCGATGCTTGGAGTTTCATCCGGATGAGAATAGCTTGTATCGGAAGGTGTATCCCCTACTTGTTCCAGAACCGTAATCGTTGTCTGAGACACCAGATTCTGATAAGTTGCTGTCACCACCGTCGTGCCAAGTCGCAGACCGGTGATGGTTCCTAATGGGTCTACCTTTACGATATCTGGGTTTACAGCAAGCCACTTCGCTATACCGGTAACCCATACAGAGGTCTTGGAGACGCCGTCAACATAAACTGCACTAGCCGTAATCGCTGCACTTTCTCCCTTGTACAGAATCGATGGCACGTTTATCAACAGCACTTGAGGTTGGTTCTCTGAAGGTGTTGGATCAACAGGTTCACTTCCAGCAATAACAGCCAACGAAAAGCTCGCATTAAGGCCTTGATATTGAGCAACTAAACGAGTACTTCCCGGTTGAGCTGCGTAGACAGCTCCAGTGACAGAATCAACTCTGACGATATTGGGTGCATCACTCCAATAAGTGACGCCTGATTCTAGTGGTTTCGTAGAGTTATCTGAATAAACAGCAGTAAGTACCGTATTTCCCGATTCACCTACGGTCAAAGTCGTGGGGCCGCTAAACTTAAGCGCCGTAATCTGCGGACCCTCGATTGGATGATTTGCAGAAATAACAGTAAGAATAAAGTCTGCTCTTAATCCCTCTCCAACAGCACTCAGCACGGCAATTCCTGGAGAAATAGCACGGATGATGCCGTTATTGTCGATGGTTGCAATCGTAGGTTGTTCGGAGCTATAGGTCAAACCATCTGACATAACTCCCGTGCTTCCGTCCTCATAGACTACCGTTGTAACCGTTTGTTCAGTTTCCCCTTCAACTATTACGGACGGTCCATTTAGTAGGAGTGACTGCGGTTTAGGCAAGACTTTGTTACGTACGGTTATTGTAACGTAAGCACGTAAAGACCCGTAGCTTGCTGTTAATGTTGCTGTCCCTGCACGTAATGGAGTGATGACGCCTGCAGTTGACACCTCTGCAATCGTCGGATTCATGCTTTGGAACGCAAGGCCGTTGTCGATAACAGAAACCACGGAGTTAGCATCTGTTTTTTTCACGACCGCTGCTGCACTTTGCCCTACCCACCACTCAGAGGGAATATCCMAAGAAATGGAGGAGACAGTTGGAGTACCCGTAGGCGCATACTTGGTATGTAATTGCTGCACCGCATTTGCATCCAGCACTTTGCTGTAGAGTTCCACGAAACCTATTTTCCCCTGAAAATAACTCTGTGCACCTATCGGTTCGGCATCTGCA
Source organism: Paenibacillus sp. 01T442 (assembly GCF_056398345.1). Taxonomy (NCBI): domain Bacteria; kingdom Bacillati; phylum Bacillota; class Bacilli; order Caryophanales; family Paenibacillaceae; genus Paenibacillus; species Paenibacillus sp. 01T442. The sequence continues at coordinate 28,346 of NZ_JBFTPF010000039.1, forward strand.
CCAATGGTTAGATCCACCTTCGTCGCACCGCCGATAACACCGACTTTGGACTGACTTCCTTCCAAGATTCCGTTCAAATAAAGCTTGGCCGTCTGCCCGTCAAATGTTGCTTCAGCATCATAAATTTGACCTTCGGTTAATAGGGTGCTGCTAGGAACGATAACATACGATTCTTTGCCAAATATGTCATGAATGAAGAACCATGCTTCCAGCTTTCGTGTAATTGGATTGTATTCTAACGCGTAGTCTGAATGCTGCGCTTTGCCGATAATATCTTGCGTTCGGTACATATCATCCAGCGAGAATGACGCCGCCATTGTCATGTAACTTGGACTCAATCCTGGATTCATAGGGATCCGAACATAGGAGGAATTCCCATCAAGCTGGAGTACTTTTTTAGTAAAATCAGGATTATCAACCACTTGTGCAGAGCCAACAGGCGTGCCGTTATTATGCGCCTCACTGCTATCATAACCAACCCCATTTTCGAATGTGAGTTGCAGCAAATCAGGCATCATACCCGCTGGAGCGATAATATCTGCAGGAGAACCCGTCATGGTAAAGCTCGTACTCAGCCTCGTGGCAGCCCACAAGCCGCTAGAAGTACCCGCTTCTACTTGAATAGCATGAGTGGATCCTGGCGGAATCGCCTCGAGAATGGCGTTGTGTTGTGTAGAAGGTACAGTAGTAAGAACAGTTCCATCCAGATATACCCGGTATTGCGAGATGACACTTTCGTCAAAAGCTGCCGGCCACAAGAGCACTGTACTCGTTAGCGATTGCGGTGTCACCGTGAGCGCCCCATCTACTGGCCAAACCACCCCAGGCATCGTATAGGATAGTGACGGCCCGGTTGTCGTCCAGTTGCCGGCTGCGTCACCAGCCTCAACTTTAAAGGTAGCCACCTCTCCTGGGAATACATGAGTAAAGTCGTAGCTGTTAATGCTGCTGCTAACTGTATCTAACAAAGTTCCGTTTTTATATAAACGATATTGCGTTACTGCCTTATCGTCTATTGCGGTTGGCCAACTCACCGTATAGCTTGTCGAACTTGTTTGCGCCCCTGCTAGTAGACTTCCTGCAGGCCATGAAGGAGCTTGTTGGTCGGCCAAGATACCCGTACTTTCATAATAACAAGCCAATTCGGCAGCAGATAAGCCTTTGCTAAATAGCTTGGCATAGCCGATTGAACCTTTGAAGTACGACTGGGCGCCATTACTAGGCTGAGGGTCCGAACCAACATGAAGATTAATGGTTGAACTGTTATGAATAAACCCAGTGAAGGCAGTTTCAGTAACATACTGACCGTTCATGTACATGACATGCTTTAATCCATCATAGGTAATAGCTACATCATAATATTTATCGCCCTGGATATTCGAGTACGAAGTGTTTTTATAACTTCCACTTGTTCCCCCAGTAGTTGACTTTAAACTTAAGTAGGAAGTCAGTTGTTTACCTGTTGTAATTTCAAATCCATAATCAGAACTCTGATTTTTGGCAAAAGGATCTCTTAAACTACCAAAGCTATCGGCATCTGCTTTAAATTGCACCATCATCGTAACTCGTTGCGTATTATACGCTGCTACATGCGGGAGCTTAATATACTGACTCGAACCATTTAGCTTAAGTACGTTTTTCCCTACTTGCGTATCAAAGACTAGGCTAGGTGAGCCCACTGCAACACCATCGTTATTGGTTGCAGACTTGTCATCCGTCATCGAGGTATTAAAGTCTAAATCTACTAAATCCGGTACCGGTGCCGTACATGGTGAGGCAGCATTTGCCTGCTTGGGAGTCATGATGGATGCAAGCGACCCAAACATGAAGCAGCATACCAGCAATAATGACAGCTTCCAACGTAAACTCATCAACATTCTCCTCTTCCATCACAAATTGAGTTATTTCCTCTGCCATTTCTGCGTCCGCTTTAGTAACCAATGCGATACGAATTCGTATCCTAGACGCACAATAATGTTAGCTAGCAGTACAAGACTAGACATCGCAGCTGCTGCAGCCACATCGCCTGCATCATCCATATTGACGATAGATACGGAGGACAGCTTAAAATCTGCCGCATACAGAAATACGACAGCCGATATGGTGACCATCGCATTAACGAAATAATAAACCACCATTTCAAGAATGGCAGGGAGCGATACGGGAACCGATACACGCATGAAAAGGCGGTAGATCGGCACTCTCATCGATTCGGAGACGACTTCATATTCCTTATCCAGCTTTTTCAATGAAGCGGTAGCTGTGACAAAAGGTACAGAGTAGAAGTGCACAATGTTAGCCAAAACCACGATCCAGATTGTACCATATAGAAGATGCAATGGATTTTCGGGTCGATTGAAAAAGAAAATAAAGCTGAGACCGATCACAAGACCCGGTAATGCAAGTGGCAGCAACGAAATAAAATATCCGAGCTGTCTAATTGGATACCAGATGCGTACTTTTTCGATTAAATACGCATGAACAAATGAAACTGCCGTTCCAATTAACGCAGTCAAAGCAGCCACGGCAAGACTATTCCAGAACGGCTTCAAACTTCCGGCAGAGACGACACTGAAGTCGTAGTGCTTCAACGTGAGTGTCAGGTCATACGGCCACGATTTAATGAAGGATGTAATGAGAACCGTCCCCATGAGCAGTACAATCGCACTTGCAACAACCAAGCAAATCAATGTATAGATCCTATCTCTACCACGATGCGGGCGGATCACGTATGACGTCGATTTGACAGAAACCATTGATTGCTGCTTTCTCTCTACAATGCGATCGACTATGAAAGCAGCAACAGCTGGAATGGTCAAAATAATACCGATAACCGCTCCCATGGACATATTTTGCTGACCAATGACCTGCCTGAAAATATCAGTTGGCAGCACATTATACTGCCCTCCCACCACTTTCGGTGCTCCGAAGTCAGTAAAGCTCAATGTGAAGCAAACGAATCCAGCACTAATTAACGCGTACTTGGCCTGCGGCAATGTGATTGTAACAAACTGTCTGAAACGACCAGCGCCTAATGTTTCAGCTGCTTCGAACAAACGATAATCAGCATTAGACAACCCGATCAGTATAATGAGAAACACATGAGGAAACGTGTAAATAATTTCGGAAATAATAATGCCGACGCTGCCATAAAGGTGAATGTTCCACCCTGATATCATGCCAAAGATCCCTGTTGTCACAATGCCTTGGTTGCCAAACAGGTAGGTCAAGGCAATGCCATACATCATAGTTGGCGCAAATAATGGCAGAAGGGCAATGTAGCGCAGCCATCTCTTGCCTCGAACCGCCGTTCGTGACAAGGCATAAGCATAAAGAAAAGCCACTCCAACAGAGACCAAAGTAGTTACTAAGGATATGTAGAGAGAGTGTCGGACTGAAATTAACAGGGCGGGTGTCGTTAAGTATTGTCTAAAATGTACGAAGCCTACCCAATTACCAACTTGATTCTGGAATGCCTTAGAAAACAAGTCCAGCAACGGAAGTACGATTGAGACTAGCAACAAGGCTAGCATGACGAACAGCACCGCACGAATTAACCAATCTTCTTTGCTATACTTACGTTCCGAAATCGTATGTAACGATGTAAGGATCCTTCTTCTCATTTCATTATCGCCTCTTCCAGGCGGCCACTTTGGAATCCTTCCATTGGAAGCTCTTGATCGAAGTTCTCAGGATTTCTGGTGAATGCAATCGAGAGGTGATCACCTTTGCTAAGCTTCATTTGACGGAATTTTTGAGCTGATATGTCAAGTTTCAATAACTGCCCTGCATAGATGCCATGTTCGTGCCGCAAAGTTTCTACGGTGATACGATAGTTTGCTCCTTGAAACTCAATATAGTTTAGTTTGACGCGTATATGCTCGCCATTAGTTTCCGTGACGATTTGAATGTGTTCCGGGCGAATGGCTTGCCAAATGTCGCCCCACTGCAAAGCTGCTTCATTCACCACTCGCTTGATAAAATTCGTCGTCCCGATGAAACCAGCCACAAACGGTGTTGCTGGTGACTCATAGATTTCCTCCGGCGTTCCAACCTGAATTACTTCTGCATGATTCATGACGACGATCCGGTCTGCCATCGTAATGGCTTCTTCTTGATCATGCGTGACCATAATTGTTGTAATCCCTAGTCGTTCTTGCAACTCACATATTTGTTCCCTCAGATGAGTACGAACCTTAGCATCGAGTGCAGATAAGGGTTCATCTAACAATAAAAACTGTGGCGACAGCGCAAGCGCTCTCGCCAATGCCACACGCTGCTGTTGTCCACCTGAGAGTTGGGAAGGGTATCGTTCCCCGATCTGGCTTAATCCAACAAGCTCCAGCATTTGTGCTACCTGGTAACGAATCTCTTTCTTATCCATACCCTTGCCAGCAAGTCCATATGCAATATTGTCATGAGCTGTCAAATTAGGAAATAGCGCATACGATTGAAAGACAACTCCGAAGTTTCTCTTCGCTGGCGGTAATGATGTAATGTCATTATCCTGGATGCGAATCTTTCCATCATCCGGTGTTTCCAGCCCAGCTAAAATGCGTAACAGCGTTGTTTTCCCACATCCACTTGGACCAAGCAGGCAAATGAATTCGCCTTGCTTGATCTCGAGGTTTATCTGCTTGAGTGCTTGAAAGGAGCCGAACGATTTGGATATGTTGCTTATTGTTAAAAAGTGCTGCATCATAGCTTGTCCCTTTTCCTAGTTGAATGTGTAACTGGTTTATTTCTTAGGTTCCTGTTTAGCTGAATATCGTTTCTGCCATTCCTTCAGAACGTCATCACGCTGTTTGGCCATCGCGTTCAGATCATTCTTAATCAATTGCTTTAATGGATCTTTCTCATAACCGTCAGGAATTTTGTTATTGTCTCCTTTAACAGCTAGAATCGCGTAGTTTTTGTTGTATTCCTTCATGGCATCGTCGCTGATAGCCCAATCCAAAAATTCCTTGGCTACTGGCTTTATCGCCTTCTTCTTCACTAAAGCATTCGCTTCCACATCCCAACCAGATCCTTCTTTCGGGAATACGACCTGTACGGGAGCTCCACCCTTCTTCTCTGTGATACCTCTGTAGCCAAAGGATATACCGATTGGATACTCACCTGTACCAGCCATTTTCGATGGCTTGGAACCAGAATCCGTATACATCGCAATATTGTCGTTCAGTTTATCCATAAACGTCCAGGCTTGATCTGCCCCTTTGAGTTGCAGCAATGCACTAACCGTCAAGAAACCAGTACCGGAAGCAGCAGGATTCGGCATCGTAACCAATCCTTTATATTCAGGCTTTGTCAAGTCTTCATAGGATAACGGGACCGCTAATTTACGTTTTTCCATTTCTTTCGTGTTCACGACGAATGCCGTTTCCCATGCGTCAATACCAACCCATGCAGGAGTACTAGCTGTATCCTTAAACTCAGGAACAATGCGCTCTACGCCTTTCGGTGCATACGGCTCCAACATTTTATTCTGGTTCATGACCAGAAGACTAGTCGCTGCAATCCCCCAAACAACGTCAGCTTTTGGATTATCTTTCTCAGCTAATAACTTTGCTGTAATGATTCCTGTTGAATCACGCACGATGTTGATTTTCAAATCACTGTGAGATTGTTTAAATGTTTGCAAGTAGGCTTTGATTTGATCGTCTTCCAACGCAGTGTATACAGTCAATTCCTTGTTGTTTACCTCAGCTGACGGTGCTGCACTTGAAGACTTATCAGTAGCATTCTGTGTTTCTGTTGTTTTTGCTGTGCCACATGCAACAAGCATGGTTGTTACAAGTGTTGCAGTTACGGTTAGGCTCAAAACTGATTTTAAGTGTTGCTTCATCGATTTGTACGCTCCTCAGAAATCTGTAGTTTTTCTTGATATCTTTACGATAAAGAAGTTTTGTTATCGCAATGTTAACTAGACGTGAAGATTTGTTTAATGTTGTTGATTATTGTTGTATATTGTTTATTTAAAAGAAAAAATGAATTGAAAATGCCCGATTTTTAAGGTAATATCAACTTAAATATCAAACAAAACAACAATACTCCAACAAAAATACAGATCACAACCAAAGAATTCAACCATAACCTCTTCACCAAAGTGAGATGAAAAGTAACTTCTTTGTTTCGATCTGGTATATGATAATAGTAAGTTGTTTGTTGTTGCAGTAAAGTTCCGAAACAAGGAGGATTTCACATCTATGTATAAGAAGCAAGCTCTAATTTTCGACTTAGATAACACCTTATTATGGGATGAGAGGAGCATTAACGAGGCGTTTCAGGCAACATGTCATCAAGCAGCGCGTCATTTCGCCGTAGAGGCTGGGAAACTTGAACATGCCGTCCGTGAATCGGCAAGTCAGCTATTTAAAACCTTGGAATTATATGATTGGTTGCATATGATTGAGGTGACCGATCTAGAAGCATTATGGGGAGAATTTCAGCAAGGCGAACATCCGAATTTCCACAGAATGCAAGAGTTAGCCCCCCAATACAGACGTGACGTATGGAGTCAAGGACTGAAAGTGCTGGGCGTAGATAATCCATCATTAGCTAGCCAACTGGCTCAGCAATTTACGGAGGAAAGAAGGAATCGTCCTTATGTTTACGACGACACCTTCAAAGTACTTGAGGAATTGCGCAAAGAATATAAACTATTGCTAATGACCAATGGCGCACCTGATATCCAGCAAGAAAAAATAGATAGTATTCCGGAACTTGCGGATTATTTTGATCATATCGTGATTTCTGGCACCTACGGCGTTGGCAAACCGAATCCTGCCATTTATCGCCATGCGCTGGATCTGCTTAGTCTCTCTCCGAGTGAAACGGTCATGATTGGAGATACGCTTATAACCGATATACTAGGGGCGCAATCCGCCGGCATCACTAACATTTGGATTAACCGCCATCTTGATCCCCCAACACTTACCATTCGGCCAACCTTTGAGGTTCAGAATCTAAGCGAAATTCCACAGCTTTTACTTTCGATTCAACAATCACAACAAGATATTGTTTAATTGGATTGATGATCACAACCTAAAGTTCTTGTATATCTTGCCGATATTGCATCCGATACTCACTAGGACTTTGTCCATATTTGGCGCGAAATGCGCGGCAGAAATAAGGATAGCTGCGGAAGCCGGATGCTTCGGCGGCGTCCTCCAGCCGCATGTCACTGTACCGGATTCGGTCGCTGGCAATGGCTAGACGAACCTCGACAGCATAACGCATTGGCGGCAAGCCAAAAGCCTCTTTGAACACATGGGAGGCGGTAGACGCGCTGACGCTGTTGCGCGCGGCAAGTTCATCCAGCGTGAGCGGTTCTGTCGCATGTTTTTCAATATATCGCTTAAGCCTAGAAGCAATATAGTGTTCCTTTCGGCCTCCCGCGGACAATGCATTGGCGATGGACCGTTCCAGTGTCAAACAAAGCAGCTTAGCGCAACAAGCGGTGATTTCTTCATTGTTCTCATGTACATTTCGCTTCTCATAAATTAACCGCCGCCAGAGGCTAAGCAAATCTTCATTAACCTCGATGTGTGCGACATCGGGTAATGTCTGACTAGCGAGCCAACGGTCGACCCATCCTCCCCCACATACCACATAGTAATCCGCACTATCGACAAGATTTTGTCCATCCATCCCGCTCTCTTCGCCAATGAACAGCTGATAGGTGCCTTGTGGTTTCGAGATAACCAAATCGCCGGGATAAATGTAATGCGGATTGCCACCCAGATCAACACGACAAGTACCCTTCACTTGCAGCCTCATCAGTACACCGTCCTGTCGACGCTCCAATTGGTTGCGGTGCGGTGCTAGATGATGGGAATAACCCACATGTATATATCGAAATCCGTAATTTTCCATTAGCCGCCTCCCTTCTCTTTTATCCTAAATAAAATGCAAGATAAGTCAAACCTCACAAGATCGGATATTCCGCCAGTGTAGTGGTCTTTTTATAATGAAACTAAGGAATTCAAGCCAACTTTCTGGCTATTCTTTACGAAATAAGTCAAATAAAAAGAAATGAATACTAGGAGGATCTTAGAGTCATGAGCACGACATATCGGATTGGCATCGCTGGAGCAGGCGGTATTTTCAAAGAGTCGCATTTGAAGGCCTGGCAGGAAAATCAAGAGTGCGAGATCGTCGCCATCTGCGACGTGAATGAAACACGTGCACACGAAATGGCTGAGCTTTCTGGAGCAAACCTCGTTTACACCGATTATAAGCAAATGATCGCTGAGGCAAATTTGGATGTAATTGATATTTGTACGCCGAACCTATATCACTCGGAAATTGCGATTGCGGCCTTACAAGCGGGAATCCACGTCATCTGTGAGAAGCCGGATGCGGTCTCTCCCGTCGAAGCGCAGAAGATGGCTGATGCAGCAGCCCAAAGCGGCAAACTGCTCATGGCGATTCGCAATAATCGCTTCCATCCGAATGCCCAATTCCTACAGCGGTTTGCAAAAGAAGGCGGACTCGGTGAGATCTATACCGGACGCTGCGGTTGGATTCGTCGTAGGGGCATCCCAGGCAAAGGCGGTTGGTTTACGACGAAGGAATTGTCCGGCGGCGGACCTTTAATTGATTTAGGTGTTCATTTTATCGATATTGCGGTGTGGGTCATGGGCAATCCAAAGCCTGTCGCGGTCAGCGGGGCTACCTACCGTAAATTTGCTGACAACGAAGTATCGGACTCAAAGCATAGCAGCTTCGGGGAGAAGCAGTCCGATGGCACGTTCGATGTGGAGGATTTGGCTATAGGTTTCATCCGCTTTGACAACGGCGCTACACTGCAAATCGAGTTCAGCTGGGCTTCCAATATTGAAGAAGAGACGTATTTTGTCGAGCTTCGCGGGACGAAAGCCGGCGCAACATACCGAAATTACGAGTTAGGTCTATTCTCGGAAATAAATGGCCAATTAATGGATAGCAAATCTTCCCGTTCTCATGGAAAACCGGTTAAGATGCATCATGCCAATATTAATCACTTTATCGATTGCTTGACAGGTCGAGCGGAGCCCATTATTCGTCCGGAGCATGGCGTGGAAATGATTCAAATCTTGTCCGCGATTTATGAATCAGCGGAAACCGGCCGAGAGGTTCGCCTCTAGGAACTGAAATGAGAAACGGCGGAACGCATCAACTGCGTTACCGCCGTTTTATTTGTAACAAACGAATTACGTGTTATAGTCAACGAATCTAGCTACAAGTCCAATTCTGCCCCTTGTCTGATCCATTTTAGCTTTGGCTTCTATACGATAGTCGGTCCACGTTGATTGCCCTGAAACAGACTTCGTAGCCCCTTTATCCGTATTGTCGGACAGATAGGCTTTCGTACAGCAATCCGTTACCACGGCGAACGTTCCCCAGGAAGATACGACAGACCACCCATTCGCGCTTCCAGACTCAAAATTATCTTCCAGCAGCGAGCTTTTCGTCGTCGCTATGGCATCTCTACTTACATTAGAATGATTATTYGCTGGGTCAAACGCTTCAACGGTGTACCGGTAGGTCGTGCCAAGACTCAAGCCGTTGTCTACATAGCTCGTGCTCATCCCATTGACTGACGCAATTTCTTTCCCATCCCGATAGATGATGTAACCAGCCACACGATCATTATCTGTAGATGGGGTCCATAATAGGGATATTTCATATGACGAGAGCGGGGTTGCCGTCACATCCTTGGGTCCCCCCCATCTCCATAAAAGTCCACAAAAAAAAGGCATATGCAAGCGTGTGAAGAAAGCTATCCACTCACGAACGTTGCATATGCCATTGAACTAGCCTACCAAATCACAACTTATTTCTTGATATTCGTCGGCCAAACGAACGGAACACCTAACGCTTTCTTAGCTTCTTGGAACTTCTTGTTTTGATAGTCAATCAGCTTTTGAGAACCAAGCTTTTCTTCTTGATCAATTCCTTCTTTGTAGAGTTTTTCTACATCCTCCGGCGCTTTAGCCAGGATCATTTTCGCTCTGGTTTTAACACGAACTTCTTCACGTTTCGCATTGATCCCCGCTTCTTCTGTGCCGCCAAGCGGTGAAGTCGATTCGAAGGCAAGCATATCATACGTGTATTTACTGAAATAAATATTCGATTTGGTTCTTTCCGTTTCTTGTACACCGTTTACTGGTAGGGTGCGTTGAACAGGCACATAGTTAATCAGCCAATCTAACGTTCCATTCCCGTATTTCAATTTCGTTTTAGCGGCATCTTCGCTTCTAGCTTTAATAAACTCGTCTGATAATTTCACCTTCCCATTCGCATCATAATCCCACGTAATACCTTTAGGTCCGTAAGTCACATTTAAGCTCATTTCGTCAGAGGACAAATAATGCATAAGCTTAATAATACGATCCTGATTTTTCGCTTTGCTGCTAACCATCGTCAATGTCCACCCGGAGGCTGGGACTGGATCAATCACCGGCTGTTTTCCTTTGTCACMGAGTACAGGTCCAACTGATACGAAGATCGCTTTCGGATCTTTGGCATATAAGGCATCCCATTTAATAGCCTTGTTAGTAAGCGCAAAGACTGCGCCATTGTTCACTTTCTCGGTAAGCTGTGACTGATTCAACGTTTGACTATCTTCTGGCAACAACCCTTCCCGATATAATCGGTTGAGGAATTGATACGCTTCAAGTGATTCGGGCGTTCGTTCACGATCAACTAGATTACCTTGCGCATCTTCACGTGGGGCGCCGAAGAAACTTGAGATGACCCAGCTCTCGAAGTAGGCAGGAGTCACATCGAAACCATTATATTTCGTCTTCGAATCCTTTACTTTACGCAGGGCTGCGACCAACCCTTCCTTCGTACTGAAGTCCTCAGGTTTGATACMTAGCTGATCCATGATATCTTTACGTGCATATAAGCCTTGGTTGCTATAAATGGTATCCCCTGGTTTGAACGTTTCTTTGGCCCAGAAATAATTGGCATACCCATAGAAATGGCCATCTGGATTACGGAACCAATCCTGCATGGATTTCGCCACATTAAAGGATGGATCATACTTCTTAATCAACTCATCGAGTGGAGCAACCAAGCCTGATTTCTCAAGCACGCCACGCTGCGGTGCCCCCTTATCAACGGTAATCATATCTGGGATATCTCCCGAAGCGATAAGCGCGCTTAATTTATCATCATTACCTGATGTAAATTCGATGGAAACACCTGTCTCATCCGTAATTTTCTTATCCAATAAGTTGTTAATCGGATCCCAGTTTTTCTTATACGATTCTTGATCGACGAACCAAGTAATCTTGATTGGGGATTTATCATCAGGTTTGGCAGACGCCGACGCTGCAGCTGCTTCTGATGCCTTAGGTGAACTCGTTGTTGTTTCTGAGCCTTTATCTGTAGAACAACCTACAAGCAAGGTTCCAACCAATGTTGTGACAAGCCCCATGCTCACTAAACTTTTTTTCATTTGCTTTGCCCCCTTGATAGTCGTAAATTAACCTTTCACAGAACCAATAAGCACACCTTTAACAAAGTACTTCTGCAAGAATGGATAGATCGCGACGATTGGCGCTGTTGTGGCAACCATCATGGCTAGTTTCAATGTAGCCGAACTAACATGCTTCGCTTCTTCTGGCATAAAGCTCATCGCTTGCTGACTAAACGATTCCCCATACGACGCATCTGTCACCATCCGCATGAGTACAAGTTGAACAGGCTCTAAATTTGATTTCGTCGTAAACATCAACGCATCCATGTAAGAGTTCCAATGATACACCCCATTAAACAAAGCAATGGCGGCTAATACAGGCTTCGTTAACGGCAACACCAATTGCAGCAAAATGCGATATTCCCCTGCCCCATCCATCTTAGCTGACTCGATAATTTGTTCGGGGATCGTTCGAAAGAAGGACATAATAATAATCATATCCCAAACACTGAACAAAGAGGGAATAATATACACCATAAAATTGTTTAACAGACCGATTTGTTTATACAGCAAGTAAGTAGGAATCAGTCCACCATAAAAGAACATGGTCGTGAGCATAATGACGAGATATACATTACGGCCACTAAGTCCTTTACGGGACATGCCGTAGGCGACGAGCGCTGTAAATGCGATATGCGTGGACATACCGAGCAGCGTTCTGCTAATCGTAATGAAAAACGCATGATAAATGGTCGTATCTGAGAATACAGCTTTATAATTGGCAATCGTAAACTCCCGTGGCCATAAATACACGCTTCCTCGTAAGTAATCCAACCCGTCATTAAAAGAGCCAACCAAAGCAAACCAGAACGGAGCTAGCGTTACGAATACAACTGTAGACATGCAGATGATATTAAAGATGTCAAACCATTTGTCCCTAGTGGAACGGATATTCATTTTGTGTTCCTCCTTACACGCAAGCATTCCTCTTAGAACAAGCTGTTGTCTGTCACTTTACGAGATACATAATTAGCAGCAAATAATAGAATCAGGGCAACAACTGATTTCGCTAAGCCTACCGCAGTCGAATAGGAATACCTCATTTGCCTGAGGCCTACCTTATAGACATACGTATCGATCGTTTCACTCACATCCAGATTCAGTGGATTCTGCATGACCATAATTTGCTCGAAACCCGTGTTCAATATAGAGCTTATCGCAAAAATGAGCATAATCACAACTGTCCCCATAATAGCTGGGAGTGTCACATACCACATCCGCTGAAATCTGCCTGCACCGTCAATCTTCGCTGCATCATACATTTCCTGGTCCACACCGGCAATTGCTGCGATATAAATAATCGCTCCCCAGCCAATCCCTTTCAATATTTCAGCGCTAACCATAATCATCCAGAAAAGATGCGGTTTCGCAATGAAATTAATCGGTTCATCGATGATATGCAAACTCGTAAGTAAGAGATTAAGAATCCCATTCGATGGCGAAAGCACCGTCAGAACTAATCCTCCAAAAATAACCCACGATACGAAATGAGGCAGATAAGAAATCGTTTGTACGAAGCTCTTGAATCGTTTCTTATTCAACTCATTTAGAAAGAGTGCAAACACGATCGGTGCAGGAAACCCAATAACTAATCCCATCAGATTCATCGCTAGCGTGTTCCGTAATACATTCAAGAAATTCGGATCATTCAGAAATTCCTGGAAATGCTTGAACCCAATCCACGGTGAATTCATCACACCCAAGAAAAGATCGTATTCCTTAAACGCAATCAGAATGCCATACATGGGAACATACGAGAACAGTAGCAAAAACAAGATTCCCGGCAATACCATGCTTTGCAGCGCGAACTGGCTCTTGAAGCGCTGCCATCTGCCCGTCGCTGATAATCGTGGCGCTCGAACTCGTTGTTTCGCATTTACGGCTCCATCCACTTGACTTTCCTCCMCGATTCGCTGCCCTAGTCGTGATAACCAAATGACAGCGTTCTCTTTCATGCTAACTCTACTTCTGCTATAGCAAAGCAACTTCGGAAGCATATCCTCACTATACATTTTGAAAGCGCTTATAAAAATATCACCATTTTAGTTTTGATACCTTCATTTGGTCTCTGTCTAAAGTGCGAAAGGTTTAGCATCCCTTTTGTCGAATACCTCCCTACTAACATCTTTGGAGAAAGAAGGAGTGCCGTTGCAACGTACGTTTCATGCCATGAGTATCAAAAGTAAAGTGACGCTTGCCTTTATTTTTTTCATATTAATCCCCTTCAGTGTGCTTGGACTTTACAGCTATAATCAGTCTCAACGCTTCATTCAAGCGCAATTGCTGGCAAATTCACAGACGACCGTTAAGCAAATCAAGTACACGGTCGAAAGTAAAATTGACCTTATTGAAAGCGTTAGCAACAATATTACGTATAATTATCGGTTTCAACAATTTCTAGGTGATCCATATTCCTTAGAGAAAGATTCTTTAGATACCTATTTCAACTACGCGGCTCCACTTGTCAATTATGCGATGCTATTCCAGAAAATTAACATCCAGAAAATTTCCATTTACACCAATAATGATTCCATTCCTGAAGGCTTTGGTTCCTTTTACTCGGAGCAAAAAGTCAAAAAAGAAACCTGGTACGATACCTTTAAAGCCTCAGATAAGAAGTCACTCTGGGTGCTGAATACAAATCAGGCAGATGGTAGTGATATTTTCAGATACATCCAAAAAATGATCTCCATCGAAGGTTACTATCTCGGTATTACAATCGTTGACGTGCGCTCCGCCGATCTGCTTGAACCTGCGGAAGGCCCTAATATTGCGAATCAATCCATCTATATTTTGGATGAAAATCATAAAGTCATTCCCCAGGGAAGCAAGGATACCCTTCATACATTGGATGAGGTAATCCCTTCGCTCTTCTCGAAAGGCTATGCCAAGAAATCTGGCTTCTTATATGTCGCTGATACGTTAAAAGAGGTCCAGCATGTCATCGTCATGGTGATTCCGCTCCCACCACTGCTCGGTTCCTTACAGGTTGCGGCTAATCTAGCTTTTATACTTACTTTCATTGTCCTATTGATTGCTTTCTACTTCGTCCTTAARATGACGTTAAGTAAAATGAAAACGAGCATTAAACAAATGGATCTCGCCATTGAAACAGGGTTTCAGCCCATTCCTATTGTACGGAAGGACGAGTTCGGTGTCATCACCGAGAAATTCAACATTTTGCTGAATAAAATTACCCTGCTATTAAGCGATATGATCAAAAAAGAGACCATGCACAAGGATGCACAGCTCATCGCACTGCAATCGCAGATTAATCCGCATTTTATCTACAATACACTGGATATCTTTAGTGCCAAAATGGAAATCGCCGGCCAGTATGATGTGTCCGATGCTATGGCCGATTTCGGTAAAATGATGCGCTATAATATGGACGGTCACACTAAATTCGCAACGCTCCAAGATGAGCTTCGTTATCTCGGGCAGTATATGACGCTTCAGAAGGTGAAATATGGAGACAGTATTCATTTCCACGTTCATGTTCCCAACGAGCTTCTCAGCATTCAGGTGTTAAAATTCATCCTACAGCCAATTGTTGAGAATAGTGTGAAGCATGGCTTCGCTAAGCAGGACACACTCGATATTGATATTCATGTCAGTCAAGAGAGTGATTTATCCATCCGTGTATGTGTAAAAGATAATGGCTCCGGCATCGAGACCGCTCGGCTCAAGGAACTCAATGAACAATTCCGCACTTCCGTGTATATGGCCAAAGGCGATAAAGACCGAGAAAGCATTGGTCTAGGTAACATTAATGAACGATTGAAGTTATTTTACGGTGAGAATTATCCCTTACGGCTAAACAGCCTTGAAGGCCAATTCGCAGAAACGATACTTACCCTTCCTTATGACGCAAGAAGAATCGAGGAGAATGATAATGTACATCGTACTAATTATTGATGACGAAGAATTAATTGGCAGCGGCGTGAAAGCCAAACTTGAAAKGGCCAATGTAGCAGGCGTTCGGGAAATTTTTGTCGCGAACGGCGGTCTACAAGGGCTTACCATGGCTAAAACCTTACAACCACACATCATTATCACGGACATTCGTATGCCCGAGTTAGATGGCATTCAATTGATTAAGGAGCTTGCTCCGCTGCTAACACGCTCCAAATTCATTATGTTGAGCGGATTTGGTGATTATCCTTATGTCCGTGAGGCATTCAAATACGGCGCACAGGACTACTTATTGAAGCCTGCGTCTTCTGATGAGCTAGGAAAACAAGTTCAATCCGCGATTGCCAGTATTGAGAAAGATAACCTTAGCGACCAGCTCATCGAAAGAAATCTCACGGATGCACGTGCGTTGCTTACTGCTCGATTACCCCTCGTCATCCATAGGTCGAATGTTGCGGTGAGAACCAAAGATTCCGAGCCACAGCAATCACTCGAAGCTTACTTTGCGCATCCGCTGTTCGCCGTTTCCATGCTATCCTTCGACGATGTTACCTTCAGCGAAGAGCATTTGGATACGGTAAGTGAATGTTTGGAACGATGTGTTCAGGACCATGATTTAGCGTCACAACTACGCTTTCTAGCGTTTCATGATGTGCAAGGCTGGGTATGCCTTGTGTTCAATTATGCCGTAAACGTTTCTACTGAAGCTGTTCAGAAGTTGCTTGGCAAAGCTGTTAGCGTGCTTCGAAAAGGAAATCCGCGAACACCTACAGCTTCGATTAGTCAATCTGGGCAGGGCTTGGACGATTTATCGCGTCTGTACAAACAAGCGCATCAAGCGATGTCGGAGCGAATTTTACGAGAACCAAGCGTGGTCTTCGTAACGCTTGATCCATCGGGTAAGACGGATGCTTGGCTGCCTGCCAAGAAGGAGTTAGAAGAGTTCAAGCAAGCAGCCGAGACCCTGCATGTGGAACGTATCGGCCTCTGGGTTGACCGCCATCTTAGCGATTCGCTGCGCACACAGATGTCTTTGGAGCAGCTGAAGTCCATTTATGACCTGGTGCTTTCTGAAATCCATCGCCATGTCCATGAACGTTTTCTTTTTGAAGAGACCGAACGCGCGACAGCTTTCGACACCTTTCACACATTAGGCGAGCTCCGGCATTATTTAAAAAGCTACGCCACAGATACAAAACAGCTGATCTCGGAACATGCTAATTTGGGTGAAACCGTTATTACCGTAGCGGAGTCCATCGTTCGTGAGCATTACAGCCGCGATCTACAGCTTGCCGAAGTGGCCAATCGGGTATCGATGAATTACTCGTACTTCAGCAAGCTTTTCAAGGAACGTACCGGATTAACGTTTACTGCCTATTTAACCAAAGTCCGCATGGAAGAAGCCCAGAAGCTGCTCAAGAACCCCACCTTACGGATCAACGAGATCTCGGAAAAAGTAGGGTATGGCAATCTCTATCACTTCTCGCGTGCTTTCAAAAACTATTTCGGCGTTTCCCCGAAGGAACATCGGAAAACGATGTAATGTGTAAATCGCACTTTAGGACATCTATACAAAAAGAGGATGTCTCAAAGTCAATTTAGACTTTTTGAGACATCCTCTTTTTTCGTTAATGACTGCTGAGTAATAAACTTGCTTCCCGTAAATTATCTGGATTTTCTCCATCTAAACACGAATCGGCCTTATTTTCCATGTCCTTAGGGTTGGCTTTTGGGACAACCCCATAATTCATCTTAATAACATCGTATCTCATAGATGGCAGCGGACGGGTCGCCGTTAGTTGCTTCAATGACGACGCGTAATTTATCGGTTTGAACAGACTGAGCTAGTGTATATCGGCAATGACGCTGGTAATTATCGTTCACCTTAAGGAGCGTCTCCCATACACCGCCAACAAAAGCTTCAATCCGATAATCTTTCGGACATTGCAGATCGCGATAAAACGGTGCATACCCGTGGTATTCCCACAAAAGGCTGCCAGGGAATGTGAGCTCAATCTGTCTAATAGATTGTTGATCTTCCCATTTCAATTCCAACCATTGCGGAAGCTCCTCTTTTGCATCCGAACGCCACAGGTTCGTATAACGGTAGGGTCGCGTTACGCCGTTAATCACATGCTCAGGGCTGTAGGCATGCTGAGGAGGATCCACGCGGAAGCTGCGCGTCGGACCGTTCCAATCCCGGCGCATTTTGCCCTCCCCCATTTCATATGCGCACGTATGACCTGGCACAATGCCATCCCCACAATGCCAAGCAACGTGGGGATTTGCTAGTAAGTCCAAACGCACATAGGTCCCTGACTTCAAGCCATCCGCTTCATTCAGATGTAAATCCCAATCAATCCATTGGTATTTCCCTGGCATGATTTGCAGTTCCGTTGTGGCCAACGGTGGATTTGCTTCGCAACGGTAATCCCAAATATGATCCACCGGAATGAGTTTCGCTTCTACGATTTGTGGGGTATCACTCGTATTCGTCAAACAGACAGATACTCGGTTCAGTACTCCCTCCGAAATCGCAATCCATTGCCCCTTACGTTGGCGAAGTAACTCATCTTGATGACCCAACTTGCCAGATGCTTGCAGCCCCGCCTTCACTTCCGAACCTTTACACGAAGCTTGACTGCTAGCCCCAACGCTCGCTTTGCGTGCAAGATCCAACTCGTCCTCATTCGTTGTGTTCAGCAGGAAACAGCCGTCACGCAGCAGCGTTTGCTTCACTTCTTGTATTGCCTGACTTGGTACCTCTGCGAGTGCTAATCCATGCTTCAAGGCAATCGCAGCTGACGTCCCCACGGCTTGCCCAACCAACGCGGTTGTCGCCATTACCCGCACCGTGCCTAATGCGGCATGCGTCACAGAGATATTCCGCCCAGCCATCATTAAATTATCGACATCTTTGGCAATCGTTGACCGCAAAGGAATACCATAAGGGCCGCAGTAGCTTTTCACCATATAAGAGGATGTTTCATCATAGCCTTCTGAACTGGCATGCTCACTAGTAGGCGCAAGAAGTCCCCCCGGTGTATGTAGATCAAGAAACCAGCCGCCGTAAGCAATCTCATCCTCAAATACCGTTTTATTCAGCGGGTCATGTTCCGTCATCAGATATTGCCCCATAATTCTACGGCTTTCCCGTTTGCCCGGCACTTGACCAATCCAATCAATCGCGTGATTAGCTGCCAGCTCCTTAGTAAGCGGATCCTTATTCTTGATCCAATCCCAAATCCCCAAAACATACCGCGATAGCTCATGGCGGATATCTTCACTTTCATAGATGGTGTGCCAAGGCATACCGATCTCGATCCACCAGTAACCACCACGCATATCATTCGGGTTCCGACCCTGTTTATAGAAAAAGTCGGGATTATCGAGCTTAGCAGCCCAATCTGGAGCCGTGAACGGAGCCGGGGAGCCAAGGTCTTTCGTTTTAAAAAGCAGTGAACTCCCCATCACATCTCCGCTAGCCTGCAGTGGTGCATGCGGTTCGGCGTATTCCTCGCGTCCTTCGGATCCCATCCGCCATTCACAACCTGCACGGTCGGCAACGATTCCATCGCCTGTGCAATCAACGAATACATCCGCTACGAATTCAATCTCCGTCTCCGCGTTAGCTACATAACCCACGACCGACGCAATCTTGCGCTCACCCGCCATCCGAACATCCAGAATGGACGTGTTCAAATAAAAGGTCAAATTCTCTGTTCGCTGTGCCATATCATACATCGTCATATCCCACACGCTGTTCGTCCAGCCATTCTCAAAAATCGGCTCATGATTTCGCGCACGTTCCTCAATCAATAACTCCGATACGATTCCGGTTTCCTTCGCGTATACATGAAAAGCAGCCGCACCATGCGGCGTTACTCTGACCTCGGACGAACTGTTTCCCCCGAAGACAGGGCGATCCTGTACCAAACATGTTTTGGCCCCATGTCTAGCTGAAGCAACCGCCGCACAGAAACCCGCCAGTCCACCCCCGCAAACGACTACATCGTACTTCTCCGTCTTTTGCCCATGCTTTCTCGCTGAATGGTTGCCCTCCGTGCGAGTATTCTTAAAGTCGTTACCCATTTCTTATAGTCTCCTTTTATGCAGCATCACCTAGTTCTCGATAGATGACAGCGTTTTCTTAACCTCCTTTACACTGTATCCTGATTAAGAACGCAATAAAATATCACCATTTTTGATTTGATGCCTCCATTTTGGCATCGAATTATCTAGGCACGAATTTGACTGCATCCGCAATAACGAATCCAGTTGTCCCTGTATTGCTAATGACCACATATCCCGATGTCCCGGCATTAAATGCGTATCTCCCTATGGAATTCCACATCCCGCCATTTGCCTGTTGATTGATTGTTGTGCTGGACTGCCCACCCGCATAGTTGACAGTGACCGGTACATTGTTTGCTCGATTCGTATCCGCATTCCACCACAGGTAGACATCATAAGAGCCTGCAGATGCGATATCAGGTGCATACTTAACGCTCTTGGATCCCTTCGCTGTATCCCCGTCATGCAGATAGTCCGCACCAACTCTTAGGCTGCTGTAGGTACTGGCCGTCCAAGTCCCCATCTGAGTTATTCCTGTTGAATTACTGTTATCCATAAGGATTGTAGGTGGTTCGTATCCTCCAATGCTTGGCGGATTGCTCCTAACATTCTTGAAGTAATCCTCTGCTACATCGATTAGGTTATTCTTCCCCTTAGCAATACACGGAGAAGTGCCCTGCAGTTTGAAATAGTCCGGTCCGAATGTACCGCCTACAAGCAATGGATCCCCGATGACATCATTCACATTCGAAGCAACGCCACTAACAGCACTGGACCAACAGTTATTGGCAAAAATCAGTCCTGAATTCTGATCTACATTTTGTAAAGTACCCGTGTTCGACCTGAAAATATTGTTTTCTATCTTGGTGTTTACATGGTTTGCACCGCCGGTAATGAATATATTCGTACTTGTTGAATCAATAAACGTGTTGCCTGCAATGATGTCATTATCCAAGCGAGTTCCTGTTGCTAATCCCGTATTCCAATAAGTAAAATTCTTGCTGTTTCCTTTCAGAAAATTATTAATAATCTTCCTGTTGTATCCTGCTGTAAAATTTTGAAAAGGTTCATCCGCTATGGCAATACCCATGCTTGGGCCTCCGCCCCTGAAATAAATCGCATTCCCCGTATTGTATATCAAATTCCTTTGTATGATTACGTCATGAGCCTTGTCTACGTAGACTTCCAACGCATAATTATCATAAATAACGTTATCTTCCAAAACTACATCATGTGTGTTATACCAAAAGCCAACCCCTTCACCCCAATTGTCGTATATGGTGTTGTTCTTGATTGTTCCATAGGCGCTGCCTCTAATCATGATAATCAAAGGCCAGTTCATTTCACTGGATAATCTGCTAAAACGCCCAAAATTGGCATTCTCCCATACCCTATTGCCGTCCAACGTAAAATAATCAACATTCTCTAACTGTATCGCCTCACCACGGTTCTCATGAATATTCGAATTTCGAATGATAATATCATGATATCTTGTTGCCCCCGAGTTACCTGCATACATTCCAGCACCATAGGATTGTGTCAATGCAAGACCGTCAATGGTAATATAATTGGCCGTAATACTCATCAGCGGATTCCAGGAAAGCGTAAATTGCTGCCCGTTATAATAGGTCACCCCGTCATTGGTAACGTTAGGTCCCGTATACGTAACGGTTTGAAGACTGAGACTGTGATTCGGGTACGTATTTTGACCAGAAATGACTGGAGTCTCACCTGGATATGCTTTGATTATAATTGGGTTACCACTTGTTCCTGAAGTAGTAACACTGATCGTTGAGGTAATATTGTACGTTCCGCCTCTCACAATAATGGTAGAACCGGGGCCGGCAATCCCAGCCATATTTACAGCTTGTTGAATCGTAGCAACGGGCTGACTCAGCGTACCTGGGTTACTGTTATTTCCTGTGGTAGATACATAATAGATTGTTGCAGCAGCTTTAACTTCTGTCTGAAAAATAATTCCCAAGACAATCAGTACAAGGGTCATGATCAAAACCTCGATTACCAATGAAGATCTTCTTTGCATGCTCTTTGTTAACATCATCTCATCTCCTTTTCTGGTCGAAGTAAATTTGAACACCTTTTTAACCATTCTGCACAAGTTATTGTAAGCGATTTCAATAAAAGTTATATCACCTCTTTCCAATTTTAAAAATACCTTTATTCAACATTCGATACCCTTATTTTAACTTAGATACATATTCTTCAATATTATCACTACAGAAACCACACAAACCACTCAATTATAGAGACAGATAATTAATTTTCCATTTTCAATGCAAAAAGGACCCTCTATCCTGCATAGAGAGTCCTTTCATACTCGCAATACTATTTCTTATTCGTTATCGTCAGCGGTGAAATCGTCCAAGCTGTCGACACGCCACGCAAGCCGACACGACCTAGTAGAAAAGCATTCGGATCCTTCCACGTCAAGATAGGTTTATCGCTATCCTCGGAGTAAACTTCAATGGATGCGCCTTGCAGTTTCACTGAAATATGGCGCGTTTGACCAGGCTTGAAAGCAAGAGCGCCAGAAGTCGCTTCCACCGAATTCTCGTAGCTTACACGCCTTAGCACAACTTTGTCATTCTGAAAACCAAGCGTGTAGCCCATATAAGCATCTTTCACCTGATCTTTAAAATCAGACTCGTTCGTAGTCCGCAGCAGGACGCCAACTTCATCGGACGTTATTGCTTTGAGCGTCACATCGAAGCTTACGGAATAATCCGTCCAACTGGGCTCCCCGCCGAATCGATTAACAAGACCAACGGCCGTCGGTTTGATGACCGTCTGCTCTGGGACCGCTACAGTTCGGCTCGCTTCCAGGTAACGAAGCGTAACGTCTCCTTTCGCCCCGTGCAGCGACAGCCATTGTGTTCCTGCCCTCAGCTCGAACTCGCCAAGCGGTACCTTTGTCCATGCTGCATCGCTTGCGAATAAAGAGGCGTCCAGCTTGATTGACTTGGTGCTTCCGTTGGATTCAATCACCACGGTTGATCCCGCCGAAGTCTTGGCAGCGTTAACTGAAAGTAGATAGCTGCCATCCTCGCGAACGTTGACTGGAAAGCTGAGGCCATCTTCCTTCTTCGAGAGGACAACAGCTTCACTGCCATCAGGCGTTAGGCCAGATTGGATGACTGGACTGCCTTCCATGACGCCATGAACTGCTTCCAGAGTACCCGGGAGCGGCTTTATCACTTCTTTATCACTGCTGCCATTAGCTTCATTCGAGAAGGCCGTATAGTGCAGATCAGGCTTCGCCTCTTGCGGCCATGCATAGCCAATTCGGCCAGCTTTCCCAGCCATAGCGGCTTGCTCAATCTTCTGCAGTCCGTCCCAAAAGATAATTGTCCCCGAGCTGCTTGACTCGATCCGGATCGTATGGATCTTCGCTAGATCCGTCCCTTTCGGCAGCGGCTTCGTCGCAACAACCATTTCCACACCATTTACGCGATCGATCAGGGAAAGCTCCATTGTTGCTTTATTCACACGTGCTAAACGGTAATTGTCTGCATTTCCGTATGCGAATACGGCATCTAACGAAGAAGCCTGTCCACCACGATTGGCAGCATCCCATCTGAAATTGTATTCAGCGGTGTACAAGTTACTTGTGACTGCTCTGGTCAGTAAAGTCTCCATGCCTCCTGCTTGATTCACAGGCTCCCACTTGTCAGCAGATGGCGCAGCACCCGGAACATCGTGAAAAGCCGGCATTCTAGGCGCTTCCTGCGGTGAACCGTGTGTCGGACCGAGAACAGACATCTTGTCACCGTTGAAAACGAGTCGATCCAGGTTTAACTTGCGAACGGGAGGGCCTTCGGCTGACCGTCCGACTAGGTTATGGTAAACCATATAATACGAATCTAGATCAGGTCCCATGACCGTCGCACTGTGACCAAGTCCGTTGAAGTCATTGGCTGTGGAAATCAGGATCGGGTTATTTTCGGGAATCGTATACGTGCCAATCGGTGAGGTATGATTGACCCCATAATTAACACGATAACCTTTGCTAAACACATGATTTCCTGTGTACGTGATGAAATAACGACCGTTTCGCTTGATAATCATGGAACCTTCTGTCCAATGTCCGAGCGTGGCGTTCAACTGCTTACCGGGTTCAATTGTAAAGGGATCTGACATCAAGCTTGCCATGATACCGTTCAATTTGGCATGTGTGAAATACCATTGCTCATCGTCGTCTATAAACACAGAGCCATCAATCGTGAAACCGAGATTGTCCGTCTTCTTCACAAACGGCCCTGTCGGTTTATCGCTTTGCAGGACATAATGCCCCTTGCCCGCCGGTGATGTGTACATATAGAAAGCACCGTTCCAATAGACGACCTCGGGCGCATATGCACCTTCGCTGATCGCCTCCTCGGTTACCAAGCCTTCATAGTGCCAGTTCACAAGATCATCAGAGCTCCACGCTTTCACCCCGACTCTCCGATCCTTCGTGCTGCAATATAAATAATATTTGCCGTCAAAACGTAGAACATAGGGATCTCCGATCCCGTAATCCTCCCATTCCTGGTCCAATACGAACGGGTTCTGGTATGTCTGATTTAAGGATATTGCCACCTTGTCCGTCCCTTTCTTTYCCCAGAGCCTGGGCATGATCGTCAAAATCGCCAAAAAAAGTACACACACAACTACAAACCATATCCATGACTTCTTAACTAGTCGCATTCGATTATCCTTTACTCCTGTTAGCGTGTGACTTCTAGTACATAGACAGACGATGCCTTCAGTTCACAGGTCACTTGAGCGTTCAGAACGGAAACGTCAAATCCTTCACAGACGACAGCCTCCGGGTGATGCACATCATTGAAAGCATCCTCATGTTCCCCTGTTAGTGCCAACAAGCGAGCTGTCCCCGACTCCACAAAACCATCCAACTGCACATCCGTTACCACGTCTTCGAGACTCCGATTTACGATAAAGATCGATAGTCTATCCCCATCAGCATTGCAGCAAGCCACAACGTCCAAATTCGGCAGATTCTCCAGCTTTGGCGCTGTAGGTACTAAGCTATTCACACTAAAGCTACCGCATTCGGTCTGACTCTGAACGACATAGCCTAAGTCTCTATTGGCATACATCTTCATGACATAATAGGTTGGCGTCCCATAAATGGTTAGGGAATTCTCACTTCTGCCAGAGGATTTGCCTCGGAACTGATCCGCATAGAAATCGCCTACTCGGATGCATCCGCCAAGCCAGCCATTGACTAAATCAGAGAAGCTGCCGATCTCGATGAGATCGCTATTTCGAATAAATTCGTTCAAGTTCGCTGCATTCGCAGCAGCTGCTTCAAGGGTGTGTTCATTCGGAAGACCCTTACGAATCGTATTCGGATAGTACATCGTGTTATATTCCGTGATCGCCAATTTCAAATGCGAGTAGCGCGAATCGGAATTGAACAATTCTCTTGCTTTTCGAACAGATTCTCGTGTCCATTCTGGATAAGTGAGAATGGCCTTATACCGCTCTTCTTTTGGCGTGCGATCATTCATCCCAAATCGATTGTAGCCGTGATACAGGTGCAACGTTACATAATCCATATGCTCTGCAGCTCGCTCGACTAGGATTTGGTTCCAATCCTGCTTATCATCGCCACAAGCGAGCAGCTTAATCTCAGAATCGATGGCCTTCATCGCTTGAGCGAATCGCACGTAACGATCAGCGAATTGCTCAGCGCTGCAATGCCCGACCTGCCAAGGTCCCCAGACTTCGTTACCAATCTCCCAGTACTTCACGCCGTACGGCTCCGCGTGCCCATTCGCAGCCCGCAGTTTCCCCATGGGCGTGTCCAAACTCCCGTTACAATACTCAACCCATTCGGCTGCTTCTTCCGGCGTACCGGAACCATCGTTCACGCAAATCAGCGGCTCCACCTGCAAGTCACGGCAAAACTGAATAAACTCATCTGTGCCAAAATACTTATTCGTCCAGCCACCCCATGCTTCGTTCATCACACAGGGACGCTCATTTACAGGGCCAATCGCCTGCTGCCAGTGATAAGCGCTAATATAATTGCCTGCAAGCCGCATCATGCCGGCGTTCAAGTCCCTCGTCATATCGACAACTTCCTTGCGAACATTGCCAACACGATCAGACGGAAGCAGCGAAATATGATCCAGCCAAAGCATACCTGTGGAAACATTATCTCTCCAGCGTTCATGCTCCGCAGGAACATAGATCTTGAATTCCGCTTGCTCACAACGTCGACTGACCTTGATACGAGATGCATATTGTTTCCAGTTATGACTTTCGATCTCGATACGGGTGGAACCCAGAGTTTCTCCACTCGCTTTGTCCACGATCTCCGCTGTAAGAAACTTAATTTCAATAGAAGCTCTTGCATATAGAGCTAACTCATAGCCATCCTGATCTTCTTTTACAGCAATCGCTTGACGAATTCCTGCATAGGCCTCGTCATCGCTATAGATACGAACCAGTTGGCTATGCCCGGAGTGATACGTAGCAGCAGGTTCGAGCGCATAAATCGTGCTTTTCCCATTCGTGTAAGGACGCCAGCTTCCAGAAAGCCCTCTATACGTCACATCGTTACTTTCAAAATCCATATCCGATAGCGGATAGGCCAACATCGCATCCATATGATCGCGAATATCCTCAACGAAATGTCCAAATATATAAGGATTAATTCTGTCCTTGCCAACTTGTTTCGTATTCACTTGAATCTTAGCTTTTGCATGCATGAACATAACGCTTCCTTCCATCTTTAACCTTTTAATGAACCAATCATAACGCCTTTCACAAAATGCTTTTGTACAAAAGGATACATCAGAAGTACAGGCAAGCTGGAAATAATAATGACGACATATTTGATGCTTTCAGCTAGTAGAATTTTGGATTCAAGACCTACACTGCTGTCCACCACATCCGCTTGACTGACCATCAGCACTTCACGCAGCACCAGTTGTAACGGGTATAAATCTTTGCTGCGAATATAAATCAAGGCGTTGAAGAAGGAATTCCAGTGACCAACCGCATAAAATAGGACCATGACCGCCATAATCGGCTTGGATAACGGCAAGATCACATGGGTTAATAGTTTCCAGTTCGAACACCCATCCATATGGGCCGCTTCTTGGATCTCCCAAGGGATGTTGGATTGAAAATACGTTCTCATCACGATCAAATTATAGGTGGCAATTGCGCCGGGAATGACTAGCGCCCACATCGTGTCCACCATGCCTAAATTTTTCACAAGGAGGTACGACGGGATGAGCCCCCCGCTGAAAAACATGGTTAATGTGATAAATACCATGAAAATTCCCCGCCCAGGCAAGTCTGGCCTTGACAGCGGGTAGGCCGCTAATGTCGTCATGATCAAATTGATAATTGTTCCTACTGCCGTGTACAAAATGGTATTTCCGTATCCGTTCCATATTTGCTCGTTTTGAAAGACATTCCGATATGCTTCTAAGGTGATTTGTTTAGGCAGCAATACCACTTCCCCATTCAGGACCAGCGCAGGATCACTGAAGGAGGCACTAACGATAAATAGGAGCGGATACAGGACCACGATGACGATAAGCAAAGCCAATCCGTTAACCACGGCATCGAATATTTTCTCATCCGACTTCCTTTTCTTGAGCATTTGTTCCTTCATCAAAGGTCCCTCCTCACCATAGACTAGTCTCCGCCTTTTTACGGGCAAAGCGATTCACGAGTAATAATAATGCCAGGTTAATGACAGAGTTAAACAAGCCAATAGCTGCTGTATAGCTGTATTCGCCTTTTAGAATACCTGTTGAGTACACGAAGGTGGAAATCACATCGCTGGAATCCAAGTTCAAATTATTTTGCATAAGCAAGATTTTCTCGAAACCGACATTCATGAAATGCCCTACATCAAGAATAAGCAGAATAACGATAACCGGTAGTATGCCTGGGATCGATACGTGCCAAATGCGTCGCATCCGGCTAGCTCCATCCATCTTAGCGGCTTCATACAGCTGCGGATTAACTCCGGCGAGAGCTGCAATATAGATAATGGATTGCCATCCCATATTTTGCCATATATTCGAACTAATGAAGATCGGCTTGAACCACGCTGCCGAATCGAGAAATCGCACCGGATCTCCGCCTAATGCCTCAATAATGGTATTCAAAGGACCACCACGCGGAGATAAGAACAACATCAGCATCCCAACCATGACGACGATGGAGATGAAATGCGGGATATAGGTAATGTTTTGCACAATTTTGCTGAATGCTTTATTACGGATTTCGGTAACGATTAAGGCAAGAAGAATAGGGATAGGGAAAGCAAACAATAAAGAGAACAAATTAATCGAGATCGTGTTCCATAACAACCGCCAGAAATAGTAGGATTCTACGAATCGCTGGAAATGATCAAGCCCAACCCATGCGCTTCCGCTAATCCCTTTCGCCGGACTAAAGTTCTTAAACGCAATTTGCAAACCATATAGGGGTCCATAATGGAATACAAGGTAATATACAATGGGAATGAGCAGCATCAAATAGAGATCATAGCGACTACTCAATGTTTTAAAGAGGCTGGAGCGCCTCGATTTGGTTCGAGACGCAACGCCTGCTGTCTTTGCTGTATTGTTCATCTGTAGCCCTCCAGCCGCCAGTTATACTTATTTTTGCTGTTTGAGGTTATCATAAGCAGTCTGATACAGCTTCTGCAGTTCATCAATTTTCATTTTCTTCAACGTATTCTGGAATTCTCCCCACTTATCAAAGCTAAGGGCACCAGCAATAAATTTCGTACTTTGCTCTTCGTAATATTTATCAATATCGTTACGGAGTATATTTATTTGTTGCGCAGTTTGCTCATCAAACATCGGCGCTGCATAGCGAATTTTCGGCATGAACGGATCAAGCTTCTTCTGTGCTTCTTGAACCTGCGGTGGATTAATAAAAGAAGCAACCTTATCACTGATTAAATGCGGCGCTCCTCCACCGGCATATGGGGTAATTTTGGATTGATTGCCTGTTGCTAAGAAGGCAGCCGTATAATATGGAATTCCGTCTTTCAACTCGTAATTCTCACCCTGACGACCGAATCGCAGCATCGTAGATCCTTCGTCGCCAAAGAAGTAATCAACCCAACGCATCGTTGCTTCCGGATTCTTGTTTACCGATGTGATCGCAAATGCACCAAAATCCCTCGGTACTGGAGCAGCTAGTTKGAGTCTATCACCGTGTGGACCCTTTAGCGGTGCTATCCCGACATATTGATCTTGGACCTTTCCGTCCAACATGGGATTGTTCGTCTGATCGAAGAAGAAACCGGTATTTCCTGTCCCTTGCTTTGTCAGATATTGCGCTTCCTTCTGTGAAAATAGCTCTTGATCCAGAAGTTTCTCTGAATACAACTTATTTAAGTACATCAGTAATTCTTTATTCCGATCGCTTCCCATCCAGAGATTGACCTTGTCATTCTCCAGGTTAATGTTATAACCCAATTGGAAATCCAGACCGAAAGAGCCAGCCATGATTGGTACAATTGCCAAGCCATTACGCGCTGTCATTGGAAGCTCATCTTGTTTGCCATTGCCGTTAGGATCTTTATCCCGGAAAGCTTTCAACACCTCGTACAGCTCATCCGTCGTCTCTGGTTCTTTCAGGTTAAGCTTCTTCAGCCATGCCTGATTGATCCATTTTTTATCCGTTCTTGCCGAGTTGACACTCACAATACCTGGTAGGGCATAAATGTGACCTTCAGGTGTTGTAATGGCGGAGCGAATCTCTGGATACGTTTCCATTAATTTCTTAAAATTGGGTGCGTATGCTTCAATCAGCTTCTCCAGTGGGATCAATTGACCACCAGAACCATAACGAGTTGCCTCTAAAGGAGTAAGGGCTGAGCGATACATAACATCAGGAAGCTCATTCGAGGCAAACAACAGGTTCTTCTTCTCAGGGAAGCCATCTGTTGGCGCTTCAATAAATTCAACTTGCACATTGCTCATTTTTTCGTAGTCCTGGAACACTGGCATATCTTTGAATGGCCCGTTTGATGGCGCGATTCGTGTAAACATTTTTAGCTTCAACGGCTCCTTCACGATTGGAAAACCAGCAGTAGCTACACCTTTCGAATCATCTGCTGGGGTTTTACCCTCTTTCTCTTTACTAGATGTGTCCGAACTGCATGCGGAAAGTGTCAAGCCCGAAATGACTAACGTTGATAAAAGTACTGTCCCCCAATTTCTTTTCATGCTCTTGTTCCTCCGATCAAAGTTGTTTTCTACCCTGTTAAGAAAGCGTTTTCTAAGGGTTGATCTTAGTATAAGGAATTATCACTTTCCAGAGATTCAACATTTATGACTTTCCATTCTACTTTTTTGACTGTTTCAGTTGATCCATATACACCTGCGGTGTCATCTCTGTCATACTTTTAAAAACTTTGAAAAAATAGGTATAACTTAAAAAACCAACCTCACTGCTGATCTGTTTTAACGTATACGTGCCTGACTGCATAAGCATGCAGCTTGTTTGAATACGAACCCGGTTCAAATACTCGGTAAATGTCATTTGCATTTCCTCTTTGAACAGTCTGCTTAAATATGATGAATTCAGATTCAGAGAACTTGCCGTCATGTCTAAGGAAATATTAGAAGCGTAGTTGTCTGCTATATATTGCAGTGCTTTCGTTATATGGCGCGAATAGGAGCCTCCTACACGCTGTTTCTTGATACCCTCAACAATACACGCACAGTAGTTTACCATCCAAAGCTCAAGCTCAGAGACACTTCCCATTCGTCCAAGTTCTGCCTTTGTGGGGATATGCTCGGTATCTTCTAAAGCCGTCTGCGGATTATGCCGTTTCCATACCATTTCAACGAGATGAAGCATTTCACTGACTATGACTTGTACGGTCATCCCATACACAGCTTGGCTGCGAAGTTCAGCAAATATCGCCGTAATGAATTGGCTAGCTCGTTCGCCATCCAATTGCTCCAGATAAAGCAGCAATTGCTTCTGTTCTTTCATATATGGAGAGGCTTTCAATATGGATGCGTTCTGATCATGATCGTGCTGAACATTTAAGTCCTGGTTCGCTTTGAGATAGCTAGGACCAACTTGTCTCAAGCTTCCGCATAGCGGCCCTATCGTGTAGACGCATTTTAAATTAAGAAATTTCTCTAGGGAGTGGGATAGCGCACTCATCGCTTGATTCATTTGTGACGTAATGGCATGTTCGCTTCGCTCCTCAGAGGAAAACAAGACGATAAAACGTCCCTCCCCTACGTAGCCTACCGTTCGTTTCTGAACATCGCCAATCGCCATCTGCATGACTTCGATTGCTTGAAGCACTAAGCGATTCTTCTGGACATCGGTTAAAGTCCCTGTCAACAACAGAAAAGGTACGATTTGTATAGCAGCAGATCCATAATTAATTGCATTAATATAGAGCTGATTGTCACGTGCATAAACCTGCAGCGCTTCACTAGCCTCCTGAACATCTCTAGCCAAATTAGTTACATGCTCGCGAAGAATAACCGGACTTAGGTGTTCAATCATTTTGCTTTGCGCGTTTCGAGCTTCTTCACTCTGCAGCTCCTGAACGGCTTTTTGGAGCAGAGTCAGAAGCGCTGACGCTTGTAATCGATGTTTGAGCAAGTAATCAATAGCCCCATTCATCAGACAAGTCCGAACATAATCATAGTCGTCAAAGCTGCTCAGCATGATCATTTTAACCTTTGGAAATCTTTCCTTGATCTCCTGGCTTAGCTCTACCCCATTCATAATCGGCATGCTGACATCCACGATCGCGATATGCGGCGTCATCTGTTCCATCATGGCAAGTGCCATAGACCCGTTATACGCCTCACCACATATCGTGAACCCATGCTTTTCCCAATCCAACATACTCTTCACGTCATGACGTGCCAACGCTTCATCATCAACTAACAATACTTGAAACATCATTCATCCCTCCTGAAGCAAGTGATTCTTAACCGGCAGTAATGGAAATCTAATCTGCACAGTCGTATACTTATCTGGTTCACTAAAAACAAGCACACCATATGGCTCCCCGAACAATCGTACGATGCGTTCATGGACATTTCGAACACCCATACCACTGAAGCGTGTATTCGTCTGGACTTTATTCCTTTCAAACAGCGCCTCGATCTGTTCCTTGGACATCCCTTTGCCGTTATCTCTCACTTCGATTCTCAGCTCTTTGTTCTCCTCATAAATACGAATCAACACGACACCCTCATACCCCGAGGCAGAAAGTCCATGAAGAATGGCATTTTCCACAAGAGGCTGCAGCATTAACTTCAGAACACTATGTTGTAAAAGCTCTTCATTCTCGACTTCGATCTTCAGTTGCAGTGGCTCTACATATTTGTATTTTTCAATGGTCACGTAACTGCGGACATACTGCAATTCTTCTTGCAGGGTAAGAAATTCATTCGTATTCCCGAGAACGCCGCGCATTAGCTCTATCAAGGATTGGGATACCTCTACAATATTCGGCACTCCGTTAATCTTGGCCAAATACTTCACCGTATTCAGCGTGTTATAAAGGAAATGCGGACGGATTTGAGCTTGCAAAACGGCCAATTCCGCTTCCCGCTTCTCTTTCTCGGTCGTTACGATCCCTTCAAGTAAACGCTTTAATTCTTCAACCATGCTTTTAAAAACTTGATATAACTGCCMTATTTCATCTTTGGAATGAATTTCGACAGCTGGAAGCGTCATATTGCCCTCCATGACATGCATCATCATCGAACGTAATCTGCGAATATTTCTTGTTATTCTGGAGGAAACTTGCAGCGTGCCTATGACGATAATCACAAAAACAATGATCGCTACCGTGGCTAGTACATTACGAATATGGGTCGTTTCCGTCAACAGAGACTTCATCGGAACGAGTGCCACTGTCGACCATCCTGTATAGTCTGATTTCCGAGTAATGACTAAGTAAGATTGCTGATTAATAATTCTTTCAACCGAACCGTCCGTTCCGGCCATCTGCTGATTGAATTGAATGAAGGTTTCTTTATTAAAAACACTCGATTTAGGTTCATAGATGAACTCATTTTTCCTGTCCACCACGTACAGCATACTGTCTGGTGTCGGTTTGACATCATAAATTTTCTTAATGAATTCGTCATTGAGATCGAACATCACTATACCGATTAAATTCCGGTTATAACGAAGCTCACGACCGGTAACGATGGAGTCATTGAAGCCTGTTTGATGAAAATAGGCATGTCCTGACCCATTTTGCAGTAAAGCATCCATCATCGGTGAGAATAACACGTTCTTGTCCAGCCATGGAGATCCGACGAAAAACACTTTCTGGTTCAACCCTATGACGGCCACACGTGAAATGTAAGATTTGTAAGCAATCAATGCGGACAAGAATTCCTCGATCCGCTTCTGCTCTTGAAACCACTCGTAGCTTGGTTCCTCCGTCTTGCTAAGCAGTGTATCCAGCACCGTTTTATTCGTAGCAACGACCGTATTTAATCGACTAACCTCCTCCAAGCGGAGATTTAGTGATTCATCTGCCTGCCGTATACTTTCGTTAACAGAAGTAATTGCATTATTCTTCACGGTTTCTCGCATGTATAAATAAACAATACTTGTCACAGCAACGATGCCAATTAACGTAACCAAACTGAATGCGACAAAGATTTTTCCCTGGATACTTCCCGTGGGAGAAATTAGCTTTTTGATCGAGAACAACTTCATGCGCTGGCGGCTCCTTTCCATGACCTTGATTAACTGGAACATATACAGCAATTTTCGAGGAATTTCCTCACTTTTCAAAAATAAAACATACTTCTACTTCTACTTCTACTTCTACTTCTACTTCTACTTCTAATTCATATGCCGCTTCTACCATCCAGCCTGTCTCCGCCGCCCACTAAACAAATTAAATGGATTTTATGAAGCTAATTTTGCTGATTTTCACCTTTTKGGAGCATTAGATGGATTTCCTACAGTTAATTTTCACCAAAATCCACCAAATTTCCAATCTCGCTCATATTAACTGTACTTTTTCCATCTATTCGCTAAATCTCAGGTGATACGGCGATTTTAGCTGTA
>NZ_JBFTPF010000040.1:0-59884 GCF_056398345.1 Paenibacillus sp. 01T442
CTMGTTTTCAAGGCGCAAACAAACGCTTTGACTGTTTGGTGATGATGGCGGAAGGGATCCACGCGTTCCCATCTCGAACACGACCGTTAAGCCTTCCAGCGTCGATGGTACTTGAACCGCAGGGTTCTGGGAGAGTAGAACGTTGCCAAACAACTGAAAGAGCCTTACCTTGGATAACTCCAGGTAAGGCTCTTTTTTGCATTTAGCCTATACTACGCCTCGTTACTAAATCATTAGCTGTATTTTCTACAGCTAATTGCTTGAATTTGCCTTGGAAAATTGAATTAAATGGAAAACATCCATCTATTGACATGGGAATTCCCCATTTTCAGCTAGTTCAACCAACATTAACGACATAAAATCCATTAATTTTGATGAAAGTGACCAAAACAGCGAAATTAACTGTACATAATCCATTAAATTGTCCAATCTCATGATTTGTAACTCGAGTTATGATGCTTTAGTTTGACTCGATTCGTGAAGTTGAGAAAGCAGATTGTGTATTGAGTTGAATAGAGGAGTGGAGCGTAGTAAGATCGTGGCGGAGATGCTCAATCGCATTGCCCTCCTTTTTATGTAAATCGCGCCGTATCAACAGCTTTTATTAAAATACTCTCGAATAAATCCCTAGGTAAGGTCAACAATAGTAAGGTTCACATAAGGCTATCGGATTTGTAGGGAGAGACATTTTAGAGCAGGACTTGTCAAAAAGAAAGGAAATGATTATAATTTAGTTAAGGTCAAAGAAAGTCAAAGTCAATTTACTTCTAGAAATCTGGGAGGCCGAATTGATGCGCAATGTATCAGAAATTATTGAACAGTATTTAAAGCATGTCCTGCAGCAGAGTACGGAGGGCGCTATCGAGATTCAACGGAACGATTTGGCTGACCAGTTTCAATGCGTGCCTTCTCAAATCAATTATGTCATTAGTACAAGGTTCACCTTGGAAAAAGGCTATGTGGTGGAGAGCAAACGCGGAGGTGGCGGTTATATTCGGATTCAGAAGATCGAGCTCAAGAGTCATGGATCTATTCTAGATCACATTTTCCGTACGATTCATACCCACATTGATCAAGTCACCTCAGAGGGGCTCATTTATCAATTGCAAGAGGGGCATTATATTTCCACCAGAGAAGCTAACCTGATTCGGGCAGCGATTTCCAGAGATGTATTGACCTTTAAACTCCCGCTGCGCGATGAAATTCGGGCTAAGATTCTTAAAGCAATGCTGATATCCTTGCTTAGCAGATAAGGAGGCAGATGGAATGGTTTGTCAGGAATGCGGGAAACGACCGGCGACTCTTCACTTCACGAAGATTGTGAATGGAGATAAGAACGAGTTCCACATTTGTGAGAATTGTGCCCGCGAGAAGGGCGAGATGATTCCTGGAACATCGAACGGTTTTTCGATTCACAATTTACTTTCAGGTTTACTTGATTTTGAACCATTGTCCGCGGCGAAGTCCCAGGCCATCCGCTGTGATAACTGCGGTCTTACTTACTCGCAATTCAGTAAATTAGGTCGGTTTGGTTGTGGGTCCTGTTATCAAAGCTTTTCGGTCAAACTTGATCCTCTTTTCAAGCGAGTTCATGGGAATATCGTGCATGTAGGGAAAGTTCCCAAGCGCAGTGGTGGTATCATTCAAAGCAAGCGTGAAATCGATCTTTTGAAGAAAGATATGATGACCTGTATCGAGAGCGAAGAGTTCGAGCAGGCTGCCCAGATACGTGACCAGATTCGTGAGATTGAGAAGAAGATTGCGGGTATGTAAGTTTGTAAGGGAGTGTGAATCCAGTGACATTACAGCGGTTTACAGGAGATGCTTTGAGTGAATGGATGAAGGGTGAAGGGCCAGAGTCGGATATTGTCATAAGCAGTCGAATCCGCATTGCTCGTAACCTGAGAGATTATCCATATCCCATGCTCGCGACCAATCAACAATCACAGGAAGTGCTGGAACAGTTATCTGGTGTTCTTGAGAATGAAGAGTTGGAGACGATAAGCAACTTCTCGCTCATTCCACTCGCGGAGCTGAATGAGCTCGAGCGAATGGTGCTAGTGGAGAAACATTTAATTAGTCCTAATTTAGCTAACGAATCCAGGAATGGGGCCGTTATTTTAAGCGATAATGAATCGATCAGTATCATGATCAATGAAGAGGATCATCTTCGCATACAATGTTTATGTCCTGGTTTCCAGATTAAAGAGGTTTGGGATTTGGCGAACCAGATTGATGATATTTTTGAAACACAGATGGATTACGGATACGATGAAAAAAGAGGCTACCTAACGAGCTGCCCGACCAATGTCGGCACAGGAATTCGCGCTTCGGTTATGATGCACCTTCCTGCGCTAGTGCTTAGTCAGCAAATTAATCGTATTTTATCCGCAGTTACACAAGTTGGGTTGACGGTTAGAGGATTATATGGGGAAGGTAGCGAAGCTTTAGGTAATCTATTCCAAATATCTAATCAAATTACGTTAGGTCAATCGGAAGAAGAGATCATTGATAATTTATATAGTGTGGCCAGGCAAATTATAGAGCATGAACGGGCCGCGAGACATAAGCTATTACAAGAGTCTAGAATGCGCATCATTGATCGTGTGAATCGATCCCTTGGCATTCTATCCTATGCGGGGATTATGGACTCTAAGGAAGCGGCACAGCGACTGTCAGATGTACGTCTGGGTATCGATCTAGGTATCATCAACAATGTATCGTCCCATGTGCTTAATGAACTCTTGGTCATGACGCAACCTGGTTTTCTTCAGCAATATGCGGGGGAGAAGCTAAATCCGGAAGAACGAGATATGAGGCGGGCGGAACTGATTCGCGAGAAATTTGGCAGGGTATAAATAAAGTAGTAAGAAGTACGTTAAGATTCATCCTTTAGGAATTCCATAGATATACTACTTTTGGAGGTGTTCGCTATGATGTTTGGCAGATTTACGGAACGTGCGCAGAAGGTGCTTTCTCTTGCTCAAGAGGAGGCTGTTCGATTAGGACATAACAATATTGGAACAGAGCACATTTTACTAGGACTTATTCGTGAAGGTGAAGGCATTGCTGCTAAAGCACTCGTTGCGCTCGGCCTAGGTCTTGAGAAAATTCAAGATGAAGTCGAATCTCTAATTGGCAGAGGGCAAGAACAGCCGACCAACATCGCGTATACACCTAGAGCTAAGAAAGTAATCGAACTTTCGATGGATGAAGCGAGAAAATTAGGTCACACGTATGTGGGGACTGAACATATCCTGCTCGGACTTATCCGTGAGGGTGAGGGCGTAGCTGCAAGAGTTCTTAATAATCTGGGGGTTTCCTTGAATAAGGCACGTCAGCAAGTTCTTCAGCTGCTAGGCAGCAGCGAAACCGTGTCGCCTAGTCATGGTACCAATCCGAATGTGAACACGCCTACATTGGATGGTCTGGCAAGAGATTTGACTGCGTACGCCAAAGAAGGTCATTTGGACCCCGTTATCGGCCGTAGCAAAGAGATTGAGCGTGTGATTCAAGTATTGAGTCGCAGAACCAAAAACAATCCTGTACTCATCGGTGAACCAGGGGTTGGTAAAACAGCGATTGCTGAAGGCCTTGCACAAAAAATCATCAACAATGAAATTCCGGAAACGTTGAAAGATAAACGCGTTATGACGCTGGATATGGGTTCTGTTGTTGCAGGAACGAAGTATCGCGGTGAATTCGAAGATCGTCTCAAAAAAATCATGGATGAAATTCGTCAAGCTGGCAATATCGTCTTGTTCATTGATGAGCTTCACACCTTGATTGGCGCGGGCGGAGCGGAAGGCGCAATTGATGCTTCTAACATCCTGAAGCCGGCACTTGCTAGAGGAGAGCTTCAATGTATTGGTGCTACAACCCTAGATGAGTACCGCAAATACATTGAGAAAGATGCTGCACTTGAGCGTCGTTTCCAACCGATTACGGTAGATCAACCATCACCTGAAGAAGCTGTTCAAATTCTGTATGGCTTGCGTGATCGCTATGAAGCGCATCACCGTGTGAAAATTACAGATGCTGCGATTCAAGAGGCTGTAAAGCTGTCGGATCGTTACATCACGGATCGTTTCTTACCGGATAAAGCGATCGACTTGATCGATGAAGCGAGTTCCAAAGTAAGATTGCGTTCTTACACGACACCACCTTCCTTGAAGCAGCTTGAAAGTAAGTTGGAAAACATCCGTAAAGAGAAGGATGCTGCCGTTCAAAGCCAAGAGTTCGAGAAAGCAGCAGGTCTTCGTGATACGGAGCAAAAGCTTCGCGAAGAGCTAGATTCGACGAAGAACGAGTGGAAAGAAAAACAAGGTCGTCTGGATACAGAAGTAACTCCAGATGACATTGCACAAATTGTAGCGAGCTGGACGGGAATTCCGGTCAGCAAGCTTGCTGAGGAAGAAACCGATCGTTTGCTCAAAATGGAAGATATCCTTCATGAGCGCGTCATTGGACAAGAAGAAGCAGTTAAAGCTGTGAGTCGTGCGATCCGCCGCGCAAGAGCAGGTCTGAAAGATCCGAAGCGTCCGATGGGCTCCTTCATTTTCTTAGGACCAACGGGTGTTGGAAAAACCGAGCTTGCACGTGCACTAGCAGAATCCCTCTTCGGAGATGACAACGCCGTTGTTCGTATCGATATGTCCGAGTACATGGAGAAGCATTCAACTTCCCGTTTGGTAGGAGCGCCTCCAGGGTATGTGGGTTATGAAGAAGGCGGTCAGCTAACTGAGAAAGTTCGCCGCAAACCATACTCCGTTGTCCTGCTCGATGAAATCGAGAAAGCACATCCGGAAGTGTTCAACATCCTGTTGCAAGTGCTAGAGGATGGTCGTTTAACGGATTCCAAAGGTCGTACCGTTGATTTCCGTAATACGCTAATCATTATGACTTCCAATGTAGGCGCGGACATGATTAAGAAAAACTCCTCGCTTGGCTTCACAGCTGCACTTGATGCTGGAAGAGACTATACGAATATGAAAGACAAAGTTATGGGCGAGTTGAAGAAAAGCTTCCGTCCTGAGTTCCTTAACCGAATCGATGAAATCATCGTATTCCACTCTTTGGATGAAGCACACATTGCACAAATCGTTAGCTTAATGGCTGATGATCTGCGCAAGCGTCTGAAAGAGCAAGAGGTTGATTTCTTGTTAACGGATAAAGCGAAGATGTTCTTGGCCAAGGAAGGATTTGATCCAACCTACGGTGCGCGTCCATTACGCAGAGCGATTCAGAAGCATATCGAAGATCGCTTATCGGAAGAATTGCTGAGAGGTAATATTTCCAAAGGTGATTCACTCACGATTGATGAGAATGAAGGCGAACTAGTTGTTCTTAAGGGCGAAGGCGTCTCATTAACGAAATAAGAGAAAGTGAAGAAGCATTTCACTTCATCCGATGAGGGTGGGGTGAGATGCTTTTTATTTAAGTCTGCAGTATTTCTAGATAAACGCTCTCGTTCTAACTGGACGATGTAGTCGTTTATTTTGTTTCAGCACTTTCATGAGATACATAAAAATGGTAAACTTTATTGGTAAGGATAGCCAAAAAGGATATCCCCATGTTAAGGAGCAACTTCTTCTATGAGTAAACAAAAAACCAAATTTAGCTGTCAAGAATGCGGCTATGATTCACCGAAATGGATGGGGAAATGTCCAGGTTGTCAGTCATGGAATACGATGGTGGAAGAAGTTGAAACAGTCGTTCGTACGCAAGGTATGACATCTTCGATCCCCAAAACGAAAGAAAAAGCGATCCCCATCATACATATAGAAAGCAGCTCTGAACCGAGAGTTGTCACAAGCAACAAAGAATTAAACAGGGTCCTGGGTGGAGGTATAGTCCCTGGGTCACTTATCCTCGTTGGTGGAGATCCCGGTATCGGGAAATCAACCTTGCTTCTGCAAACGTCCTTCGAACTCACACAAGCCCAGCAAAAAGTCCTTTATATATCAGGAGAAGAATCCATTAAGCAGACCAAACTTCGTGCCGATCGCTTAAATGCGTCATCTCCGCTGCTATACGTATTATGTGAGACGAACCTTGAATTGATCGAGGAAGCTATACAAGAAACGAATCCTGACTTTCTCGT
Source organism: Paenibacillus sp. 01T442 (assembly GCF_056398345.1). Lineage (NCBI taxonomy): Bacteria > Bacillati > Bacillota > Bacilli > Caryophanales > Paenibacillaceae > Paenibacillus > Paenibacillus sp. 01T442. Next base: position 6,104 of record NZ_JBFTPF010000040.1, read on the forward strand.
CATTGACTCGATCCAAACGGTATTTCACCCGGCGATTACTTCGGCGCCTGGAACCGTATCGCAAGTTCGAGAATGCACAGGCCATTTTATGAGAATAGCTAAGGGTAAGGGAATTGCAACGGTCCTTGTCGGGCATGTGACGAAGGAAGGGGCAATAGCGGGGCCTAGAATGCTAGAGCATATGGTCGATTGTGTTCTCTACTTTGAAGGGGAGCGGCACCATTCCTATCGTGTGTTAAGAGCGGTAAAGAACCGTTTTGGCTCAACAAATGAAATTGGTATCTTTGAAATGCAAGAGGTTGGTCTCGTAGAAGTTAACAACCCATCGGAGTTGTTTCTATCGGAAAGGCCACTTGGTGTGGCTGGTTCTGCTGTTGTTGCTAGTATGGAGGGGACACGTCCCGTCTTGGTGGAGATTCAAGCACTCGTCTCCTCAACGAATTTCCCTTCTCCGAGAAGGATGGCGACAGGTGTAGATCACAATCGTCTTTCCTTAATCATCGCAGTATTAGAGAAACGCATGGGCATGTTCTTGCAAAATCAAGATGCTTATCTCAACGTGGCAGGTGGGATCAAGCTGGATGAACCAGCGGTGGATCTGGCGATCGCCATTAGTATCGCATCCAGTTTCCGAGATCAACCGACACAGCCATTTGATGTTGTGTTCGGTGAAATCGGTTTAACAGGAGAAGTCCGCGGCGTATCTCGGATTGATCAACGTGTGAAGGAAGCAGAGAAGCTTGGTTTCCGTAGAGTGATTATGCCAGAGAAAAGTTTGAAGGGGTGGACACATCCGAAAGGCATGGAGATTATTGGGGTAAACACGGTGGCTGAGGCATTGAAAGCGGCGCTGGGTTAGCGTGAGTTCTGCAAGCTATAAGCCTTCAGGAGGAAAATGATGAGTAAAGAAGAGATGAAACGCGATGTGATGAGCCAATTGCTCCAACTGGTAGCACCTGGTACACCATTTCGTGATGGTTTGGAGAATGTCTTACGCGCCAAAACAGGCGGACTGATCGTTGTAGGCTTCAGTTCCGAGGTAACAGAAATCGTGGATGGTGGATTCTCCATCAATTGCGACTTCTCGCCTAACTATTTGTATGAGCTTGCCAAAATGGATGGTGCGATTATCCTCAGCGAGGACATCAAGCGCATCCTTTATGCGAACACCCAATTGATTCCGGATTCTTCTATTTCCTCATCTGAGACGGGGATTAGACACCGAACAGCGGAGCGTGTGGCGAAGCAAACGAATAAATTAGTTGTTTCCATTTCACAGCGGCGGAATGTCATTACGCTATATCAAGGTAATTTAAGATATGCACTGAAGGATATCGGAGTCATCTTGACCAAAGCGAATCAAGCGATTCAAACATTGGAGCGATATAAGGTTGTATTGGATCAATCCCTTACGAATCTGAGTGCATCGGAGTTTGAGGAACTAGTTACCTTGCATGATATTACCAATGTCATTGCCAGATTTGAGATGGTGTTACGCATCAAAGCTGAAATTAATCGTTATATTAACGAACTTGGCAATGAAGGACGATTAATTAGCATGCAATTAGAAGAACTTGTTGGGAATGCGGAACTTGAAGCGCGTTTGCTCGTAAAAGATTATGTAAGAGAATTATCAGAAGAAAGAGTCAAGGAGATGCAGGCTGGTTTGAAGCGTCTGTCATCTGATGAGCTGCTAGAGCCCCAGCAAATTATTCGCTTGCTAGGGTATTCTCATACCAATTCGATTGCTGAAGAGCCAGTCTCCCCACGTGGCTTCCGCATTTTAGGCAAAATTCCGCGGTTACCATCTATCATTATTGGTAATCTAGTGGAGAAATTTGGCTACTTGCCACACATGATGATGGCGACGATAGAGGAATTGGATGAAGTTGACGGAATCGGAGAAGTGAGAGCCCGCGCCATTAAGGAAGGTCTCAAAAGAATTCAGGAACAAGTGTTCATTGACAGACATATTTAAAGTGGATACAATCATAAAGTATCATTGTTAAGGTTTTATGTAGTCAAGTTTAGGGTATAGTAAATCCAGAGGTGGACAAAAACATATGTTAACAAAATCAATTCCCAGTCTCTTTACAGTAGGGAACTTATTCCTAGGCGTACTATCGATTATCCTAGCCTTCAGTGGAGAACATGGCATCGCTGCCGTTCTTGTCATTGTCGCTATGCTATTGGATGGACTCGATGGACGTGTTGCGAGAGCGTTGAACGCTCAAAGTGAGTTCGGTAAAGAATTAGACTCCTTATCCGATGTGATCTCTTTCGGTGTCGCTCCTGCTTTCATCATGTATGTAGTTGCATTTAACGATCCTACCGTCATTAGCCCAGCTTTTGCTTGGATTGTCACAGCGATCTTCCCGATCTGTGGAGCGTTGCGGTTAGCTAGATTCAATGTTGTTGCCGGTACGCCTGGCTATTTCATCGGTTTGCCGATTCCAGCAGCAGGCGGTGTTCTTTGTACGTTAGCTCTTTTCGTGAACGATATTAACGTATATGTGCTTCTCGTAAGTACAGTTTTGTTGTCATACTTAATGGTCAGCACAGTGAAATATCCGAACTTCAAAAAGGCGGGTATTCCTAAAGCAGCGATTTGGATTACGCCAATTATCGTTGCAGCAGCGATTTTGATTGCAATCAAATGGCCTGAGTCCATTTCCAAAATGATTTTCGTACCGCTTTTGATGTACGCGCTTTACGGCCTAAAAAAAAACGTTGATGGATACTTCATTCGTCTCCGTAATCTTCGCAGAAAGAACAAAAGACGTGGCGTAGATGACACGAATTCAGTGAAATCTGACGTGTAAGCACATTGTTCGAAAATAAAAAGCATTTATTTTCTCCTGATCTTCAGGAAGAAAATAAATGCTTTTTTTTGTTTTCATCATCATGACATGTTGAATAGGCCCAGTGTTGTACATTTCTTTGATTCATTCTCAACGACTTGCTCCAAATTAATATCAAGAATGTTACTTAGCGCAGACATGTAGAAGAGATTTCTGCCTAATTCGCTACTAACAACCTCAATGCATTGCTCACATAAGTGACCAGATACATGGGTGCCTAGAACATCCTTAGCCTCATCCAAGGTCATCTCTGGATGATACTCTTGCTTAGCTGCATGAACCTGGATACATCCACATTCAGTAATGGATTTCACCACGGAACGATTGGCAGCTGCGCCTGACTGTTGAAATTTGGATAAGACATCAAGCAGACTGCGGTGACGGAGTAACAATTCAGACACTTGATCTTGAAACTGCTTTAATGTCAAGGAGCTCATTCCATCCACCTCTGGTAGGTTGGTAACTTCCATTTCATTATAATGGATGCCCTCTAATATTTCAATTTTCCGACGAAAGAAGTGATTAACGTTGCATAAATTGGAACATAATTGTAATAAGGCTTACAATAAACGGTTACACCGTCCTCTAAGGACGAGTGCGTTTATCCAAAAATTTAAGCCGAAGTATATGTGACACATATACGGTCTACAATTTCAAAAAAAGTTGATGCAGGAGGTGAATCTGTGATGAAGAAATGGGTACAAATCATTTTAGCCATCATGGGTGGCAGTTTAGGTTATAGGTGGAGCGATTCGTTCCTACAAACGACGGATGTGACAAGTCAAGCAGGACAAGTATTTTGGATTAATAGTTTATGTGCAGTAGGGATGTTTTTGATTTCAGCGTGGGTAGCTAACGTCGGCATGAACTTGCTGATGAGAGGTGAACGCAATGTCACGGATATTCCCGTGTCGGATTTGCTATCTGGTACGCTAGGACTCGTGATTGGGCTATTGGTTTCAGTCATGTTATTTCCTGTGCTGGAACAGGCCAAATGGGCAGGGCCATTCTTACCTTTCCTTGTATCGGCTGTATTAGGCGTTATGGGCTTCCGTATCGGTTACAGCAAGCGGGAAGAACTTGTACAGGTCATTGCGAAGAGCAGATCTGGCGGTCCTGAGAAGCAGACGCATCGCCCGTACGAGGAACATAAGATTTTGGATACGAGCGTCATCATAGATGGCCGGATCGCAGATATTTGCAAGACCGGATTTATCGAGGGAACCCTGGTAATTCCGGAGTTCGTATTGGAAGAGTTGCAGCATATTGCAGACTCATCAGATTTACTGAAGCGAAACCGTGGGCGTCGCGGACTGGACATTTTGAACAAAATCCAAAAAGAACTTGAAGTGAAGGTCCTCATTTATGAAGGGGATTTCGAAGAAATCGCCGAAGTGGACAGTAAACTGGTGCGCTTAGCCAAAGTGCTTCAAGGGAAAGTAATTACGAACGATTTTAACCTTAATAAAGTATGTGAACTTCAAGGTGTATCGGTGCTCAATATCAACGATCTTGCGAATGCGGTGAAGCCAGTTGTCCTACCGGGAGAAGAAATTATTGTTCAAGTCATTAAAGACGGCAAGGAACATGGACAAGGTGTAGCTTATCTCGATGATGGTACGATGATCGTTGTCGAAGGCGGTCGTGATTTCATCGGAATGACGCTGGAAGTGATGGTAACGAGTGTGCTTCAGACGTCGGCGGGTCGAATGATTTTTGCGAAACCAAAACTATTGGAAAAAGCACAGTAAAACCAGTATGATAAGGAGATGTAACATAGCTCTTTCAAGTTGACTTGGGCCTATGATTACGAAGAAAGCTTTCGTTTGGAAGCGCCAAGTTGGAGGACTTATGGGGAAGCTAGGAGTTATCATCGTAGCAGCGGGCAAAGGTTCGCGCATGGGTACAGCAGAAAGCAAACAATACCTGCAACTGGGACAGAAGCCAATTCTGGTACATACCTTGCAATTATTTCAAAACATACATGAAGTGGATGAAATTATTCTCGTTGTGGGTGCTGATGATGTGAATCGCTGTAACGGCTATGTCACGAACTATGCACTTACGAAGGTAACATGTGTGCTGGCGGGTGGCGCAGAGCGGCAAGATTCCGTTAGACAGGGTCTCCAGGCCTTGCAACAGGGCACGCAATGGGTGCTTGTGCATGACGGTGTTCGCCCTTTCGTGAAAAAAGAACATATGTTCGAGTGTCTGGCAAAGGCGCAAGAAATAGGAGCAGCGGTCTTAGCCGTTCCCGTCAAAGATACAATTAAAGTTGTGGATGCTGCAGATAAGCGCATTCAATCGACACCGGATAGACGAAGCTTGTGGGCCATCCAAACGCCGCAGGCTTTTCGTCTTTCTCTCCTACAGGAGGCGCATGAGAAGGCAGAGCAGGATCGGTTCATGGGGACGGATGACGCGAGTTTAGTGGAGCGTTTAGGCGCAGCCGTATACGTAGTAGAAGGGGACTATTATAATATCAAAATAACGACCCCCGAAGATTTACCTTGGGCAGAATGGATTTTACATAACGTGAGGGGAGAGGCTTAGGTATGATTAGAATAGGAAATGGATTCGATGTTCATCAATTGGTAGAAGGACGTAAGTGCATTATTGGAGGGGTAACGATTCCTTATGAAAAAGGGTTGCTGGGACACTCCGACGCGGACGTACTATTGCACGCGATTAGTGACGCGATCCTAGGCGCACTTGGTCTTGGCGATATCGGGAAGCATTTCCCGGATACAGCTGCCGAGTACAAAGATGCGGATAGCTTAGTCTTGTTGAAGCGGGTATGGCAATTGGCGAAGGAGAAGGGCTACAAATTAGGGAATGCAGATTCCACGATTATTGCTCAGAAACCAAAGATGCTGCCGTATATCCCACAAATGGTTGAAATCATTGCTGCCGCACTAGAAGCAGAGACAGATCAAGTGAACGTGAAAGCGACAACGACAGAACAGCTAGGATTTACTGGCCGTGGCGAGGGAATCGCGGCACAATCGGTTGTTTGTTTAATTCGTGATGTGATAAAATAGCAGGTATTCATGCATGGAAGATGAAAAGGGGATACAACGATGAGTCAGCCTTTACGCGTGCGTTATGCACCTAGTCCGACTGGACATTTACATATTGGCGGTGCCCGTACGGCACTGTTTGATTATCTATTAGCTCGTAAGGACGGCGGCGCATTTGTTGTGCGCTTTGAAGATACGGATCAAACGCGTCATAAGGAGTCTGGAATCGAAGACCAGTTGAATGGTCTGAGATGGCTTGGCTTAGAATGGGATGAAAGTGTGGATATCGGAGGCCCTTACGGTCCTTACCGTCAGATGGAGAGACTGGATATCTACAAGATCTATCTAGATAAACTATTACAGAGCGGTCACGCTTATGGTTGCTATTGCTCGGAAGCCGATCTAGAACAAGAGCGCGCAGAGCAAGAGGCAAGCGGGGAAATGGGCGGCTATTCCGGCAAGTGCCGTAACCTGACGCCAGAGCAAATCGCTGCTTACCAATCGGAAGGCCGTGTGCCTTCAACGCGTTTTCGTGTGCCAGCGGATCGTATCATTGCGATCGAAGACAAGGTTCGCGAGCATGTGGAATTCGATTCCAATGGGATTGGCGATTTCATTATTGCGCGTCCAGATGGGATCCCGACTTACAACTTTGCCGTCATTGTGGATGATCATTTGATGAAAATCAACTTGGTTATTCGTGGGGAAGAACATCTATCCAATACACCAAGACAAGTTCTGATGTACGAAGCGCTGGATATGCCGATTCCCGAGTTCGCGCATTTATCTTTGATTTTGAATACGGATCGCAAGAAGATGAGCAAACGGGATGAGTCGATCATCCAGTTTATCGAGCAATACAAAGAGCTTGGTTACTTGCCAGAAGCCGTGCTGAACTTTATTGCCTTGCTAGGTTGGTCACCAGGTGGGGAAGAAGAGATGTTCACGAAGGAAGAATTGATCGCGCAGTTTGATCTGGATCGTGTATCCAAGAGCCCGGCTGTATTTGATATGGATAAATTGAATTGGATGAACAATGCGTATCTGAAAAAAGCTCCGCTATCCCGCATCGTTGATCTGTGCTTACCGCATTTGCGCAAAGCCGGTTACCTTGAACAAGGTGATTTGGATGCTGCTACTGGGGCATGGGTGGAGGCGCTCGTTAGCCTCAATCAAGAAAGAATGCGCTACGCGGCTGAAATCGTGGAATTGTCTGCGATCTTCTTCAAAGAGGAGCTGGTCATCGATGATGAAGCGGCTGCTGTATTGAAAGAAGAGCATGTCCCTGTTGTGCTGACTAGTTTCTTAGCTCAAGTCGAGCAAGCGGAAGCTTTCACGGTTGAAGCAATGCCGGCGCTGCTTAAAGCAGTACAGAAGGAAACAGGCTTCAAAGGGAAGCAGCTGTTCATGTCTGTTCGCTCCGCGTTGACAGGTCAAGTCCATGGACCGGATCTGAATGTGTCCCTTTTCCTACTTGGGAAAGAAAAAGTCGTTTCACGTCTTCAGAGCTTATTGTAAAGCGAGGTTCTTTTCGCTATACTTAACTCAATGGAATACGAAATGCGATGATCAGGAGAGTATGGTTAAGTGAGGATTTGTCAGAGAGGATAATCAAGGCCGTGAGGCTTTGGCTGTGAGTTATCCAATCCTTGTAATCAGAAATGCACCTGGGAGCAGCCGCGCCGAATACTCACCGAGTAGGGTAGGCGCAGCCGGAACACCCACGTTACGGGTTTGAGTTGGGAGACTTCCGAGTCACCAAGCAGAGTGGAACCGCGATAACCACGCCTCTGCAGCCTTAGGGCTGCAGGGGCTTTTTTTATTTTCATACCAACATCATTCTAGGCAAGAAGGTGAGCATATGTGGTCAACGATCAAATCTGATATATCCGCCGTATTCGATAACGACCCTGCAGCGCGCAGTTGGTTTGAGGTTGTTTTTACGTATTCGGGACTTCATGCGATATGGTCGCATCGGATTGGACATTGGTTTTATACAAGAAGGATGTTTACCCTGGCTCGTATCGTTTCTCAAATAAGTCGATTCATGACAGGCATCGAAATCCATCCGGGAGCAACAATTGGCAGAAGGTTGTTTATTGACCACGGGATGGGTGTTGTCATCGGGGAAACCTGCGAGATCGGAGATGATGTGATCTTGTACCAAGGTGTAACTTTAGGCGGAACGGGGAAAGAGAAAGGTAAGAGACATCCAACAATTGGCAATAATGTAGTTATTGGTTCTGGTGCCAAAATTCTCGGATCCTTCCTTGTAGGTGAGAACTCTCGTATTGGCTCTAATGCAGTAGTGATTCAGGAGGTTCCATCCAATAGCACGGTCGTCACGATACCGGCCAAACTTGTGAAGCGAGACGGTGTCCGTGTGAATAGATTAGACCATGGCAATTTGCCCGATCCGATCGTCGATATTTTCCAAGAATTACAGAATCAAATTAATGAGTTGAAATTCCAACTGGAAGAAGAACGGAAGCAGAATGGAGAATTGAGGAGAACATGACACTCAAAGTATATAATACCTTAACGCGCAAGAAGGAAGAGTTTGTTCCGATTGAGCCAGGCAAAGTAAAGATGTACGTATGTGGTCCAACCGTATATAACTATATTCATATTGGCAACGGACGTCCTGTCATATTTTTCGACGTGGTTCGCCGTTATTTGGAATCGCAGCAATATGAAGTAAATTACATTACGAACTTTACCGATGTGGATGATAAAATGATTCGCAAAGCCGAGGAGATGGCGGTTTCTGTACCAGAACTTGCCGAAACGTTCATCGCGGCTTTCTTAGAAGATATCCAATCACTAGGGGTTCATGAAGCGACGATGAATCCACGTGTAACAGAGAATATTCAAGAAATTATCGACTTCATCGCTGCGCTTGTGGAGAAGGATTTTGCATACGAAGCGCGCGGTGATGTGTATTATAGAACGTCGAAATTCGCAGATTACGGCAAGCTCTCTAAGCAAAATTTGGAGGAACTTAAGCACGGTATTCGTGTTGAGGTGGATGAGCGTAAAGAGAATCCTCAGGACTTTGTCCTATGGAAAGCGGCGAAGCCTGGTGAGATTTATTGGGATAGCCCTTGGGGCCAAGGTCGCCCAGGCTGGCATATTGAGTGCTCCGCCATGGTGCGCAAATATTTGGGTGAAACGATTGATATTCACGGAGGCGGGCAAGATTTAACGTTCCCTCACCATGAATGTGAGATTGCTCAAACCGAGGCGGTAACTGGTCATCCCATGGCCAATTATTGGTTGCACAATGCTTTTCTAAATATCGATAATGAAAAAATGTCGAAATCACTCGGAAATGGTATTTTAATTCGAGATCTAGTTAAGCAAATTAAACCTGAAGTGTTCCGTTTCTTCATGTTATCCGCTCATTATCGGAACCCACTTAATTTCAGTGATGAGAGTTTGAAACAAGCGGCGAATGCGTTGGAACGGATTCAGAATGCTTACGATAATATGAAGCATCGTCTTGCTACAGCATCTGCTACTGGCGAAGTTGAAGCGGGAATTACAGATACACTGCAGGCCATTTCGAAACAATTTGTAGATAAAATGAATGATGATTTTAATACGCCAGATGCCATTACCGCGGTATTCGATCTCGTTGCAGAAGCGAACTTATACTTGCAACAGGAGCGGGTACATGCTGGCGCAGTGAAACTATTCATGGAACAGCTAGAAGCATTCGATGCAACGCTGGGCATCCTTTCACAACAAGGGGATGAATTGCTGGATGAGGAGATCGAGCAGTTGATCGTTGAACGCACGGAGTCACGGAAATCGAAGAATTGGGCACGCGCCGATGAAATTCGTGATTTGCTGACGGAGAAAGGGATATTCCTTGAGGACACACCACAAGGCATACGCTGGCGCCGCAAATGAATGAAATAAATCTGGATGCTGCTAACTTGTTTTCCTTCCCGCCATCGAAAAGTCCGCATTTATTAAATCCGCTAGTGCTGGCGTATATTGGGGATGCGGTGTATGAAGTCTATATCCGACAATATGTCATCTCAGGGGCGAATCATCGCCCTAATCATTTGCATAAAGCTTCAACAGGTTTTGTGTCTGCCAAAGCCCAGTCCAAATTATTGACGGCCTTGATGCCCACACTATCGGAAGAAGAAGTAGACATCGTGAAGCGAGGGCGTAATGCCAAATCAGGAACGACAGCCAAAAACGCGGATGTGCTGGAATACCGTCACAGCACCGCGTTTGAGTGCTTAATCGGATACTTATACTACAAGCAATCCTTTGAGCGATTGAAAGAGATATTAGATTTCGCAATCACGTTTAATCATACGCAGAAATAGAGAAGCATTCGCACGTACTTTTAGGAGGAATTAGGATGGATGAAGACATTATCGGCGGGAAGCACTCCGTATTGGAGGCGCTTCGTGCTGGACGGACAATTAATAAAATATGGATTGCCGAAGGTGCTCAGAAGCAATTCGCTGGACCGATTGTGGCAGAAGCGAAAAATCTAGGCATTATTGTCCAATTTACGGACAAGCGTAAGTTGGATCAAATGGCAGAGGGACTCCAACATCAAGGTGTCGTTGCACAAGTTGCAGCGTATGCCTACGTGGAAGTTGAGGATATCTTAGCCAAGGCGAAAGCGCTCGGGCAAGAACCGTTCATTTTGATACTCGATGAAATTGAAGATCCGCATAACCTAGGATCCATTCTACGTACAGCAGATTGTACGGGGGTTCACGGTGTGATTATACCGAAACGACGTTCCGTAGGGTTAACGGCAACAGTTTCCAAAACATCTGCGGGCGCAGTTGAGTATGTTCCGGTCGCACGTGTGACGAATATTTCGCAAACGATTGAGCAATTAAAGGAACAAGGTGTTTGGGTTGCAGGTACGGATGTTACTGCTGCTCAAGATGTCTATAAAGCCAACTTTACGATTCCGATTGCCCTAGTTATTGGAAATGAGGGTAAAGGTGTGGGTCGACTTATTAAAGAAAGATGCGACTTCTTAGTCAAGCTGCCAATGGCCGGACATGTTAATTCATTGAATGCCTCCGTTGCCGCGGGTGTATTGATGTATGAAGTGGTAAGACAGCGCAATAAGAGCTAAATGGGATGGAACAGATCCTAATTGTAGATGGTTACAACATTATCGGCGCCTGGCCTGAGTTAAGTAAATTAAAGGATACTGATCTGGAAGGTGCACGTGACGGTCTGATCCATATGCTTGCAGAATTTCAATCCTTTTCAGGTATGAAGGTCTATCTCGTTTTTGATGCCTACATGGTACCTGGACTGGGTAAGAAATATGTGCAGAATAAACTGGCTGTGCTTTATACCAAGGAGAAGGAAACCGCAGATGAGCGAATCGAGCGATTGGTTACGAATCTGATGGGAAGGCGTAAGGAAATATTCGTAGCAACGTCGGATATGATTGAGCAGCATGTCATATTTGGCAAGGGAGCGCTCCGCATGCCCGCGAAAGAATTGCTAGTGAAAATTAAACAGAATCGTAAAGAGGTTCGTGAACGCATTGTACCGGAGACGACAACCAAACGAAATCCGTTCGGAGCCAAGCTGAGTGACGAGATGAAAGCGAAGTTAGAACGATGGCGAAGAGGGGAGTAAATCCTCCAAATGCTAGAAATGGTGGGGTTCCCCGTTGACGGTGTGAGATTTCATCATGTATACTTAACCTAACTTTTATAGTGAAATCTGGGTAGTCTTGCAGGCCGGAGGGATTGTTGGTGAGTGTCGACCTCAAAGAACTGAGAATGTATGATTATGACCTCAAGCCAGATGAAGACATTGTCGAAGCAGTCCGTGAAGGCAGTAGCGAAGCTTTGGAATATCTTATCAACAAGTATAAGAATTTTGTTCGTGCCAAAGCACGCTCTTATTTTTTGATAGGTGCAGACCGAGAAGATATTGTGCAGGAAGGCATGATAGGTTTATATAAATCTATCCGCGACTTCCGAGGAGACAAGCTTGCTTCATTCAAAGCCTTTGCTGAACTGTGTATCACGCGGCAGATCATCACGGCAATTAAGACAGCAACTCGTCAAAAGCATATACCTCTTAATTCCTACGTATCACTGGATAAGCCCATCTATGATGAAGATTCTGATCGTACACTGCTCGATGTTATTAGCGGCTCCCGGGTAACAGATCCCGAGGAATTGGTTATTAATCAAGAAGAGTTTACGGGACTTGAAGATAAAATGGGAGAGATTCTAAGTGACTTAGAGCGTAGAGTGCTTATGCTCTATCTCGATGGCAGATCCTATCAAGAAATTGCTGTGGATCTCGATCGCCATGTGAAGTCAATTGACAATGCTCTCCAACGTGTTAAGCGCAAGCTTGAGCGGTATTTGGAAGTCAGAGATTTGTAGAAACGCCCGTGCCGCATGAGCTGTACGGGTGTTTTTCTTTCTTAGTATGTTTAGTTCCCCTCGGGAGAGCCTATACTGGTGATACTCTTGCATTTGTGAGACTTCTACCTTGACACTCGGGGGACAGTTGTGATAAAGTGTTTCAGGTAGCCCTAAAAGTCGCTTTCTTTTTGATGCGCTTAGAAGGGCTTTAATTAGAAAGTGTCTGTAGGAGGTGTACATCATGCGGGTCATCATCACATTAGCGTGCACAAATTGCAAACAAAGAAACTATGCATCCACTAAAAATAAGCGCAACAATCCCGACCGTATTGAGTTGAAGAAATATTGCAAATTTTGCAATGAACATACTGCTCATCGCGAGACTAGGTAGTTCTTTGGAGGTGTAGTTTGTGGCGTTCTTGGCTAGAATGAGACAAAGCTTCGGATCCACTTTTTCCTTCTTCACCGACAGTTGGTCAGAACTCAAAAAGGTCAAGTGGCCAAGTCGCAAAGAGATGACTACTTATACGCTTGTCGTTATAGGTACAGTAACTTTTGTTGCTATTTATTTTTTTGTGCTGGATCTAGGAATTTCTGAGTTGCTGCGCCTTGTTTTTAAATAAACAGGACTATAGGTGAATTTATTCATGGAAAAAAGATGGTACGTCGTACATACCTATTCAGGGTATGAGAACAAAGTGAAAGCCAACTTAGAGAAGCGCGTTGAGTCTATGGAAATGACGGACAAGATCTTCCGTGTGCTTGTGCCTATGGAAGAAGAACTGGTAAACAAAGACGGCAAGAAAAAAGTCGTTATGCGTAAAGTTTATCCAGGGTATGTTCTCGTGGAAATGATTCAAACGGACGACTCTTGGTACGTAGTACGTAATACGCCAGGAGTGACTGGATTTGTAGGTTCTACAGGATCCGGCTCTAAACCAACTGCATTGTTACCTGAGGAAGTTGAATCGATTCTGAAGCATATGGGAATGGAAGAACCGAAGGAAGTAATTGACTTCGAACTGAAAGAAACCGTACGCGTCAAGGTGGGTCCATTTGCAAACTTTGTTGGCTCTGTCGAAGAGATTATTGCCGATAAGGGCAAACTGAAGGTACATGTCAACATGTTCGGAAGAGAAACACCGCTTGAGCTCGATTTCGACCAAGTGGAAAAGCTCTAAGAGCATGACAACCAAAAGGCTCTACCAGGTCTATTCCTTGGGATAGACCTACGTTAGTGGGAACGCATTAGTTTCCTGAATAGCGAGGCTTTGATTCGTCGAAGACTCCTATATTACTGCAAGGAGGTGTCTATCATGGCAAAAAAGGTTATTAAAATCGTGAAGCTTCAAGTTCAAGCTGCGAAAGCAAATCCAGCACCACCGATCGGTCCAGCATTGGGTCAAGCAGGTGTGAACATCATGGCTTTCTGTAAAGAGTTTAACGCTCGTACTGCTGATCAAGTTGGTCTAATCATTCCAGTTGAAATCACAGTTTTCGAAGACCGTTCCTTTACATTCATCACTAAAACGCCTCCGGCTGCAGTTCTTCTTCGCGTCGTTGCTGGTATCGAAAAAGGATCAGGTGAACCGAACAAGAAGAAAGTTGCAACTGTGAAACGCGCTAAAGTTCGCGAAATCGCTGAACAAAAAATGCCTGACCTAAATGCTGCATCCGTTGAGGCTGCAATGCGTATGGTTGAAGGTACTGCTCGCAGCATGGGAATCACTATCGAAGATTAATTCCGCAAGGAATGCGACTGTGCAAGCTCGAAGCCTGCAGAAGTGTTTTCTACGAAAACATGGAGGTCGCTCGGTGGGAGGATTATCCGCTAATACCACTAAGGAGGATAAATATTATGCCTAAACACGGTAAAAAATACCGCGAAGTAGCTCAGCTTGTTAATGCTGAAACTTTGTATGATCCGTCAGAAGCAATCGAGCTTGTTAAGAAAACAGCTCCTGCTAAATTCGATGAAACTGTAGATGTTGCAGTTCGTCTGGGTGTAGACCCAAGAAAACAAGATCAGGCTGTTCGTGGTGTTGTTGTACTTCCACACGGTACTGGTAAAACAAAACGCGTTCTCGTATTTGCAAAAGGCGAGAAAGCAAAAGAGGCTGAAGCAGCTGGTGCAGATTTTGTTGGTGATGCAGACATGATCAACAAAATTCAACAAGGTTGGTTCGAATTCGATGTTTGCGTAGCTACTCCGGACATGATGAGCGAAGTTGGTAAACTGGGTCGTATCCTCGGGGGTAAAGGTTTAATGCCAAACCCTAAAGCAGGAACAGTTACTTTCGACGTTACCAAAGCTGTTCAAGAGATCAAAGCTGGTAAAATCGAATACCGTCTTGATAAAGCAGGCCAAATTCATGCTCCACTTGGTAAAGTATCTTTCGATGCAGACAAGTTGAACGAAAACTTCAAAGCATTGGTTGATGCACTAGTTCGTGCGAAACCAGCAGCGGCTAAAGGTGTTTACCTTAAGAACATTGCTGTATCCTCGACAATGGGTCCAAGCGTACGTGTGAACCTGTCATCCTTCAGATAAGTAAAAGCTACCAGTTGACTTCGGTTGCTGGGCGTGATACTCTATCAAAGGTCCTAAAAATGAATATGCAAACCGTAGACAGTAGGTGCTGAAGAGCTTAATTTCCTACCGAGGTGTTATGATATATATAACGATTTCTTTGTACATCAGGGAAAAAGTGAACACATCATGCCTTCGTAGCGTCTACGAAGGCATTTCTTATTCATAGATAAGAAATGCTAATGCTCCTACTGTTTGCGATCTTGAAAGATAAATGCATAAGAAGTGAGGTGTACTATGGCAAACGCGAAAATTCTTGCAGAGAAAGAACAAGCAGTAGCTGAAGTAACTGAGAAGTTTAAAGCTAGCGCTTCTACAATCATAGCGGACTACCGCGGTTTGAACGTAGCTCAAGTAACACAGCTACGCAAAAGCTTGCGCGAAGCTGGTATTGAATTCGTAGTTCTCAAGAACTCGTTGGCTAGACGCGCATCGGCGAATGCTGAACTAAGCGCATTGGATGAGTACCTAACAGGTCCAACTGCTATTGCTTTCAGCAAAGACGATCTAGTTGCTCCAGCGAAAATTTTGACTGAATTTGCGAAAAAGAATGATAAATTGAGCGTAAAAGGTGGCGTGGTCGAAGGCCGCGTAGTTGGATACGATCAAATCAAAGCACTTGCAGAACTTCCATCCAGAGATGGTCTTCTCTCCATGTTGCTTAGCGTTCTTCAAGCTCCAGTTCGTAACTTTGCTCTTGCTGTTAAAGCAGTTGCAGAGAAAAAAGAAGCTGAAGGTCAAGCTTAATTTTAATGCACTACCTGTTTTACAAACAAAAAAACTAATTTATTAATGATAATGGAGGTTTAACCATGAGCACAAATGCAACGATCCTAGAAGCAATCAAAGGCATGACAATCTTGGAATTGAACGACCTGGTTAAAGCAATTGAAGAAGAGTTTGGCGTAACAGCAGCAGCTCCAGTAGCAGCAGGCGGCGGCGCAGCAGTAGCAGTTGAAGAAGCTCAAACTGAGTTTGACGTTATCTTGACAAGCGCTGGCGCTTCCAAAATCAACGTAATTAAAGTAGTTCGTGAAATCACTGGTCTTGGCTTGAAAGAAGCTAAAGACTTGGTTGACGGAGCTCCAAAAGCAGTTAAAGAAAAAGTTAGCCAAGAAGAAGCAGACGCTGTTAAAGCTAAGCTTACTGAAGCTGGCGCTTCCGTAGAAGTTAAGTAATTTCTTTTTCTTAGGAAACCTCTTGAAGCTTGACTTCAAGAGGTTTTTTTCAACATTTAAGCGATATGGTTTCACAGGATATGAGCGGCGTTGCCGTTTATTGTGCCTAAGTTTTTACCCTTAGGAAAGCCTTAGGAACGCACGTGGTTATTGGATTTTCCTATAGGTAGAAAAGGAGGGAATTCAAACGTGTCAGAGCATTACTACACACAAAAGCCGACCGTAAAGAGCGATGTCCATACAACGCAGGAAATTCTTCGTGGTAAGACATATACGTTTTTGACAGATGCGGGTGTGTTTTCTAAAAAAGGTGTCGATTATGGAAGTAAGCATTTAATAGAAACAATGGTACTATCGGAAGATGCTAGTGTTCTCGATGTGGGCTGTGGCTACGGGCCGATGGGGCTGAGTGCAGCAATCATGTGTCCGAAAGGACAGGTGACAATGGTCGACATCAATGAAAGAGCGGTTGAACTTTCGGTAGAAAATGCGCGGCGAAATGGTATTACCAATGTCACCATTCTACAGAGTGATCTGTTGGAAAAGGTGAAGGATAAGAAGTTTGACGCTGTTCTGACCAATCCGCCAATTCGTGCGGGGAAAGAAACGGTTCATAAGATTTTTGTGGATGCTTACGATTGCTTGAAAGATGGGGGCTCACTGTGGGTTGTCATCCAGAAGAAGCAAGGGGCGCCATCGGCAGTGAAGAAGCTGGAAACCATGTATAATGAAGTGGTAGAGGTTTCGAAGGACAAAGGCTACCGCATTCTGAAAGCCACGAAGTAAGTCTCTTGTAAATATACGTGGGAATTTGTTTGACTTGACATTTCAAATGTGATATTATTAAAAAATGTCAGTATTAAGATGGGACACATGTCTTTAGTTAGTAAAAATGTCAAGTCTTTTTTTCAGCCTTTATGCATAGAATTTGAACCTACAACGTATAATGTTTGAATTTTGGGAAATTCTAACAGGATGGGAAGAAAATCTTGAAAAAGTTATTGAATACAGAAAAAACCTTCATCCATACAGTCGCTTAATTCGGACGGGCTCCACTAACGGAGGCGTCCTGAGTGTACGTCGGTCGAAGTTTTTCTTCTTTCTTTTTATTTATTGAGTAGAGTTGAGGGGTGAATGAAAGTTGGCGGGACATCTTGTTCAATTTGGACGACGTAAACGCAGGACTTATGCACGAATTAATGAGGTTCTGGGCATTCCAAACCTGATTGAAATCCAGCAAAAATCCTATGAGTGGTTTTTGGAAGAGGGACTTCGTGAGATGTTTCAGGATATCTCCCCGATTCAGGATTTTACAGGGAACCTAGTACTGGAGTTCATTGACTATAGCTTAGGCGATCCTAAGTATTCCGTTGATGAGTCCAAAGAACGCGACGTAACGTATGCGGCGCCGTTAAGAGTCAAAGTCCGTTTGATTAATAAGGAAACCGGTGAGGTCAAGGAACAAGAAGTGTTCATGGGGGATTTCCCTATTATGACTGATACGGGAACGTTCATTATTAACGGTGCGGAGCGTGTAATCGTCTCCCAGCTCGTTCGTTCTCCCAGTGTTTATTATAGCACGAAAGTGGATAAAAACGGCAAAAAAACTTACACAGCTACAGTGATTCCTAACCGTGGGGCATGGCTGGAACTTGAGACAGATGCGAAAGATATCATCTACGTTCGTATTGATCGCACGCGTAAAATTCCAGTTACCGTATTGCTTCGTTCATTAGGATTTGGTACGGATGCTGAGATTCTAGATTTACTTGGCGATAACGAATATATTCGTAACACGCTAGATAAAGATAACACGGATTCTACGGAAAAAGCGTTAATCGAAATCTATGAGCGTCTTCGTCCAGGTGAGCCGCCTACGCTTGATAATGCAAGAAGCTTGATCGTTGCTCGTTTCTTTGATCCGAAGCGTTATGATTTGGCTAACGTAGGTCGCTACAAAATCAATAAAAAATTACACATCAAAAACCGCTTATTCAATCAACGTTTGGCTGAAACTTTGGTAGATTCCGAAACGGGAGAAATCATTGCTGAAGCTGGTCAGTTATTGGATCGTCGTGTGTTAGATGAAATCCTACCTTTTATTGAAAAAGGTGCAGGATATAAAGAGTTTACAATTCCTAAAGGTGTAACTGGCGCGGATACAATTCCTGTCCAGTGCATTAATGTTTACTCACCAACAGAAGAAGGCAAGGTAGTTAAGGTTATTTCTAACGGTGTTATTGATAAAGCTGTCAAAAACATCACGCCTGCCGATATCATCTCTTCCATTAACTACTTTATTAACTTACTTCATGGTATTGGAAATACAGATGATATTGACCATCTTGGTAACCGTAGACTTCGTTCTGTAGGTGAATTGCTTCAAAACCAATTCCGTATCGGTCTTTCCCGTATGGAACGTGTTGTTCGTGAGCGTATGTCGATTCAAGACGCTAACGTGATCACGCCGCAAGCGTTGATCAATATTCGTCCTGTTATCGCGTCGATTAAAGAGTTCTTTGGTAGTTCCCAGCTTTCTCAGTTTATGGACCAAACGAACCCACTTGCTGAATTGACGCATAAGAGACGTCTGTCTGCACTCGGACCCGGCGGTTTGACGAGAGAGCGCGCAGGGATGGAAGTTCGTGACGTGCATCACTCTCACTATGGCCGTATGTGTCCAATTGAGACGCCTGAGGGACCGAACATTGGTTTGATCAACTCCTTGTCTACATTTGCTCGCATTAATGAGTATGGCTTCATTGAAGCTCCATACCGTTGGGTAGATCCGAAGACTGGTTTGGTTACGGATCAAATCGCTTACCTGACAGCAGATGAAGAAGATAACTACGTTATCGCGCAAGCGAATGCGAAATTGACGGAAGAAAACAAATTCGTCGAAGATGCGATTATCGTTCGTTACAAAGATGACAACTTAACACTTCCGGTTGAACGTGTCGACTACATGGACGTTTCTCCGAAACAGGTTGTTTCTGTCGCAACAGCGTTAATTCCGTTCCTTGAAAACGATGACTCCAACCGTGCGTTAATGGGTTCCAACATGCAGCGTCAAGCTGTTMCGCTTCTTATCCCTAAAGCTCCGCTTGTAGGTACAGGAATGGAGCACAAGGTTGCTAAGGACTCTGGAGTATGTATTGTCTCCAAATTTGATGGAATTATTGAGAAAGCTGCTGCGAATGAAATTTGGTTGCGTCGCCAAGAAATGGTTGATGGCAAGCTAGTTAGTGGCAACATCGTGAAATATAAGCTTCACAAATTTATGCGTTCTAACCAAGGTACTTGCATTAATCAACGTCCGATTGTTAAAAAAGGTCAATTGATTAAAGCCGGCGATATTCTTGCTGATGGACCATCTACTGAACAAGGCGAATTGGCACTTGGACGTAACGTAGTCGTAGCTTTCATGACTTGGGAAGGTTACAACTATGAGGATGCGATTTTGCTTAGCCAAAAGCTTGTTAAGGAAGATGTGTATACCTCCATTCATATTGAGGAATACGAGTCTGAAGCTCGTGATACGAAGCTTGGACCTGAAGAAATTACTCGCGACATCCCGAACGTAGGGGAAGACGCACTTAAGAATCTTGATGAGCGCGGAATCATCCGTGTCGGTGCTGAAATTGGCGCTGGCGATATCCTCGTTGGTAAAGTAACACCGAAGGGTGTAACTGAGTTGACGGCGGAAGAAAGATTGCTGCACGCGATCTTCGGTGAGAAGGCTCGTGAGGTTCGTGACACGTCCCTACGCGTACCGCATGGTACAGATGGTATTGTTGTTGATGTGAAAGTATTTACGCGTGAGAATGGCGATGAGCTGCCTCCAGGTGTAAACCAACTCGTTCGTGTCTATATCGCTCAAAAACGGAAAATTTCCGAAGGCGACAAAATGGCGGGACGTCATGGTAACAAAGGGGTAGTAGCACGTATTCTCCCTGAAGAAGATATGCCATTCCTTCCAGATGGTACGCCGGTTGAAGTCGTTCTGAATCCACTAGGGGTTCCTTCCCGGATGAACATCGGTCAAGTACTTGAAGTTCACTTAGGTATGGCTTCCAAGTATTTGGGTATTCACGCTGCAACGCCGGTATTTGATGGAGCGCGTGAGTATGACGTATTCGATGCCATGGAAGAAGCAGGTATGCAACGTAGCGGTAAAACGATTCTGTACGATGGTCGTACAGGGGAGTCCTTTGAACGTGAAGTAACCGTTGGCGTTATGTACATGATCAAACTGGCACACATGGTTGACGATAAAATCCATGCCCGTTCCACTGGTCCTTACTCCCTTGTTACTCAGCAGCCGCTGGGTGGTAAAGCGCAGTTCGGTGGACAACGTTTCGGGGAGATGGAGGTATGGGCACTCGAGGCTTATGGAGCTGCTTATACATTGCAAGAAATTCTTACCGTTAAGTCAGATGACGTTGTGGGCCGTGTGAAAACGTACGAATCCATTGTCAAAGGCGAGAACGTTCCAGAACCAGGCGTTCCGGAATCCTTCAAAGTTTTGATCAAAGAGCTTCAAAGTTTGGGTATGGATGTTAAGATCCTATCTGGCGACGAAGAAGAGATCGAAATGCGCGAAGCTGATGATGACGACGAAGTGACGAGCGATAAATTAAACCTAAACATTGAGGGCTCCGAGCTTGGGGTCAACGAATAGTAACACCACATTAGAACGAGAACGATTCACTGTAAAGTGGGTTTAAATTTCTTAAAGGAGGGTTGCTCCTTGATGGACGTTAACAACTTCGAGTTTATGAAAATCGGCTTGGCATCACCCGATAAAATTCGCTCTTGGTCCCGTGGGGAAGTAAAGAAGCCGGAAACGATTAACTACAGAACCTTAAAACCTGAGAAAGAAGGTCTTTTCTGTGAAAAGATCTTCGGACCTACGAAAGATTGGGAATGTCATTGCGGTAAGTACAAACGCGTTCGTTATAAAGGCGTCGTTTGTGACCGCTGTGGCGTTGAAGTAACCCGTCAAAAAGTACGTCGTGAACGCATGGGTCACATTGAACTTGCTGCTCCTGTTTCACATATTTGGTATTTCAAAGGGATTCCTAGCCGTATGGGTCTTGCACTAGATATGTCTCCAAGATCTTTGGAAGAAATCATCTACTTCGCATCCTACGTAGTAACGGATCCAGGTGATACGCCACTTGAGAAGAAGCAACTATTGTCTGAGAAAGAATACCGTAGCTATCGTGAGAAATACGGCTATGCTTTCCAAGCAGGCATGGGTGCGGAAGCTGTCAAAAAGCTTCTTATCGATATTGATATCGAACGCGAAGTAGACACGCTCAAAGAAGAACTCAAAACTGCACAAGGTCAACGTCGTAACCGTGCGATTAAGCGTTTGGAAGTTATGGAAGCATTCCGTAACTCGAAAAACTTGCCTGGTTGGATGGTACTGGATGTACTGCCAGTTATCCCTCCTGAGCTTCGCCCGATGGTACAGCTTGATGGTGGTCGTTTTGCGACATCCGATTTGAATGATCTCTATCGTCGTGTTATCAACCGTAACAACCGTCTAAAGAGATTGCTCGACCTAGGCGCACCGGATATCATTGTTCAAAATGAGAAACGGATGCTTCAAGAAGCGGTTGATGCATTGATCGATAACGGTCGTCGCGGCCGTCCAGTAACAGGTCCGGGTAACCGTCCTTTGAAATCCCTCAGCCATATGCTGAAAGGTAAACAAGGTCGTTTCCGTCAGAACTTGCTCGGTAAACGTGTTGACTACTCTGGTCGTTCCGTTATCGTAGTAGGACCTAACCTGAAGATGTACCAATGTGGTCTTCCGAAGGAAATGGCGCTTGAATTGTTCAAGCCTTTCGTTATGAAAGAGCTTGTGAATAAAGGTTTGGCTCATAACATCAAGAGTGCGAAGCGTAAAGTTGAGCGCGTAAGTCCAGATGTTTGGGATGTTCTTGAAGAAGTCATTAAGGAGCACCCGGTTCTTCTGAACCGTGCACCAACGTTGCATAGATTGGGTATTCAAGCTTTTGAACCGATTCTGGTTGAAGGCCGCGCTATTAAACTTCACCCGCTTGTATGTACAGCTTACAACGCTGACTTCGACGGTGACCAAATGGCCGTTCACGTTCCTTTGTCCTCAGAAGCACAAGCTGAAGCTCGCTTGCTCATGTTAGCATCGGGTAACATTTTGAATCCGAAGGACGGTAAGCCGGTTGTTACACCTTCACAGGATATGGTTCTGGGAAGTTTCTACTTAACGACGGATAACAAATTCGCTAAAGGTGCTGGTTCGATCATTAGAACCGTTCATGAAGCAGTTTCTTCCTACCAATCGGGTAAAATGGCACTGCACGCACGTGTAGCTATCCCTGCGAAAGCATTGAACAAAACAAGTTTCACAGAGAAACAACAAAACGCTATGTTGATCACAACGATCGGTAAAATCATTATGAATGAAATCTATCCAGCTGATTTCCCATTCATCAATGAGCCGACCAAAACGAACCTCTTGAATGGTATTCCAGATGCGCATTTCGTATTTGAAAAAGGTGCAGATCTGAAAGCTATCATGTTGGAACGTGATGAGAACAAAGCGGTAGGTAAAGAATATTTAGGATCGATTATTGCTGAGTGTTTCCGTAAGTATCACACAACGCAAACATCGATGATTCTTGATAAAATTAAAGAGCTTGGATTCACGTATTCAACAAAAGCCGGTATTACCGTAGCTGTCTCTGATGTTGTAGTTCCAACTGAAAAAGTAGCAATCCTTAAGGAATGTGAAGAGAAAGTACGCGTAGTTACGAACCAATACCGTCGTGGTTTGATTACGGATGAAGAGCGTTACGACCGCGTTATTGCGATCTGGAGTAAGGCGAAGGATGAAATCACTGAGATTTTGATGAAATCCCTAGATAAATACAACTCTATTTCCATGATGGTTGAATCCAAGGCACGGGGTAACAAATCACAGATTACACAGCTTGGCGGTATGCGTGGTTTGATGGCGAATCCATCCGGTAAAATTATGGAGTTGCCGATTAAATCGAACTTCCGTGAAGGTCTGACAATCTTAGAATACTTTATTTCCACGCACGGAGCGCGTAAAGGTCTTGCCGATACAGCACTTCGTACAGCGGATTCCGGTTACTTGACTCGTCGTCTCGTTGACGTAGCACAAGATGTTATCGTTCGTGAAGATGATTGTGGAACAGATAAAGGCTTTATGGTTAGCAAAATTCAAGATGGTAAAGAGGTTATTGAGGATCTTTACGATCGTATTGAAGGTCGCTATGCTTATGAAACGCTTCGTCATCCACAAACAGGTGAAGTGATCGTTCAACGTAACGAGCTTATTGAATCTGGTATTGCAGATCGTATTATTGAAGCAGGTATCGAGAAACTTCAAATTCGTTCTGTACTTAGCTGCCGCACCAATCATGGTGTTTGTAAGAAATGTTATGGTCGTAACTTGGCTACTGGTCAATTCGTTGAGGTTGGTGAGGCAGTTGGTATTATTGCCGCGCAATCCATTGGTGAGCCAGGAACACAGTTGACGATGCGTACGTTCCATACCGGTGGTGTTGCCGGAGACGATATTACACAAGGTTTGCCGCGTATTCAAGAGCTCTTTGAAGCACGTAATCCGAAAGGTCAAGCGATCATTTCCGAAATCGACGGTGTCGTTAAGGAGATTCGTGAAGCTAAGGATCGTCGTGAAATCGAAGTTCAAGGTGAAGCGGAATCCAAAGTATATGCAGTTCCTTACGGATCTCGTGTACGTGTTTCATTGAATCAACAAGTTGAAGCTGGTGACGAGCTTACGGACGGATCTATCGATCCGAAAGAAATGCTTCGCATCAAAGGTATTCGCGGCGTTCAGAACTATATTCTTCAAGAAGTACAACGTGTATATCGTAACCAAGGGGTAGAAATTAACGATAAACATATTGAGGTTATGGTTCGTCAAATGTTACGTAAAATCCGCATCGTAGACGCGGGTGATACAACGCTTCTACCTGGTTCCTTCGTTGATATTCATGAGTATGAAGCAGCTAATAAAGTTGCTTTGTTCGCTGGCACAGAGCCTGCGGTTGCTCGTCCAATCTTGCTTGGTATTACCAAAGCGTCCCTTGAGACGGATTCCTTCTTATCAGCGGCGTCTTTCCAAGAGACTACACGTGTCTTGACAGATGCAGCGATTAAGGGGAAAGTCGACCAATTGTTAGGTTTGAAAGAGAATGTTATCATCGGTAAACTGATCCCTGCGGGAACAGGTATGCCAAGATACCGTAATATTCGAATCACGAACCCGAACGAGGTTGTCGTTTTAGATGAAGATTTGGAAAAAGAAACAGTTGCTGTTGAGTAACTAAATATAAAGAAAGAGGTAGCCACTTGATTAGGGGTGCGCTATCTCTTTTTATTTATACGAAAAGGGATCGGCTTAGTAGAATTACTTAAACTAACCCTTGACACTACTCAATCAAAATGATAATATATCGAAGTGTGCCTAAGTCGATATTCTTTCCTTTCTTTGAAGGGGGTGCCTAATGTCTTATGAAATAGTCAAACAGGCCAAGAATAGATGTGTAGGCACGAAGAAGGTTACAAAAACAGTCGAGCAAGGTAAGGCGATAGAAGTTTTTGTTTCTAAAGATGCAGATCCGCGATTGACGATAAATCTGGTAGCTCTCTGTACGCAGATGGGTGTGCCTGTAACCTACGTAGATTCTATGAAGATGCTAGGTAAAGCATGTGGAATTGAAGTTGGAGCTGCGGTAGCAGCTGTTGTAAATGAATAAGTGCTAAAGGTGTTTTTGTTAGTGGAAGAAGTTTGTGTAAGTTTTCGTGACTTTGACAGCTCTCCATAACAAAGACTTTCTCTTTGCTCATTTATGACTCGCCTGGATCTGTGGGCTTGCAAGAAGCACATCATGTTATGAATGTAGGGAGGAGGTGGCGATATGCCAACAATTAACCAACTAGTACGTAAAKGTCGTCAAGCGAAGGTGGATAAGTCCAAATCACCAGCTTTACAAAAAGGTTTTAACGCTTTGAAAAGAGAAGCAACGGATTTGAGCGCTCCTCAAAAACGTGGTGTCTGCACGCGTGTAGGTACTATGACTCCTAAGAAGCCTAACTCCGCACTTCGTAAATACGCACGTGTTCGTTTAACGAACCGCGTAGAGGTGACAGCTTATATCCCAGGTATCGGTCACAACCTGCAAGAACACAGTGTTGTATTGATCCGTGGTGGTAGAATTAAAGATCTTCCAKGGGTACGTTATCACATCGTGCGTGGAGCTCTAGATACTTCCGGTGTTAACAACCGTAAGCAATCCCGTTCCAAATACGGTACGAAACGTCCGAAAGTTAAAAAATAAGAGATAATAATCAGGAATGATTCTTATAAGAAAGGGGGATAACTATGCCTCGTAAAGGTCCAGTTACTCGCAGAGACGTATTGCCAGATCCTATTTATAATAGCAAACTAGTTACTCGTCTTATCAACCGTATTATGGTTGATGGAAAAAGAGGGGTAGCACAAACGATTCTATACAACGCTTTTAACCTCGTGAAAGATCGTACAGGTAAAGAGCCGATGGAAGTGTTTGAAGCTGCTATCAAAAACATTATGCCAGTACTAGAAGTTAAAGCTCGCCGTGTTGGTGGAGCAAACTATCAAGTGCCTATCGAAGTTAGACCTGACCGTCGTTCGACATTAGGTTTGCGTTGGTTGGTTAACTATTCCCGTCTTCGCGGTGAGAAGACGATGGAAGAAAGATTGGCTTATGAAATTATCGATGCTAGCAATAGCACTGGTTCTTCCGTTAAGAAACGTGAAGATACACACAAAATGGCTGAAGCTAACAAAGCTTTCGCTCACTACCGTTGGTAGAATTCTAAAACAATTACTAGAAAGGAGGCATAACGACCTATGGCTAGAGAGTACTCCTTGAATAATACACGTAATATCGGGATCATGGCTCATATCGATGCTGGTAAAACAACTACTACTGAGCGTATCTTGTTCTATACAGGCCGTGTTCATAAAATCGGTGAAGTCCACGAAGGTGGAGCGACGATGGACTGGATGGAACAAGAGCAAGAGCGCGGAATCACAATTACTTCCGCCGCTACGACTGCTCACTGGGAAGGACACCGTATCAACGTCATCGATACCCCGGGACACGTTGACTTTACCGTTGAGGTAGAGCGTTCCCTCCGTGTGTTAGATGGAGCAGTTGGTGTATTTAGTGCGAAAGAGGGCGTTGAGCCTCAATCGGAAACAGTTTGGAGACAAGCTGATAAATACAATGTTCCTCGTATTGCTTACGTAAACAAAATGGATATCATCGGTGCAGACTTCTTGCAAGTTGTTGAATCCATGCGTTTGAAACTGGGTGCAAATGCGGTTGCTATTCAACTTCCAATCGGTGCTGAGAATGAATTCAAAGGCATCATCGATTTAGTTGAAGAAGTTGCGTATATGTACAAAGACGATCTTGGTAAGGATATCGAGAAAATCGAAATCCCTGCTGAGTACAAAGATAAAGTCGCAGAATTAAGATTGGAACTGATCGAGAAAGTTGCTGAGCTTGATGAAGAGCTAACAATGAAATATCTCGAAGGTGAAGAGCTTACTGTTGATGAAATCAAAGGAGCTTTGCGTAAAGGTGTCTGCGAAGTGAAAATCTTCCCAGTTATCTGCGGATCTTCTTATAGAAACAAAGGTGTTCAATTGATGTTGGATGCAGTTATTAACTACTTGCCATCCCCACTTGATGTGCCTGATATTAAAGGTGTTCTTGACGATGGTACTGAAGTGGTTCGTAAGTCTGCTGATGATCAACCTTTCTCAGCGCTTGCATTCAAAATCATGACAGATCCTTTCGTTGGTCGTCTTACCTTCTTCCGCGTTTACTCTGGTACCTTGAACTCCGGATCCTATGTTGTTAACGCAACTAAAGGCAAACGTGAGCGTGTGGGTCGTATTCTGCAAATGCATGCGAACGCACGTCAAGAAATCAGTATTGTATACTCTGGTGATATTGCCGCTGCTGTTGGATTGAAAGATACAACGACAGGTGATACACTTTGTGATGAGAAGAACCCAGTTATTCTTGAGAGAATGGTCTTCCCTGAACCGGTTATCCAGCTTGCTGTTGAGCCGAAAACGAAAGCCGACCAAGATAAAATGGGTATCGCATTGCAAAAACTTGCTGAAGAAGATCCTACTTTCCGTGCTTCCACAGACGAAGAAACTGGACAAACGATCATCGCAGGTATGGGTGAGCTTCACCTTGAGATCCTAGTTGACCGTATGCTTCGTGAGTTCAAAGTAGAAACCAATGTTGGTAAACCACAAGTTGCTTACCGTGAAACATTCCGTGCGGCAGCTAAGGTTGAAGGTAAATTCGTTCGTCAATCCGGTGGTCGTGGTCAATACGGACATTGTTGGGTTGAGTTCGAACCGCAAGAAGCTGGCGTAGGTTTTGTCTTCGAAAACAAAGTTGTGGGTGGAGCTATTCCTAGAGAGTACATTGCACCTATTCAAGCTGGTATCGAAGAGTCCATGAAGAACGGTGTAATCGCAGGATTCCCGCTTGTGGATATCAAAGCTACAGTTGTTGATGGATCTTACCATGATGTTGACTCCAATGAAATGGCGTTCAAAATCGCAGGTTCCATGGCACTTAAAGCAGCGAAAGATAAATGTAAACCGGTTCTTCTTGAGCCAATCATGAAGGTAGAAGTTACTGTACCTGAAGAGTACATGGGCGATGTTATGGGTGACCTTAACTCCCGTCGTGGACGTATCGAAGGTATGGATAGCCGTCATGGAGCACAAGTCATTCGTGCTAAGGTGCCTTTGTCCGAAATGTTTGGATATTCCACAACACTTCGTTCAAGAACACAAGGCCGTGGCGTTTACTCTATGGAACTTTCGCATTATGAAGAAGTACCTAAGTCCATTGCAGAAGAAATTATTGCAAAAGGCAAAGGCGCTTAATATAAAAATATTAGTTACTCTAAGGAGGAATCGTTTAAAATGGCAAAGGCTAAATTTGAACGTAACAAACCGCATGTTAACATCGGAACTATTGGTCACGTCGATCATGGTAAAACAACTTTGACAGCTGCTATCACAACAGTATTGTCCAAAAGATACGGTGGAGCTGCAGTAGCATTCGACCAAATCGATAAAGCACCAGAAGAGCGCGAGCGCGGTATCACAATCTCCACAGCTCACGTTGAGTACGAAACTCCTAACCGTCACTACGCACACGTAGACTGCCCAGGACATGCTGACTATGTTAAAAACATGATCACTGGTGCTGCTCAAATGGACGGCGCTATCCTAGTTGTTTCCGCAGCTGATGGCCCTATGCCACAAACGCGTGAGCACATTCTTCTTTCCCGTCAAGTAGGCGTACCATACATCGTGGTATTCCTTAACAAATGTGACATGGTTGAAGACGAAGAGTTGCTTGAATTGGTTGAGATGGAAGTTCGCGACCTTCTTAACGAATATGAGTTCCCAGGCGATGATACTCCAATCATCCGTGGAGCAGCTCGTGAAGCTCTTCAAAACCCAGATGGTCCTTGGGCTGACAAAATCATCGAGTTGTTCGAGCAAGTTGATACTTACATCCCAACTCCTGAGCGTCAAACAGACAAACCTTTCCTTATGCCAGTTGAGGATGTATTCTCAATCACTGGTCGTGGAACAGTTGCAACTGGTCGTGTTGAGCGTGGTACTGTTAAAGTACAAGAAGAAGTTGAAATCGTTGGTATCGCTGAAGAAACTCGTAAATGCATCGTAACTGGTGTAGAGATGTTCCGTAAATTGCTTGATTCCGCTCAAGCTGGTGACAACATTGGAGCATTGCTTCGTGGTGTTGATCGTAAAGATATCGAGCGTGGACAAGTTCTTGCGAAACCGGGTTCAGTTAAACCACACACGAACTTCACAGCACAAATCTACGTTCTAACTAAAGAAGAGGGTGGCCGTCATAAGCCTTTCTTCACTGGTTACCGTCCTCAGTTCTACTTCCGTACAACTGACGTAACGGGTATCATCTCCCTTCCAGAAGGTACTGAGATGGTTATGCCAGGTGATAACATCACAGTTACTGTAGAACTAATCAACCCAATCGCAATCGAAGAAGGAACACGCTTCGCGATTCGTGAAGGCGGACGTACAGTTGGTGCGGGCGCGGTTGCTACAATTCAAAAATAATCTCTCTTTGAGAGATCGAAACATCCATCGATTAATCGATGGATGTTTTTTTATATTATCTGCCGCKGGAATCATCATATTTACTTTTAGAGCGGTATTGGAAACAGAATGCAGTAGTTAATATGTTTTACTTCTATTATAATAAAGAAACTGTTTGAGTAACGCGCAACGGACGTTGAATTTAGAAGCTAAATACACGTTGAAATAAATATGTGTGTTTGCCTAAAATTTCACTTGCTTTTCGTTTTATAATTTTATATAATATTAAACGTTGGTCTGTGACGTTGCGATGATGCGAAAGGTTGCCGACACACCAGGCCCCTTTGCCATGGGGATGGTTGTTGGAGAATTTTCGCGGAGTATGTCCGATAATAAATTGGGCGATAGAAGGAGGGACTTTTAAATGGCAAAGCAAAAAATTCGTATCCGTTTGAAGGCTTATGATCACAGAATTATTGATCAATCAGCTGAGAAAATCGTGGAAACTGCCAAGCGTTCCGGTGCAGGTGTATCCGGTCCGATTCCGCTTCCGACAGAGAAGCAAATCATCACGATTCTTCGTGCGGTGCACAAGTACAAGGATTCGCGTGAGCAATTCGAGATGCGTACGCATAAGCGTCTAATCGATATTGTGAATCCAACACCACAAACAGTTGATGCTTTGATGCGTCTGGACTTACCGTCCGGCGTTGACATCGAGATAAAACTGTAAAACAACTATAGAGTTAATACTGGAAGGAAAAGAGGTGTCAACGATGAAAGGTATCTTAGGAAAAAAACTTGGGATGACACAATTGTTTACTCCGGAGGGTAATGTTGTTCCGGTAACTGTCATTCAAGCGGGACCATGTGTGGTACTGCAAAAGAAAGATGTGGATAACGATGGTTATGAGTCGATCCAAATCGGTTTTGATGATGTAAAAGCTAGCCGTATCATTAAACCAGAGCTTGGCCATGCGAAAAAAGCAGGGGCAACGCCTAAGCGCTACGTTAAAGAAATTCGTGGCATTCAGTTGGGTGACTATGAAGTTGGTCAAGAGCTGAAAGCAGATCTGTTCGCAGAGGGCGAATTCGTTGATGTAACGGGTACTTCCAAAGGTAAAGGTTTCCAAGGTAATATCAAAAGACATAACCAATCCACTGGGCCAATGGCACACGGATCACGTTATCACCGCGGACCAGGTTCGATGGGTTCCATTCAAGCAAACCGCGTTCCTAAAGGTAAGAAACTGCCAGGACATATGGGTAACGAAACGGTAACATTGCAAAATCTTCAAATCAT
Source organism: Paenibacillus sp. 01T442 (assembly GCF_056398345.1). Taxonomy (NCBI): domain Bacteria; kingdom Bacillati; phylum Bacillota; class Bacilli; order Caryophanales; family Paenibacillaceae; genus Paenibacillus; species Paenibacillus sp. 01T442. Next base: position 36,667 of record NZ_JBFTPF010000040.1, read on the forward strand.
TAAAGTAGATGCTGAGCGTAATGTATTGCTAGTTAAAGGTTCCATTCCGGGCCCTAAAAACAGCTACGTTAGCGTGAAGTCTGCTGTTAAAAAGTAAGAAAGGAGGAAGACAGATGCCAAAAGTAGCTTTATATAATGTAACAGGTGCTCAGGTAGGAGAAATTGAACTGTCTGACGTTGTTTTCGGAATTGAGCCTCACGTTCATGCGATTCACGAAGCTGTTCTTTTGCAACAAGCAGCTGTTCGTCAAGGAACTCACAAAACAAAAGGTCGTTCAGAAGTTCGCGGCGGTGGTCGTAAACCTTGGAAACAAAAAGGTACAGGTCGTGCGCGTCAAGGTAGTATTCGTGCTCCACAGTGGAAAGGCGGCGGTACCGTATTCGGACCAACTCCTCGTAGCTATGGTTTCAAATTGCCAAGAAAAGTTCGTCGCTTAGCGATCAAATCCGCTTTGTCCTCGAAACTTATCGATAACAACTTGATCGTTCTGGATCAACTTCAATTGAATGCTCCGAAAACGAAAGAATTCGTTGCTATTTTGAACAACCTGAAAGTAGATACAAAAGTACTAGTTGTAGGCGTTCCTAACGACTCCAATGTAGCTTTATCTGCTCGTAATATCCCAGGTGTGAAATTTGTTGCTGCTGATGGAGTTAACGTTCTTGATGTCATGCTTTATGACAAATTGATCTTAACACAAGAGGCTGTACAGAAAGTTGAGGAGGTGCTTGCACAATGAAAAATCCACGCGACATTATCAAGCGCCCGATCATCACTGAGCGTACAAGCGACCTAATGGCTAACAAAAAGTATGTTTTCGAAGTGGATCTTCGCGCTAACAAAACAGAAATTAAACAAGCTATCGAAGCAATCTTCAAAGTGAAAGTTACAAATGTAAACACACTCAGAATGCCAGCTAAGCCTAAACGTTATGGCAAACACTCTGGTTACACTTCCATCTGGAAGAAAGCTATCGTGTCCCTAAGCGCTGAGAGCAAAGAATTGGAATTCTTCGAAACGGTATAACCCATTTCTTGAAGTAAGGAGGAAACAGAGTGCCAATTAAAAAATACAAACCAACCTCACCAGCTCGTCGTGCGATGTCGGTTTCTACATTTGAAGAAATCACAACATCAACACCCGAGAAATCATTGCTTGCTCCTTTGTTCAAGCATGCTGGTCGTAACAACCAAGGTAAAATTACGGTTCGTCACCACGGTGGTGGACATAAGCGTAAATACCGTATTATCGATTTCAAACGTACTAAAGATGGAATACCAGGACGCGTTGCTACAGTTGAGTACGATCCAAACCGTTCCGCGAACATCGCATTGATTCATTATGCTGATGGCGAGAAAAAATACATCATCGCTCCTAAAGGTCTTAAAGTGGATGATCGTATCGTTTCTGGACCACAAGCAGATATCAAAGTAGGTAACGCTCTTCCATTGGAAAACATTCCAGTTGGTACAGTTATCCATAACATTGAGTTGAAACCTGGTAAAGGTGCACAACTAGTGCGCGCAGCTGGTACTGAAGCTCAATTGCTTGGTAAAGAAGAATCATACGTTACAATTCGCCTTTCATCCGGTGAAGTTCGTAAAGTATTAAAAGTTTGCCGCGCAACAATCGGTTCTGTTGGTAACGAAGATCACGAACTCGTGAAAATCGGTAAAGCAGGACGTAATCGTTGGAAAGGCAATCGTCCTCAAGTTCGTGGGGTTGTTATGAACCCGAATGATCACCCACACGGTGGTGGTGAAGGGCGCGCACCAATCGGACGTAAATCACCTATGTCTCCATGGGGTAAACCGACGCTTGGATTCAAAACTCGTAAAAAAGGTAAAGCATCCGATAAATACATTGTACGTCGTCGTACGAAGTAATCACGATAAAATGAATCGAATAAATGTTTCAATTTATCACGGATATAGACATTCTCTTGAGGTTCAAGGAAGGGAGGAACACCCATGGGTCGCAGCTTAAAGAAGGGTCCATTTATCGATGGTCACTTACTGAAAAAAGTAGAAGACTTAAACACTTCTGGCAAGAAATTAGTTGTCAAAACGTGGTCCCGTCGTTCTACAATTTACCCGCAATTCGTTGGTCACACTTTCGGAGTATATGACGGAAGAAAACACGTGCCAGTATATGTAACGGAAGATATGGTTGGGCATAAGCTTGGTGAATTTGCTCCAACACGTACGTATAAAGGTCACGATGACGATAAGAAAACCGGAAAACGTTAATTCATTTTTAACCGAGAGGAGGTACTACCATGCAAGCTAAAGCAATATTGAACCACGCTCGGATTGCTCCTCGTAAAGCAAAGCTAGTTGTTGACTTGATTCGGGGAAAAGCGGTAGGTGAAGCGATCGCAATTTTGCGTCATACACCAAAAGCAGCTTCTCCAATTCTGGAGAAACTATTGAATTCCGCAATTGCCAATGCAGAGCATAACTATTCATTAGATCCAAATAAACTTGTTGTTTCCGAGACTTTCGTAAATCAAGGGCCAACAATGAAAAGATTCCAACAACGTGCAATGGGCCGCGCTAGCGCGATCAAAAAACGTACCAGCCACATCACAATCGTGGTATCTGAAAAATAAGGAGGGGTAACGTGTGGGTCAGAAAGTACACCCGATAGGTTTTAGAATTGGTGTCATTCGTGATTGGGAGTCCAAATGGTTCGCAGAAAAAGATTTCGGAACTCTGCTGCTTGAAGACGTCAAAATCCGCGAATACTTAAAGAATAAACTTAAAGATTCTGCAGTTTCCCATATCGATATCGAGCGCGCGGCTAACCGTGTTAACGTAACGATTCATACTGCTAAACCAGGAATGGTTATTGGTAAAGGCGGAGCTGAAGTTGAAGTTATTCGTAACTACATCGCAGCTATGTCGAACAAAAAAGTTCATATCAACATTTCTGAAATCAAACACCCTGATCTTGATGCTATCCTAGTAGCTGAAGCAGTTGCACTTCAATTAGAGCGTCGCGTATCTTTCCGTCGTGCTATGAAGCAAGCAATGCAAAGAACTATGAGATCCGGAGCAAAAGGTATCAAAGTTGCAACTAGCGGACGTCTTGGCGGTGCTGAGATTGCTCGTACGGAAGGATATAGCGAAGGAACTGTTCCACTTCATACACTTCGTGCGGATATCGACTATGGTACGGCTGAAGCAGCCACTACTTATGGACGTATTGGTGTAAAAGTATGGATTTATCGTGGAGAAGTGCTTCCGACAGCTAAGAAAAAGGCTCAGCCGGAAGGAGGAAATTAAATCATGTTAGTACCTAAACGTGTAAAACACCGTAAAGAACACCGCGGTAACATGAAAGGTCGCGCTAAAGGCGGTACGGAAGTTGCTTTTGGCGAATATGGTCTGCAAGCGGTAGAACCGGCTTGGGTTTCCAACCGTCAAATCGAAGCAGCACGTATTGCCATGACACGTTACATCAAACGTGGCGGTAAAGTATGGATTAAAATTTTCCCAGCTAAACCAGTTACACAAAAGCCGCTTGAAGTTCGTATGGGTAGTGGTAAAGGTAGCGTGGAAAAATGGGTTGCTGTAGTAAAACCGGGCAAAATTTTGTTTGAACTAGCTGGTGTAAGTGAAGAGGTTGCTCGCGAAGCAATGCGTCTTGCAGCTCACAAGCTTCCAATCAAAACGAAGTTCGTGAAAAGAGAAGAAGTAGGCGGTGAAGCAAATGAAGGGTAGTGAATTCCGGAACTTAACCACTGCTGAAATCGAGCAAAAAGTTAATGGTTTTAAAGAAGAACTCTTTAACCTCCGTTTTCAACTAGCTACTGGTCAATTGGACAACCCGACTCAGATTCGTGATTTGCGTAAAGAGATCGCTCGTGCCAAGACTATTTTGCGTGAAAGAGAACTGGGTATTGGGTAACCAAATCTAGAAGGGAGTGTTCCTTAGATGACTGAACGTAACGATCGTAAAGTTCTGATCGGTAAGGTTGTCAGTGATAAAATGGATAAAACCATTGTTGTTGCTGTTGAAACTTACAAAAAACATGAACTCTACCACAAAAGAATTAAATCTACAAAAAAATTCAAAGCACATGATGAAAACAACCAAGCTAAGATTGGTGACACTGTGAAAATCAGTGAAACTAGACCGTTGTCCAAAGATAAAAGCTGGAGACTGGTTGAAATTCTTGAAGTGGCAGTTGTTATCTAATATTCTAGATATGAACCCCGAAAGGAGGGAATACGATGATTCAACCATTTACTCGTTTGGCTGTCGCTGACAACTCAGGTGCGAAACAATTAATGTGTATCCGCGTTTTGGGTGGTACTGGTCGTCGCGTTGGTCACATTGGTGATTTGATCGTATGTTCAGTAAAAGAAGCAACACCAGGTGGCGTTGTCAAAAAAGGTGACGTTGTTAAAGCAGTTATCGTTCGTACGAAGAGCGGTGCTCGCCGTAAAGACGGTTCATATATCTCATTTGATGAGAATGCAGCTGTTATCGTGAAAGAAGATAAGAGCCCACGTGGTACTCGTATCTTCGGACCAGTTGCTCGCGAACTTCGCGATAGAGACTTCATGAAGATCGTATCCTTGGCTCCAGAAGTTATCTAAGACGTGTTACGATGTTGTTTTCCATTGTGGAGAACCCCAGGAGGTGTAGAAGCTAATGCCAAGACTTAAAAAGAGACTAGAATCTCATAACAATAAATTGCACGTGAAAAAAGACGATACTGTTTTCGTTATCACTGGCAAAGACAAAGGTAAGAAAGGCCGCGTTATCGCTGCTTATCCTCGTCAAAATCGTGTTCTTGTTGAAGGTGTAAACATGGTTAAGAAACATGCGAAACCATCCCAACTTAACCCACAAGGCGGTATCTTGAATCAAGAAGCTGCGATCCACGTTTCTAACGTGATGCTAATTGATCCTAAGAGCGGCAAACCTACTCGCGTAGGATACAAAGTATTAGATAACGGAACGAAAGTTCGTATCGCGAAAAAATCCGGCGAAGTTATCGACTAATACACACATGTATGGAAAGGAGGAAACTAAGTCATGGCAGTAAGATTGAAAGATCGTTACTTGAACGAGATTACACCAGCATTAATTCAAAAGTTCAACTACACTACAGTTATGCAAGTACCGAAAATTGAGAAAGTTGTTATCAACATGGGTGTTGGTGAAGCTGTTTCAAACTCCAAAGTGCTTGACACTGCAGTAGAAGATCTTCAAAAGATCTCCGGTCAAAAACCAGTTGTAACTAAATCCAAAAAAGCAATCGCGGGTTTCAAACTTCGTGAAAACATGCCGATCGGTGCGAAAGTAACTCTTCGTGGCGAGCGTATGTACCACTTCTTGGATAAATTATTTAACGTATCACTTCCACGTGTACGTGACTTCCGTGGTATTTCCAACAAAGCATTTGATGGTCGCGGTAACTACACACTTGGTTTGAAAGAACAACTCATTTTCCCTGAAATTGAGTATGATAAAATCGATAAAGTTCGTGGTATGGATATTGTTATCGTAACGACGGCTAAGTCCGACGAGGAAGCTCGCGAGCTTTTAACACAACTCGGAGCGCCTTTCGTAAAATAGGTTACCAGTCGTACCTATCAGGAGGTGTTATATTAAGTGGCAAAAACTTCGATGAAAGTCAAACAGCAACGTACCCCGAAGTTTAAAGTGCAAGCATACACACGTTGTGAGCGCTGCGGACGTCCGCATTCAGTGCTTCGCAAGTTCAAAATTTGTCGGATTTGTTTCCGCGAATTAGCACACTTGGGTCAGATTCCAGGCGTGAAAAAAGCAAGCTGGTAATCACCCTATTTTCGGGAAGGAGGTTTACACAAAATGGTCATGTCAGATCCAATTGCAGATATGCTAACACGCATTCGTAATGCGAACATCGTACGTCATGAGACAGTTGAAATCCCAGCTTCAAAAGTGAAGAGGGAAATCGCTGAAATCCTTAAAAAAGAAGGATTTATCCGTGATGCTGAGTACGTTCAAGATAGCAAACAAGGTATCATTCGTTTGTTCCTGAAATATGGTTCAAACAATGAGCGTGTTATCTCTGGTTTGAAAAGAATTTCGAAACCAGGTCTACGCGTTTATACAAAATCACAAGAAGTCCCTCGTGTTCTGGGCGGATTAGGGATTGCCATCATCTCCACGTCTCAAGGAGTTATGACGGATAAAGATGCTCGTCAATCCAAAGCTGGCGGAGAGGTTATCTGCTACGTTTGGTAATACAATTGTAATTGAATGGAGGTGCAAACATGTCTCGTATTGGTCGTAAGCCAATCACCATTCCAAGTGGTGTAAATGTAACACTAGACAATACTCAAATCACGGTTAGTGGACCTAAAGGTTCCTTGTCCCGTGTACTTCATACGGATATGAAAGTTAATGTTCTAGAAAACGAGATTTCCGTTGAGCGTCCTTCCGATAACAAACTCCACCGTTCCCTGCATGGTACAACACGTAGTGTTGTTGCCAACATGGTAAGTGGTGTTACGGAAGGTTTCACGAAATCTTTGGATCTAGTAGGCGTTGGTTACCGTGCAAACAAAAGCGGTGACAAATTGGTTCTTAACGTTGGGTACTCCCATCCAGTTGAAATCAACCCTGAAAACGGCATTGAGTTCGATGTTCCAACGAACACGAAAATCATCGTTAAAGGTATTGATAAAGAGCTAGTTGGCGCTATGGCAGCAAAAGTTCGTTCCGTACGTGAACCAGAACCGTATAAAGGTAAAGGTATCAAGTATGAAGGCGAACGCATTCTTCGTAAAGAAGGTAAAGCTGGTAAGAAGAAATAAGATCGAAAGATCGCGGGTAATAGCTAAGAGTTTTCTGATGAAAACTTGCTACGTAAGCATAAGCCTCGCATCATAAGATGATGAAAGGAGTGTAAGTATAGATGATTACTAAAAGCGATAAAAATAAAGCTCGTCTGAAAAGACACCTTCGTGTTCGTAAGAAAATTGAAGGAACAACTCTTCGCCCACGTTTGAACATCTTCCGTTCATCCAAACATATGTATGCTCAATTAATCGATGATACAACTGGTGTAACAATCGTTGCAGCTTCGACTCAAGATAAAGAGCTTAAAAGTGAAATTGGTAACGGTGGTAACGTTGAAGCTGCTCGTAAAGTTGGCGCATTAATCGCAGCACGTGCGAAAGAAAAAGGATTAGACAAAGTGGTTTTTGACCGCGGTGGATACCTTTATCATGGACGTGTTCAAGCATTGGCTGACGCAGCTCGTGAAGCTGGTCTTGAATTCTAGAAATACATTAATAAGGAGGTAAAAGACTTGCGTGTAGATCCTAATACTTTAGAGCTAACAGAAAAAGTCGTAAATATTAATCGCGTAGCTAAAGTAGTAAAAGGCGGACGTCGTTTCAGCTTCAGCGCACTTGTTGTCGTTGGCGATGGCAATGGCTGGGTTGGTGCAGGAATCGGTAAAGCTTCCGAAGTTCCAGATGCAATCCGTAAAGGTATTGAAGATGCGAAAAAGAACTTGATTCATGTTCCTATCGTAGGCACTTCGATTCCTCACCTTGTTACTGGTAAATTTGGCGCGGGACGCGTTCTATTGAAACCAGCATCCCAAGGTACAGGAGTTATCGCAGGCGGACCAGTTCGTGCAGTACTTGAACTTGCTGGTGTAGGCGATATCTTGACAAAATCCCTAGGTTCATCGAACTCCATGAACATGGTTAACGCAACGCTTGAAGGCTTAAGCCGCTTGAAAAAAGCGGAAGAAGTTGCAAAGCTTCGCGGTAAAACTGTTCAAGAGCTATTAGGTTAGGAGGGGTATACATGGCTAAACAATTACAAGTTACCCTAAAACGCAGCTTGATCGGCCGCCCTGAAACGCAACGCATTACTGTGAAAACACTTGGTCTTCGTAAGATTAACCAAACTGTTCTTCACCAAGATAATGCTGCAATCAGAGGAATGGTTAACCAAGTAAGCCATTTGGTAGAAGTTAAAGAAATCGAAGCATAGAATTACGAATTTAAGATCTAGAGGAGGTGTGCAACGATGAAGTTACATGAGCTAAGTTCTGCTACTGGCGCTCGTAAATCACCTAAGCGTGTTGGACGTGGAACAAGTAGTGGTATGGGTAAAACATCAACTCGCGGACATAAAGGTCAAAACGCACGTTCCGGTGGRGGCGTTCGTCCTGGATTTGAGGGTGGACAAAACCCATTGTACCGTCGTTTACCTAAGCGTGGATTTACGAACCGTTTCCGTACGGAGTACGCGATCGTTAATCTTGAAGACTTGAACAATTTCGCAGCTGGTACTGAAGTTACTCCAGAAGTATTAATGGAGACTGGTATTGTTAAAGCTCCTAAAGACGGCATTAAGATTTTAGGAAACGGTGAAATCACAGTAAAATTAACCGTTAAAGCGAATAAGTTCTCTCAATCAGCGATTGAGAAAATCCAAGCTGCCGGCGGTATTACCGAGGTGATTTAATGTTCAATACCATAGCCAACATCTTCAAAGTAGAAGATTTACGCAGAAGGATTCTCTTCACGCTTATCTTGCTAATCGTCTACCGTTTGGGTGCCTTTATTCCGGTTCCAAACATTAATACAGATGTTCTGAAACTTCAAGATCAAGCGAATCAGAGCGATGTCTTTGGTTTGCTTAACACGTTCTCCGGCGGTGCGCTCTTCCAATTCTCCATCTTCGCGATGGGAATTATGCCTTATATCACGGCTTCGATCATTGTTCAACTTTTGTCCATGGATGTTATCCCGCGCTTTGCGCAGTGGGCAAAAGAGGGTGATGTCGGAAGAAAGAAAATGACGCAGGTGACTCGTTACGGTACGATTGTTCTAGGGTTGATTCAAGCTTTCGGACTATCAATTGGCTTTAACCGCCTATACAGTGGTTTAGTTATTGATGCTGGGTTTACAACCTTTGCTTTGATCGCTATCGTGTTGACAGCTGGTACAGCTTTCTTGATGTGGCTAGGTGAGCAAATCACGGAATACGGGATTGGTAACGGTATCTCCATTATCATCTTTGCTGGTATCGTTTCTGCGATTCCAACAAGCATTCAACAAATCTACAAATCACTCTTTGCAACCGAAGGAGCCCTGTTCCTGAACATTGTGAAACTGATCATTATTGCTTTAGTTGTTATCCTGATTATTGCTGGCGTTATATTCGTACAACAAGGTGTTCGTAAGATACCTGTACAATATGCTAAGCGAGTAGTTGGTCGTAAAATGTATGGTGGGCAAACAACACACATTCCACTTAAAGTGAATGCTGCTGGTGTTATCCCTGTAATCTTCGCATTATCACTTTTGATGTTTCCTCCAACCATTGCAAGTTACTGGAGAGGGAATGTAGTCGCAGAATGGATTATCAACAACTTGAGTATTAACCAAACTGCACCATTAGCGATTGTACTGTATGTACTGCTGATTATCGGTTTCACCTACTTCTACACCTTCGTACAAATTAATCCAGTTCAAATGGCTGATCAGATGAAGAAGAACGGCGGATACATACCAGGTATCAGACCAGGTAAAACGACTTCGACTTATCTGACACGCGTAATGACTAGAATTACTCTTTCTGGAGCTTTGTTCCTTTCAGCTATCTCTATTCTTCCAATGTTATTTGGAGGACTTGCTGGATTGCCTAGTTCGGTTAAAATAGGTGGTACATCTTTGCTTATCGTAGTAGGCGTTGGTCTTGAGACAATGAAGCAAATCGAGAGCCAATTGATTAAGCGTCATTACAAAGGGTTCATCAATAAATAGCTAATAGGTACTGATGGGGCAAGTTCTGCGACATCGGCACCTATTGTGCTGTTCGTAATGCCGAGTGCGATGGGGAGGTTTTAATTGTGAACGTAATATTTATGGGGCCTCCTGGTGCAGGCAAAGGTACGCAAGCAGAGAAAATCGTTTCTGAGTTTCAAATTCCTCATATTTCAACTGGCGATGCATTTCGCGCAGCAATGAGCCAAGGTACTCCAATGGGTATCGAAGCTAAAGGATATGTAGATAAGGGGCTTCTTGTTCCTGATGAAATTACGAACGGTATTGTGAGAGAGCGTCTTGCCCAGCCGGATTGCGATAAAGGATTTTTGCTAGATGGGTTTCCTAGAACGGTAGCTCAAGCTGATGCATTGTCTGACATCGTTGATTCACTTGGTAAGAAGATTGAGGTCGTAATCAATCTAGCTGTTGATCGCAGTTATCTGTTAGCACGACTAACTGGCCGAAGAATTTGTAAATCCTGTGGTTCTACGTATCATGTCATCTTCAACCCACCTCAGCAAGAAGGCGTATGCGATAAATGTTCCGGTGAGTTGTACCAACGATCTGATGATACGGAAGAGAAAGTCGGAACACGTTTGGATGAATACATCAACAAAACGGCTCCGCTTCTGGATTACTACCAAAAGAGGGAATTATTGCGTGAGGTTAACGGGGAACAAGACATTCATGCGGTAACCGAACAAATTAGCTCACTGCTACGAGGTCTAGCGTAATGATCATTTGTAAGTCCGAGGTTGAACTAGACCTAATGCGAGAAGCTGGTCGTATCGTAGCCGAAACGCACCGCTTATTGGCAAGGGCGATTCGTCCGAACATTACAACGAAAGAACTTGATCAGATCGCAGAGGAATTCATTCGCAGTCAGGGAGCAATTCCATCTTTCAAAGGTTACAATGGTTTTCCTGGGAGCATTTGTGCTTCAGTCAACGAAGAATTAGTTCATGGTATTCCTGGTCCAAGAAAGCTAGTTGAGGGCGACATTATCAGTATTGATATTGGTGCTCAATATAAAGGTTATCATGGAGATTCTGCTTGGACATATCCTGTCGGTGAAATTTCTGAGACAGCTCAGCGTTTGTTGACTGTGACAGAAGAGTCACTCTATCGAGGCATTGCAGAAGCTAAACCGGATGCTAGACTCTACACGTTGTCGCATGCAATCCAAACTTGTATTGAAGACGCAGGCTTCTCCGTGGTTATAGAGTATGTCGGTCATGGTATTGGAACGGATCTTCACGAAGAGCCACAAATTCCGAACTATGGTATTCCTGACAAAGGTCCTCGACTCAAACCAGGCATGGTCCTAGCCATTGAACCCATGGTGGTTGTTGGCGAAAGATTTGTCCAAACACTCGAAGACGATTGGACTGTAGTCACTTCAGATCGAACCCTATGTGCTCATTTCGAACATACGGTTGCTATTACGGCAGCTGGTTATGAAATATTAACTTTGCCTAGATCGTAGGTGAACTGAGTGGATAGCAAGATTCCGCAAGTGGGTCAAATCGTAAAGGTGCTTCGCGGTAGAGATCCCGGAGAATATGCGGTCGTGATTCGGATTGAAGAGCATCGTTTTGTCTGGCTTGCCGACGGCGATCATCGTAAATTCGATCAACCGAAGAAGAAGAACCTGAATCATCTTCATTTACAAGAAACGATTAGCAGTGAAGTAGCGTCAAGCATTAGGGAGACAGGTCGTGTGACTAATKGGAAATTGCGCTTTGCAATCGCCAAATTCGTTGAACTTATGCAAGATGAAGCACAAGAGAAAGGAGAATGACTGTGGCCAAAGAAGATGTAATTGAAGTAGAAGGTACAGTGATTGAACCTCTTCCGAATGCAATGTTTAAAGTTGAATTGGAAAATGGTCATAAAATCCTAGCCCATGTTTCAGGAAAGATCAGAATGCATTTTATTCGCATTTTGCCTGGAGATAAGGTTACCGTAGAATTATCGCCTTATGATTTGACGAGAGGCCGTATAACCTACCGTTTCAAATAAATGTTCGGCTTAGAAGTAATACTCTCTCAAGGCGTATGCTTACGAAGCAAGTTTTCTCACGAAAACGCAACATGGTTGCTTACGATAAAAAGGAGGGCTTAAAATGAAAGTAAGACCGTCAGTAAAACCGATTTGTGAAAAATGTAAAGTCATTCGCCGTAAAGGCAATGTAATGGTAATTTGCGAAAATCCTAAGCACAAACAAAAACAAGGTTAAAAGGAGGTGCATTCTGTAGATGGCACGTTTAGCTGGAGTTGACTTACCTCGTGACAAACGAGTTGTAATCGCGTTGACTTACATTTTCGGTATCGGCACTACAACTGCTCAGAAAATCATTGCTTCCACAGGTATCGATGCGAGTACTCGCGTTCGTGACTTGACTGAAGATGAAGTGAGCAAAATCCGTGATGTAATTGACAAAACCCTTAAAGTAGAAGGCGATCTTCGCCGTGAAATTTCCCTAAACATCAAACGTCTAATCGAAATCGGATCCTACCGTGGTCTTCGTCACCGCCGTGGTCTTCCTGTTCGTGGTCAACGTACTAAAACAAATGCTCGTACACGTAAAGGTCCTCGTCGTACAGTAGCTAATAAGAAGAAATAATAAAGGGGGTTAGAGCTAATGGCAAAACCTAAAAAAGTCGTCCGTACGAAACGTCGTGACCGGAAAAATATTGAGAGCGGTGTAGCACACATCCGTTCAACATTTAACAACACGATCGTAACGATCACGGATCCGCATGGTAACGCAATTTCTTGGGCAAGTTCAGGAAACCTTGGATTCAAAGGTTCCCGTAAAAGCACTCCTTTCGCAGCACAAATGGCAGCTGAAAAAGCGGCTAAAGCAGCAATGGAGCACGGCTTGAAAACTGTTGAAGTTATGGTTAAAGGTCCAGGCGCTGGCCGCGAAGCAGCAATCCGCTCTTTGCAAGCAGCAGGTCTTGAAGTAAACCTGATTAAAGACGTGACGCCGGTTCCTCATAATGGCTGCCGTCCTCCAAAACGTCGTCGCGTATAATTCAGGATCACTTTGTAGTATAATTATTCCAAAATCGTGAATAATGGTTTGAAGGATAGGCATACTATGAAATTTTCAACGAAGTATCCAGAGGGAACCGACGTATTGAATGGAGGGTACATTTCATGATCGAAATTGAAAAGCCAAAAATAGAAACTGTAGCATTAAGTGAAGATGGCGCTTATGGTAGATTTATCATTGAACCGTTGGAGCGTGGCTACGGTACAACCTTAGGAAACTCACTACGTCGTATCTTACTGTCCTCCTTACCGGKGGCAGCAGTAACCTCTGTCCAAATCGATGGCGTTTTGCACGAATTTTCAACGATTCCTGGCGTGCTTGAGGATGTTACGGAAATTATCCTCAATCTGAAAGGTTTGTCGTTGAAGATTCACTCCGATGAGGAGAAAGTGCTGGAAATTGATGCAGAAGGAGAAGGTAACATTACAGCGGCTGATATCCGCGGTGATAGTGATGTTGAAATCCTTAACCCGGATTTACACATCGCTACCTTGTCTCCAGATGCACGTCTTCATATGAGGATTCATGCGGGCAGAGGGCGCGGTTACGTCCAATCAGACAAAAATAAGCATGAAGAGCAACCAATTGGTGTAATCCCAATTGATTCGATCTACACGCCTATTACTCGGGTAAACTACGCTATTGAGAATACTCGCGTCGGCCAAGTGACTAACTATGATAAGTTGACCCTCGAAGTGTGGACCGATGGAAGTATTCGTCCAGAAGAAGCAGTTAGCTTGGGCGCTAAAATCTTAACTGAACATTTGCTCTTGTTCGTTGGTTTGACGGATGAAGCAAAAGACGCTGAGATCATGGTTGAAAAAGAAGAAGATAAGAAAGAAAAAGTTCTTGAGATGACGATCGAAGAACTAGACCTTTCCGTTCGCTCTTACAACTGTCTCAAACGTGCAKGGATTAATACCGTACAAGAGCTGATTACCAAAACAGAAGAAGACATGATGAAAGTTCGGAACTTAGGTCGCAAATCCCTTGAAGAAGTTCAAGAGAAGCTCGAAGAGCTGGGTCTAGGTCTACGTACCGAGGAATAATCTTGTCAGAAGGAGGTTAACTCAATGAACTACAGAAAATTGAACCGCGATTCCAGTAATCGTAAAGCATTATTTCGTGATCTGGTAACGGATCTGTTCATACATGAGCGTATTCAAACAACAGAAGCAAAAGCTAAAGAAATTCGTTCAATCGCTGAGAAGTTAATTACTCTTGCGAAACGCGGAGATCTTCACGCACGTCGTCAGGTTGCTGCTTTTGTTCGTAGAGAAGCTGCTAACGAAAATCAAGATGCGATTCAAAAACTATTCGCTGAATTGGCACCACGTTATTCCGAGCGTCCAGGTGGATACACGCGTATCCTTAAACTGGGACCACGCCGCGGTGACGCAGCACCAATGGTTTACCTAGAGCTAGTAGATCGCGCATAGAAGACGGATGGGAAAGGGTGGACGGAATCACTAGATTCTGGTGAAGCCCTTTTTTTGCAGTCTTGGACGCATTCTAGTGTAATGAGCTGCTTAAGCAACTCAGGCTAGGTAGAAAGGATGACTCATGGAGGAACAAGCCTTGAGAAATCTACGTTTTACCATAAGCTATGATGGTACATCTTATTCTGGCTTCCAGATACAGCCTAGATCTGATACGGTGCAATATCGTTTAGAGCAGGCAGTGTTCTTACTGACAGGTGAGACAGTGAAAGTCATATCATCAGGGCGTACAGATGCCGGGGTTCATGCGAAAGCGCAAGTTATTAATTTTACAACGAGTTCTAAGATTCCAGTAGAACGTTGGTGTTTAGCTCTAAATGCTAGACTACCCAGGGACATCGTCGCACATACCGCAGAAGAAGTTCTCCMTACTTTTCACTCTCGCAAAGCCGCGAAACGTAAAACCTATTGTTATACGATTCGTTCGGCGCGCTTCCCTGATGTCTTTCACCGCAACTTCGAGTATCATCACCCCACGCATTTAAATGTGGAAGCCATGAGAGAGGCGCTCCCTTGTTTGCTAGGTGAGCATGATTTTACTTCGTTTTGCACAGTGAGAACGGATAAGGAAATCAAAGTGAGAACCTTATATGAGGTACGTATGGAGACGGAATCAGATGAAGTGTTGGCGACAGGTAAAGTAGAACGTATCCGGTTAATCATAACGGGGAATGGTTTTCTTTATAACATGGTGAGGATCATCGTAGGGACGTTAATACAGATCGGTGAGGGTAAGAGACCATCTAGCGATATGCAACGTGTTCTCGAGGCCAGAGATCGCTCTCAAGCGGGTCCTACAGCTGAAGCCATGGGATTAACCTTGTGGAAAGTCGACTATTAAAAAGTTGTCATCACTACTTGATTATTAAGAAGTTATCGTGTAAAATATAACTTGGCGTTTCGTGATCGGCTACCCCACAGCCCCTGATCACAAATGACCATAACTATCCATCGCTTATGAATAAATGACAACTATAACTTATGTATTTCAGATATATTTTTAGGAGGATTAAGCATGCGCACCACATATATGGCTAAGCCAAATGAAGTAGAGCGTAAATGGTACATTGTTGACGCTGCAGGCCAAACACTTGGCCGTCTTGCAAGTGAAGTTGCTAGCATTATCCGCGGTAAGCACAAACCGGAGTTCACTCCACACGTAGATACTGGTGATTTCGTTGTTGTTATCAATGCTTCCCAAATTAAGCTTACTGGTAAAAAAATGCAAAACAAAATGTACTACCGTCACTCTTTGTACCAAGGTGGTTTGAAAGTGACTTCCGCTCAAGACTTGCTTAACAGCAAGCCTGATCGTATGATCGAATTCGCAGTTCATGGTATGCTTCCTAAGAACCGTCTAGGCGACAGCTTGAAAACTAAGCTTAAAGTCTACGGTGGAGCAGAGCATCCGCACCAAGCACAACTACCAGAAGTCTGGAATCTTCGCGGTTAATATAAGGAGGAACGTTTCGTGGCACAAGTTCAATATTATGGAACGGGTCGTCGTAAACATTCGGTAGCGCGTGTTCGCTTAATACCGGGTGAAGGACGCATCATCATCAATAAACGTGATCTAGATGAGTATTTCGGTCTAGAAACATTGAAGCTAATCGTTAAACAACCACTTGCTCTAACTGAAACTATCGGTCAATACGATGTTCTAGTTCTTGCAAATGGCGGCGGAATCAGCGGACAAGCTGGCGCAATTCGTCACGGTATTTCCCGTGCATTGTTGAAAGCTGATCCGGAATACCGTGGATCCTTGAAAAAAGCTGGATTCCTAACACGTGATTCCCGTATGAAAGAGCGTAAAAAATACGGATTGAAAGCAGCACGTCGTGCTCCTCAATTCTCCAAACGTTAAGATATTGTGCCTTTGGCACGCAAGAAGAACCTTTTCGGCTTATGGCTGGAAAGGTTCTTTTTTATGTTCATCATGATCCAACTTTAGCCCAATTGAATAAGTTAATACCAAAATGATAAAAAGTAATTGACACTCTGCAGAAGTCAGATATAATTAAATTATAAATCATAMAATATCAGTCGGGATTGTCGACTATTGGAGGAATCGGAAGATGAATCTATTTGAAAAAGAAGCATTTGTAACGAAAGCTGCGGAAGAATTCGAAAATCAATCGCCTGAAGCCATATTGAAATTAGCTGTAGATACATTTCAAAGATTGACGCTTGCTTGTAGTTTTGGCGCAGAAGATGTGGTGTTGGTCGACATGCTGCAAAAGATTAACCCGAACGTGGATATCTTCTACTTAGATACAAATGTGCACTTTGATGAGACTTATGAAACCAAAGATCGTCTTGAAAAACACTACGGTACGAAATTCGTTCAAGTCTTGCCTAAATTAACACTGGATGAGCAAGCGGAGAAATTCGGGGATGAGCTTTGGAAAAGCGACGCGAACCAATGCTGCAACATACGTAAAGTTGATCCACTTACAGATATCCTTAGAAACTATGATGCTTGGATCACAGGTATTCGCCGCGATCAAGCACCTACTCGAGCAAATGCTAAAAAAGTGGAATATGACGTGAAGTTTGGTCTTATCAAATTCAACCCACTCGCTGGTTGGACTTCAGAAGACGTATGGCAGTATATTCGCGACAATGATGTGATATATAACCCACTTCATGATCGTAACTATCCTAGTATCGGTTGCACACACTGCACGCGGCAAGTCGCTGAAGGTGAAGATCCGCGCGCTGGACGTTGGGCAAGTATTGAGAAAACGGAATGCGGTCTCCATAAGTAAGTTGATCTCGGCTCTGAATATGTATACAAGGCATCGTGAAGCGATTCTACATGCAATGCACGTAGGAACTAATAGTTGTTCGAATTTCATCGTTTGACGCGATTACGCGGACGTAGATGGAAGGTTGACAGTTGAAGAGACCATGAATATCGAGTAGAAGTCTGGTATATTTGTCCACCCTGTCCCATATAGATGTTACAGAGTCTATAGGGGAACAGAGGTGGATTTTTTATGCGTAAAAGGAAGAAGAGGTTGGTGGTATGGCTGACCTTTCACAGTAGTCTGAAGCTATTGCTTTCGGCCATGCTGGTTGCCTTGGTTGTCTTTATTTATGCGTACGAGCTCCCTACAACGAAGACCTGGTCGGATTGGACGCTCCCTTTATCGGGGAAGACAATAGCGCTAGACGCCGGTCATGGGGGACCAGATGGTGGGGCTGAGAGCAAGGATGGTATCATTGAGAAAGATATCAATCTAGCTATAACCTTGTGGCTACGCGACTACTTGCAACAAGCCGGTGCGATCGTGGTTTTAACAAGAGAAACGGATACTGATCTAGCGGAATCGGGCACCAAAGGCTATAGCAAACGGAAGACGCAGGATCTCCACAACCGGGCGGACCTGATTCAGAACAATAATGCCGATATGTTTTTGAGTATCCATTTGAACAGTATTCCATCTGATAAATGGAGAGGCGCACAAACGTTCTATTATTTGAATAATCCTGACAATCCCAACCTAGCGGCACTCATTCAGTCCGAACTTAGACGTAATCTAGAAAATACAGATCGTGTGGCGAAGATGGCTGATAAGACTGTGTATCTGTTGAAAACTTTAAAGATTCCAAGCGCACTCGTTGAGGTAGGTTTTCTTTCAAATCCAGAAGAGGCTAAGTTATTAGCGGATGAGAACTATCAGAAGATGTTGGCAGCTTCGGTATATCAAGGGATTTTGAGATATTATGCAGGTGAAAAAGTGGGTTCTGCCTCATAATGTGTTATAATAAAAGCCGCGAATACAATGTCCCAATAAAGGTGTGATGTGGCTATGGTACATAAAGATCAAATTCTAGAAGCGTTGAATAAGCTAATAGACCCCCAGTTTAATAAAAGTGTAGTGGAATTAAATTTGATTCGTGATGTAATGGTGAAGGAAGATGCGGTATCATTAAGCTTGCTCGTAGTAACCGAGGATGAAGGATATAAGGAGCAAGCCAAAGCATTCATTCAACAATCTTTAGCAAATATAGGAGTATCCCAAGTTCATATCCGGTTTAGGTTGATGACGGACCATGAGCGGAGTCGTTTGGAAGGAACTTCACAACAGTCGAATACTACTCCTCAGACCCCTGTACAACCTCCAATTCAGCAGCCGATTCTTGGACAATCCTCTACAGTTGAGTTTATCGCCGTTGCGAGTGGCAAAGGTGGCGTTGGTAAATCAACAGTAACAGTTAATCTGGCAGTCGCGCTGGCTCGTAAAGGGAAAAAGGTTGGGATCATTGATGCGGATATTTATGGATTTAGTATTCCGGATATGATGGGGATTGAAGAACAGCCGCAGTTAGTAGAAAACGTGATCATTCCCGTTGAGAAATTTGGGGTAAAAGTGATATCGATGGGGTTCTTTGTCCAAGACAATGCACCTGTTGTATGGCGTGGGCCGATGTTAGGCAAAATGCTACGCAACTTCTTCAACGAAGTAAATTGGGGAGATGTGGAGTACATCCTCTTAGACCTTCCTCCGGGTACTGGCGATGTCGCACTAGATGTGCATCAGCTCATACCGCAAAGTAAAGAGATCATTGTTACGACGCCACATGCTACAGCAGCATTTGTAGCTGCTAGGGCTGGTGCGATGGCCATTCAAACGAACCATGAAATTTTGGGTATCGTTGAGAACATGTCTTACTATGAAAGTAGGGATGGCAGCATTGATCATATTTTTGGTAAAGGTGGAGGTGCTAAACTTGCTGAAGATCTTCACAGTGAGCTATTAGCGCAAATTCCGTTAGGAGCGCCTGATAATCATATATCTGAAAAGGATTACTCGCCTTCCGTATATAAAGCGGAATCCAAAGCGGGGCAAATCTATTTGGAAATAGCGGATCGGTTGATTGCGAAGCTAGATAAATAGTGAAAAAAAGGAAGAGGAAGCAGAGGGAATCTGCCAACTCTTCCTTTTTTTTAAGAATTAGAACCTCCATCTTTCTTCTCATCACCTTGTTTTTGGGAGTCTCCCGAAGAATCATCCTTTTGTTTTTCATCCCCGCTATCTTGCTTTTTATCTCCTTCTTTGGATTTATCATCACTTTTTTCCGTACTCTTTGCGGATGGCATTTGATCAGGCTTGCTTTGCTGGACGATAGCAGACTTAAGCAATTCAACCATTTGCGCTCTGAAAAGAGGGCTTTGGATGGATTCCTCCATGACAGTCATCATTTGTTGGCGGTATGGTGCTGTTTTCATAACATCAAGAACCATCTTCTCATAATCTGGGTTTTTCATAACATCAATCAGTGATTTTTGGTAGGTAGGGTCCTTGAGCAATTCCTTGAACATCTGTTTGGTTTCTTTTTGGATCGCTGTGGCAAAGTCACCTGCGAACTTAGGATCCTTCATCATATCGGTCAAAAACATATTATTTTCCTTAGCGGTCAGTACATCCTTGACAGCCATTTGAAGCTGAAGGGACTCATTAGCGGATAGTAGTTTAATTTGTGATTGGCCAGCAACACTGTTAGCACCTACATCTCCATTCATGATACTTCGATTTGCAGCACTTATTGCTTTTTTACCATCATCTGATTTCAGAATATCGAGGATCATTGTCTTTTGTTCTTTGTACGTATTGGCTTGTGACTGGCCTTGTGAAGAGTTATCTGTACCACAAGAGGCGAGAAGAAAAGCCAATGATATAGCCGGTAGGACCTGAAGCTTTCTAAGTCTTGTCTTTAACATAACTACATGCTCCCTTCCCTTAACTTTAATGGTCTTAGTATGTGTGGTTAGGGGCAGAATATAAGGGAACATTATTGGCTTTTTATCGCAAAGATTGGTACAATTAACAATTAGAGTTGATGTGTGGAGGTAATTAAAAGTGACTTTGCGTAAATGGTTTCACTTATTTTGGACAACATTAGTATTAGGGATTGTAGTGTCTACTGGGGTTGGACTTATCCTTCAATTTTCAGACAAAGAATTTTCTGTAATGGGCTTATCGGCGGTCGGATTTAATTTGATTAATATGATTCTCGGTGGAGCTACGATAAGTGTATTGAGTCAAATGGGCTTCTTCGCATATTTAATCGTTAGGTTCATCGCTGTTGGTATTATACGATCCAAAACAGTATGGGACTTGTTACAGCTTGCCGTTGTTATTGTTGTTTTATTCGACCTTGTCTACTTGAGGAAAACGAATTTCAATAGTTCTGAATCGCTGCTTGGATATTTCATCTTGCCTGTTTGCGTATTAGTGATTTCTTTAGCAGTAAGCTATTGGAAGGTGAAAATGACGAATCGGAATGCATTCATTCCTACTTTATTTTTCATGACGGCAGTTACTGTACTTGAGGCAGTACCAGCATTGAAATTGGACAATTCAGCATCAAGTCTATTTATGTTGGCACCATTGTTCGTCTGTAATGCATGGCAAATTCTTACCCTACATAAAATATTGGATAACAAAAAGAGCTAATTTGATTAGCTCTTTTTTCAAATCTTTTCATAAATACTAATGGATTTGTTTCATGGCTTGATCCTCGACAGGGGTTGTTTCCACCTGGGTTTGCTTAATGAGCTCACTTACACTTACGAACTGATATCCCTTTTCTCTTAGTTGTTGAATGATAGCGGGCAAAGCCTCATGTGTTTGTTGGGATGAGTCGCTCGCGTGGAGAAGAACGATATCGCCAGGATGTGCCTTGCTCACTACACGGTTTACAAGGGTGTCGACGCCTTTATTCAGCCAATCTTGTGAGTCTGTATCCCATTGGATGACGGAATAGCCAAGATCATCAGCAATGCGTAACACACGCTTGTCAAAGTCGCCGTTTGGTAGACGAATGAGATTAGGCTCCTTGCCAATTAATTCTGTTAAAATGCCATGTGCAGTAGAAATCTCATTTCGGATTTCCTCATCGCTAAGGTCGCTGTAGTTGTCAAATTTGTTTCCGTGACTGCCAATCTCAAATCCATAACTTTTGATATGTGAGACAATGTCGGGATGGCTCTTACTCCAGGGCGAAGATAAGAAGAAAGTCGCATCCTTAACACCATTGTCCTTTAGGATTTTCAAGATTGGTTCAGCTCGAGTATCCCCCCATGAAATATCAAAGGTAAGGGCGATGACCTTCTTTTCGGTCTGCACGCTGTAGATAGCCGAAGGCTCGGAGTTCATAAAGACAGATACATTACTTTGTTCGGAATATACAATGGCCGCGGAGAAGATGATGGCAAGAGCAATAAATAAATATTGTTTAAATTTGCGTGCGTTGATTACAAAAAAGTAGTTCATAAACAGCTTGTACCTCCTTTATGTCAAGCCATAGATAGCTTGTATAACCTTTAGTAAATAATGTATGCTCGTACACATGGCACTTATGCTTCCGAAATTGGAGGAATTACAAAATGAATTTTCCGGCATTGTTTAGACATTTTAAAGAAATGAAGCATTACTTTATTGTGGTTGTTCTCGTTTTTGGATTTAGTTTGTATATGGGGTGGGCTAATTCCGAGCAATTTACGCATTTCTTGGAAAAGCAATTAGAGGGACTCCAGCCTATGATTAAATCAATAAGTACTAAAGAAAACCCGCAGGTGTGGCTGTTCATTTTTATCTTTTTAAATAACGCGATTAAGTCGGTGCTTATCGTTTTCTGTGGGATTTTCCTAGGTGTATTACCGCTCTTTATGTTAAYTGCTAATGGAATGATTCTAGGTTATGTACTATCTTTGCAGACACATGAAAGTACATTATCGATCGTTCTTAAAGGGATATTGCCGCATGGTATCATTGAGATCCCTGTTATTTTGCTCGCGTGCGCATATGGATTGAAGATAGGGATGTTGGTTTGGAAAATGGGTGCACAGCTACTTGTGCCAGCTGAGAAAAGAAGTGCTCGAATTGAATTGATTAGAGTATTTCAGTTGACCAAACCACTAAGTATGGGAATCGTTGTCCTCCTTTTGATTGCTGCTATAATTGAAAGCACACTTACCTACTGGTTGGTGCATTTGTAAAATATTTTCAGTATCTCGTCATAAAATTGGCAAAATCTGAGCATAACAATAAGGCGGAAAAGAAGAGGGGCATAATTGGCTCAACTCTCCACGTCTAGCAAAATGTTAGTGCCATGAATCTCTACAGTCGAGAGGGGTTTGGATGGATGTATGCTCGGATTTTTGTTCAATGAGAGAGAATGCAGAGAATTAGATTATGTACTCCGTAAAGAATTAGATGAAATGCTTTTCGATCTCAATGATAAGAGAATTGATCAAGAGATAAAGGGAGCTATAGAATCCAGATACAAGGTCATCTTCAGGATGTATGCTCGCTTAGCGACACCAAAGGAAATATCAAAGTACGCAAGAAACCGTAATTACCAAGCTCAGAAAAAATAGGGGGTAAGTGCTTGACTTACCCTCTCCACCTGTGTTATTTTATAACTCGTCACTTCGAAACAAAGCGAGTGAGTCCAATTGTAAAAGATGTTCAAATAAACTTTCAAAATAAAGACTTGCAATCTTGGGTGGGACTGTGATATATTTAAAAAGTCGCCGCTAAACGGATGGCGATGTAAAGTGAAAGAAATTGATCTTTGAAAACTGAACAACGAGTGAGTAAGCACAGTCGAGTAATCGACTATAAAAGAGATTGCAAAATCTCGCTAGCTTCAAATGAGCAATTAAGCTTTCAGATATACGGACAAGCAATTGTCCAAACTATTATGGAGAGTTTGATCCTGGCTCAGGACGAACGCTGGCGGCGTGCCTAATACATGCAAGTCGAGCGGGTTTATCCTTCGGGATAAGCTAGCGGCGGACGGGTGAGTAACACGTAGGTAACCTGCCTTTAAGACTGGGATAACTAT
>NZ_JBFTPF010000041.1:0-55894 GCF_056398345.1 Paenibacillus sp. 01T442
TTCAAGGCGCAAACAAACGCTTTGACTGTTTGGTGATGATGGCGGAAGGGATCCACGCGTTCCCATCTCGAACACGACCGTTAAGCCTTCCAGCGTCGATGGTACTTGAACCGCAGGGTTCTGGGAGAGTAGAACGTTGCCAAGCAGTTTCCCTAACGGGAGCTTACATGAATGACGCGGGGTGGAGCAGCTCGGTAGCTCGTCGGGCTCATAACCCGAAGGCCGCAGGTTCAAATCCTGCCCCCGCAACCAATTTTTTGAGTCATTAGCTCAGTTGGTAGAGCACCTGACTTTTAATCAGGGTGTCGTAGGTTCGAATCCTACATGACTCACCATTTCATTATATAGGGATCTTTAGGCGAAGACTAAAGTCTCTCAGATTTACCAGCATGCGCGTATGGCGGAATTGGCAGACGCACTAGACTTAGGATCTAGCGGGCGACCGTGGGGGTTCAAGTCCCTCTACGCGCATCAAACATCCCCAAGTCGTATCTTACGGCTTGGGGATCCCTATGCGGAAGTGGCTCAGCGGTAGAGCATCGCCTTGCCAAGGCGAGGGTCGCGGGTTCGATCCCCGTCTTCCGCTCCATTTTCATAAGCGCCCTTAGCTCAGCTGGATAGAGTATTTGACTACGAATCAAAAGGTCGGGAGTTCGAATCTCTCAGGGCGCGCCATTTTTTATCACAATCGTATCGGGACGTAGCTCAGCTTGGTAGAGCACCTGCTTTGGGAGCAGGGGGTCGCATGTTCAAATCGTGTCGTCCCGATCAAGAAAGAAAGCATAGACTGTCAGCTTCATGCTGATAATGTCTATGCTTTTTTTGTGCATCAACGTCTACTAATAACTGGGATTCAAGTTTGTGTTGGTGTATAGTAGACAGGGAGGAGGGCTACAAGATGGAACTACGCTGGAGACGGAATCTATTTATTTTATGGATTGGGGCATTCTTTTGCGCGATGGCGTATACACTCTCGATCCCGTTTATCCCTATATTTTTACAAGAAGACTTGGGTATACATAGTGGCTTGGAGGCATGGTCAGGGATCACGTTTTCGGTGAGCTTTCTCGCAAGTGCCGTGATCGCACCTTTTTGGGGCTCACTGGCTGACAAATATGGCAGGAAACCGATGCTGCTCCGTTCAGGGCTAAGCTTAAGCGCCGTCTATTTTCTAAACTATTTCGTGAATGATCCGTATACGTTTATTGTTGTTCGTGTTCTGCAGGGACTTATGGCGGGCTATATCCCCGCATCGATGGCGTTAGTCAGTACGAACACACCAGAGAAGCATGTTGGTTATGCCTTAAGTGTCATGTCAACGGCGACGGCAGCTGGAAGCATCCTGGGCCCCTTGTTCGGGGGCATGCTCAGTCACTGGGTAGGGACAAGAGAATGTTTCTTGGCATCTGGGTTTGTCGTACTCATTTCTGCTGTGATCGCCGTAGTCGGCGTGAAGGAAGTACATCACAAGAAGGCGGGGGCACGCCCAAGTGTGCTTCAGGATATTAAGCAAGCGACTGCCAATAAGCAGTTATTATCCATTTTTGGATTAACCGTATTAGTGGCAACTTCGGTGATGATTTTGGAACCGCTTTTAACGATATATGTGGTACAAATTGGTGGAAGCGCCAAGGGGGCATCACTCAGCTCGGGTATTATTTTCTCGGCTGCCGGCGTAGCGACCGTCATCATGGGATCAAGATGGGGCATTATCGGGCAGCGAATCGGCTATGACAAAACACTGCTCATTGGCTTAATTGGCGGCGGTGTTGGGAACCTACTGCAGTTGGCTGCGCATAATTTGATCGCTTTTGGTGTGCTTCGTTTCAGTTATGGGTTATTTTTCGCTGCGGTCTATCCGGCACTGAGCGCGCTTATTGTGAAAGCTTCCGATGCTGACTTCCGAGGGAGAGCGATGAGTCTTAATCAAACATCGAATCAATTAGGGATGATGATCGGCCCTTTGATTGGCGGATTCCTAGGA
The DNA here is from genome assembly GCF_056398345.1 of Paenibacillus sp. 01T442. Classification (NCBI taxonomy): domain Bacteria; kingdom Bacillati; phylum Bacillota; class Bacilli; order Caryophanales; family Paenibacillaceae; genus Paenibacillus; species Paenibacillus sp. 01T442. The sequence continues at coordinate 1,985 of NZ_JBFTPF010000041.1, forward strand.
GGTCTAGTAGGGATACATTCTGTATTTTTATTAACAGGATGTGCGCTACTGCTAGCAGCCGGTGTGTTACAGGTCAATCTGAGGAAGCAAATGAAACAGATTTCTGCGGACTGAGGTTTTAATGTAATTAGATTTGTAAATAAAGGGAATACATACTCGATTACAAAAGGAGCAAATCTAAAGATGTTGAAGAGAACAGTAGGCCGATTAAATAAGGAAACTTCTGTGTTGATGTTTGGTGCAGCTAGTCTTGGCCAGGTTACACAGCAGGAGGCAGATGCCTCAATCGCTTTCGCGTTGGCACATGGCGTGGATCATTTTGATACGGCGGCGAGCTATGGAGACGCAGAAATGCGGATGGGCCCGACGATAAGCCGGGTGCGGAATGATATCTTTTTAGCTACCAAAACAGGGCAAAGAACGAAAAAGGAAGCAAAGGAAGAAATCTATCGCTCCTTGGAGAGAATGAAGGTAGATTCCGTCGACCTATTACAACTGCATGCGGTGGGATCGATGGAGGAATTGGATCGCTGCACGGCCAAGGGCKGGTCGCTGGAAGCGGCATTAGAAGCGCAAAGCGAGGGTGTTGTGAAGGACATCGGGATCACCGGTCACGGGCATGAGGCGCCGGCGGTTCATTTGGAAGCGCTGCGTAGGTTCCCTTTTGCCACCATACTCTTCCCGCTGAACTACTACATGTATGGCTTACCTGACTATCGTGAGGCTGTAGATGCTCTGATGGAAGAAGCGAACAAGCAGCAGACAGCGATTCGGGTGATTAAAGCGATTGCTAAGGCGCCTTGGATTGAGGKGGCGGAGCGTGCGTATGCGACGTGGTATGAGCCTTTTGATCAGCAAGAGATTATCGATGCCTGTGTGCACTTCGTGTTGTCGTTCCCAAGCGTATGCGGTTTTGCAAGTGCGGGGGATGTGCATTTATTTCCCAAAATCGTGGATGCTGTAGAGCGCTATGGTACGATGAGCAAGGATGACATGGAGCGGATTTTGAGTGGGATTAGCGGATACACGAGTGTTTTTGGAGCACCGACGTCGATTGCTTAATGTGATAAACCTTCACCTATCATTGATGGGTTGAAGGTTTTTTTGTGTCTTCCTGCACGCATACGACACTTAATGGAGCCATCATACGAATAGCTATGAGGTACGTTAGGGGGAATGATATATGTTAAAAATTAAAAAAATACCTCGGCGCTTCTGGCAAGTTAGTGTTGGCGTAGTCCTAGTCATGGGTGTGGGTGTGGCGTTAATGAGCACTTTGTACATAAAAGGACTTGATGTGTCGCTGTTGAATCAGCCGCTTCCAGAGGCATCTGTTGTGCTTGATAAGAATGGTCAAATCGCTTCTCAGTTGTCGGCGTCAAAGATCGATGCAGTGCCTTTTAAGGACATCCCGCAGGTGTTGGTCGATGCCATTGTCGCGGTGGAGGATCGACGTTTCTTCGAGCATAAGGGGGTAGACATGAAGTCGATCTTCCGCGCAGTTGGCCGCGATGTGCTCAAAGGAAGCTATTCGGAAGGTGCCAGTACCATTACGCAGCAATTAGCTCGGAATCTTTTCTTAACAGCGGATAAAACGGTAGGTCGTAAATTGCGGGAAGCGGCGTATGCGATCAAAATAGAGACGAGCTATAGTAAGAATGACATTCTGGAAATGTATCTGAACAAGATTTATTTCGGTGAGGGCAGTTGGGGGGTACAGGGGGCTGCGAAAACATATTTTAATAAAAATGTGACAGACCTCACCTTGCCAGAAGCTGCGGTGTTAGCGGCATTACCGAAGGCACCTAGTCATTATTCCCCTTTTCAAAATGAAGAACAAGCGCTGGAAAGAAGGAATACGGTTCTCAAGTTGATGCTAAAGGAAGGTAAAATAACTCAGCAAGAATACGAGAAAGCCGATGCTTCAGCACTTGGAGCCGTGAAGACGGTCAATATGGATGAGGCCAAAGGGAGAAATCGGGCGTATGTGGATGCTGTGATTGATGAGGCTGTAACTCTCTACGGTTTTACGGAAGAACAATTGCTTACAGGCGGTTTGCGTATTACGACAGAGCTGGATCCAACGGTACAGAAAGCAGTAATTGATGTGGTTAACAATAACAGTCTATTCCCTGAAAGCAAGCCAGATCAGCTCATTCAGAGTGGTGCTGTTATCGTCGACCAGAAAACAGGTGGTGTTAGAGCGCTAGCTGGTGGACGCGGGGAAGGCGTATTTCGGGGCTTCAGTCATGCCACCCAGTTGAGGAGACAGCCAGGATCGGCTTTTAAGCCAGTCGCTGTGTATGGCCCTGCTCTGGAGTTAGGCTACAAGCCGTCAACCATGCTGTTTGATGGACCGCTGAATATTGAAGGCTATCAGCCGCAAGATTGGGATCACCAGTCGAGGGGGCAAGTATCGATGCAAGAGGCCATTACTTCATCTTGGAATGTTCCTGCAGTGTGGCTTTTACATGAGATAGGCATCGACAATGGCTTGAAGTTTGCGAAGTCATTGGGGATAAGTCTACCCACACAAGACCGGCAGTTGGGCATCGCGCTTGGCGGGCTCTCCGAGGGGGTATCTCCGCTGCAGATGGCACAGGCGTTTAGTACTTTTGCAGCGAAGGGAGTCCTGAACCCTGCACACTTGATCGCCAAAATCGAGACAAATGACGGACACCTGCTTGTTCAAGCGAAAGCTAAGGGACAGTCGGTGATGCGCGCTGAAACAGCCAACACGATGACGGCGATGCTGCAGACGGCCGTAGCGCAGGGGACGGGGAAGAATGCGGCTATGAATCGTCCCGTTGCAGGGAAATCAGGTACGACACAACTGCCGGATACGAAGGAATTTGATGGGATCGGCAGCGGAAGTGCCAAAGATGCCTGGTTCGTTGGCTATACGCCGGAGTTGACGGCAGCGGTATGGGTTGGTTATGACCGAACGGATGCGACGCATTATTTAACAACCTCGGGTGGGGCCGTACCTGCCGTATTATTTCGTGAGATGCTCAGTCGTGCCTTAGCTCAAACACCTGTTGTACCTTTTGACATTCCGATGATTGTCGAGCGACCTGAGAAGGAAATCTCCTCCTCGAATGAATCATCAGCGAAGAAGGACAAGGAGCAGCAAAAGCAAGCCGAACAAGGACATGGACATGGGAAAGAGAAGCGGAAGTAAATTTTGCATGCCATGATGATGTATGACATGCTTGGTTGCTAGTATAGAGGGGGTAGGGGGAGGAGTAGAGTAAGAGTAAGAGTAAGAGTAAGAGTAAAGTAGAAAGAATGTATTACTGAGTCAGAATGGTAATGGTTGGGGGGAAGTTCCGTAAAGCTGCTGTGCTCGAGGCGAATAGATGGATTTTCTACATTTAAATTCCGAAATTTTTCGATTAAACGCAGAATAGATGGAGAACCTACAGTTAATTTTATCCATATGAACCGATCTGCGCAAAAGAGGCATTTTTACCTACATGTTTTCCAGTTAAATCGAGATTTCGAGGAAATTTCGCGTAAATAGCTGTACCTTTTCCAGTTAGTACAAATGTACCGAGTAATTGTCTCAAAACCTACAAACTCCAACAATAACGCTTGCCTGCGGCGATCCCGTGTACGCGTCCCGTGCGTCCATAACGAGTACTCACCTTGCACGAACGTTTGAGCGATTCGTTGAGTCAAAACTACTCCTAAGGCGATTGAATGCACCTGCAAAAAAAACCAGTTAACATCCGTAAAATCGGCTGTTAACTGGTTTTTTATCATGGTTGACAATCATTGAAGATTAGTCATGCTTATTGTTGTTACCGGACTTTTTATCATTACTTTTTTCTTTTTGAGGTTTCTTGTTGTTCTCTTTGTCGTCCTCTTTGTCATCCTCTTTATCATCGGAATGTACGTTCAAATGAACATTCAATTTGCCGGCTTCTAAATTGTATTGTTTGGCAAGCTGCTGGCTCACGGTCTCCTGCGCACCTGGTGCGGATAAGTCAACAGAACCAAGTAGTTTGGAGATCCAAGCTTGGGCTTGCGATCCTGTGAGATGAATTCTGCCGGCATGCGGAGACTGGATGCTCAGATCATACTGAGAACCTTGCGCTCCTTTGATTTGCTTCAAATGAAAGTTGAAATGCTGCCCATCTACACGAATATCTACATCCTTCAGGTCAGAACGGCTACCTGATGAGGAAGCTTCTGGCTTGTTTTCCACCTTCGTAGGTGAGGCGGTTGGTCCCACGGTTGGGCTGGGAGCCGCCAAATCAGGTACAGGGGATTCACTCGGAACGGGAGATACAGGCTGTGCGGATTCAGTAGCGATCGAGCTTTCAGAAGATCCTTTTACATAAGCGGCCTGTTTCTTGTTATTCAGAATGACTTCAATTTCACTCCCAGTCTTCAAATCGCTTAGCTGAGCCTTCTCGTCATTCAGGTACACCCAGACGGATGAAGCCAACGGGACAGTTTGATCACCAGTATCCGTATGTAAAGTAATTGAATCTGCCGTCAGGGCCGATAGCTTACCTTGGATGGCTGTAGATGTCGCCACGCTGGATGAAGTTGCCGCATACGCCGTCCAACCACAGAGCATCAGGGTAGCCATTCCAATAGCAATAATCGTTATTTTCATTCTTTTGTGCATCTTAAACACCTCCGCTAAAGCTTTCGAGCCGAAGGGAGGTTTTAGGACGGTATACGTAAAACTACAAAATGAAAGACATGGAGCTAATCGGTGTCAGATTGCAGGCGTTGCATGAATTCTTCTGCTGCACTGTAGCCTTGTTGACGCAGATACCAGCTATTGGCGGCAGCTTCGATTAGACCGGCTACATCACGTCCAGGCTGGAGTTGGATTTCAATATGGGGAATCGAAATGTCCATATAATCGGTGAAGGTAGGCTCTAACTCTAAATCATTATTTAGAGCGTGTTCCTGCCACTTGGTCAGCTCGATATCGAGTACGATGCGTGTTTCATCTTGAAAAGCTTTGCGGCCATAAAGCCGTGAGACATTGATGAGTCCAACGCTGCGCAGTGCGAGGAATTCCTTTGTTTTGCCATTGTGCGTGCCGAGCAGCGTTTCCGGGCTAATTTTCTTGAGCACGACGATATCATCGGCGACTAGGCGATGCCCTCTGCGGATCAGCGTGTGGGCTGTTTCGCTCTTGCCAACCCCGGACTTCCCACGCAGCAGGATGCCGATCCCTGAAACATTGACGCAGACCCCGTGAACGGCGATCTCTTGAGCTAATGATTTGCTCAAAAATAAATCAACCAAGTCCTGGAATTTGCTCGTAGGGGCGCTCGTGCGGAGAAGGGGGATTCGTTCTTCTTCGCAGTACTTCTTTAAGTATTTCAAGCCTTCTTGGTTTCTCGTCACGACGAAACAAGGCGGGTGATATTTGACGATATTACCGATGTGCAAATTTCTTTCATTTTCGCTAAGCTTATGCAGGTAAGTGATTTCTTTACGACCTAATAGCTGTACATGTGCTTGTGGAAAATATTCAAAATAGCCGACAAATTCTAGGCCAGGGCGGTGTGCCTTCGTTTTGGTAATAGGACGGTGGAGCTCCGAATGGCCAGCGAGAACTTCGAGCGAAAAGCGTTCAACTAAATCTTTCACAGTGACGGACTTCAAACGGGATCCTCCTTCAAGTTGTGCGGTAGTCAAGTAAATCTAGCAGTAAAGATAAGATCTACGGATTATGCCTATCTATCTTTACTAAATTCTCTTTCACCTAGTAACAATCCTTTATTGAAAGCGCTTGAACATGGGATGCGTAAGCATTTCTCGTCAATCCTAAGCTTTTCATTGCATTTGAAAGTTATGTTGGTATGATGAAAGGAAAAGCTAGCTTTAGAGGGGATTGAATGAAATGGAAGTTGCCTACAAGAACTGCCAGAGCTGCGGGATGCCTCTCGCTCGTGATGAGCAAGGCGGCGGTACGGAGAAATCGGGTAGTAAGAGCAAGATGTACTGCAGTCATTGCTATCAGGATGGGGCGTTTACGATGCCTGATCTAACGGTTGAAGAGATGAGAAATCTGGTTAAAGGGAAATTAGTGGAGTTTGGCTTTCCGAGATTTCTAACGGGGCTATTTACGAGAAATATCCCTAAACTGAAAAGGTGGTCGACCCGTGAGTAAGAAGAATAATATTCAATCATTTGCGGCTATGAAAGAATGGCTTGCGATTCCGGAAACATTTCGCACGCGTCTTTTATCGAATGTTTATTGCGCAAAATGTATGGGAGAAACGACGATTATCGACTATTCAGTGAATCTGGAGAAAATAGGTATCGTACTAGATGGCATATGTAAAACCTGTCAGAAGAAGGTTGAGCGAGTTATAGAGAGAGAATAAAACACAAATAAACGCTCTGTACCGTGATGGTACAGAGCGTTTTCAATTGACTCCTTAACTCATATCCACCTCTCTGTATGTAAAAGCAGCTATCTGTGAAAGCCGCATTTTTTGGCAAGTGTTGGCCATGTCGAGAGAAACATGCTTTCCCACCTGTCTTCGGGTAACACGAGGATCCATCTGGCGATTTGATCCAAGCCCATTTCATAAAGCGTGTGAAGCACTTCTTCTTTTTCTGATCCGGTTTTTAATGCTAACATCTCAAAACCACCTCAATCGAATGTATTCAAACAATTATGTATATGCGAAGTTTTGAAAATATGTGACGGTTATTTTCAAAATGCTCGTTCGCATGCTTAGAAAGTAGATTGTTTTTTGCACCATTTGGAAATAAAAGGGTATGAAATAGGGTGGGCTTGTCTCATTTCAACTGACTCCGAACGCTCGGATCCAGCGTTTGGAGCACCTCAGCAAGCTCCTCGTTTGTGAACGTTTCTCCTCCGTATCGCACACGATTATAAGCTGTGGTAAGCGCGTGAACCGAAGCTTCTGCAAGCTGTGTTTGATGCGTGAGCTCCCAGCCTGTTTCGTTGGGGGTTAACGCGCGCTTGAAGGTATAACCGCTTCTGCTCGCCTGCCCAATCAACACACGGTACAGATAGCGGATACGCTCCTGATTGTTCGGTAGCTGTGACCAAGACGGCTCGCGATTGGATGTTGACCACAGTTTCGAACTTGCTTTACGCCACCATAGGTTAGGAAGCTTTCTCCAATCGAGAAGGGCTTCTTTCTCGTCGGTATAACCGTCAGTTGAATCACCTTGCTCACGACGCAGCGATCGTTTCCAAAAGCGCCGAATGAAGGCGAGAAGCGCGGGTGCAAGCTTCATCAAGATCAGATAGAGGCAGCCGAGGATGAGTGCAATGACTAACACATAGCCCACAATTTGCACAAGATACTGCATGAGAATCCCAAACCAACCTGGTTCATGCGGTGCAGCTAGCGGAAGTTCCATCGGAGGCGGCGCTGAAGGGCTGGCTTCGGGAACAGCAGGTGGTTCTTCGGATGACATCAATCCCAGCAGCCAAGCTAGGGTGCCATGTAGAAGGCGCATAAGGACTTGCTTGACCTGCTGAAAGTAACCGACGGCAGCGATAACCGCAATAAAGCCGATTAACCAAATGCGGCTGGAACGTTTCACGGTTTGAGACAACGACGAGGCGGCAGCGCGATCATTCCCTGCTAAGGTAGCGACAAGAAGCTGCGAGCGATTCGTAATAAAGAAGAAGAGGATCAGCGTAGCGAATCCGAGCCCGTTTAAGGCTATTTTGTATGGATGCATAAGTTCCACTCGGGTCATAATCGGTACACCAATGAAGTACATCACACCAGAGATTACGAAGACACCAGGTGGATAAAGGGAGAGCCCCCCATCTTTGGTATACCGAATCCCCCGATAAACGAGGAGTGCACCAATTGCCGCACATAAAGCAACGTGCAAGGCTTCTTTTTGAAATAAATAAGATAATCCGTAACCTGCAGCCACACAGACAAGGAACTCGTACCCTTTGCGAGAGAGCCAATTCATTTGTCCAACATAAGCACCGATCACGAAGCAAAGCAGCAGCTGGATGCAAGTTAGCGCAAGTACACTATCGAACACATATACTTGAGATAATGTAACTAATGGAGCAAAGATAATCAGTTCAACGAAGCCGAATAAGAGTACAAGACCGCATCCCCGTAGAAAGTAGGATAAACGAGAAGGTGGAGAATTCGTTGGATTAAGCAAGGGCTTGAGCATCGGATGGAGCCGCCTCCTTATCACTGAGGTCAAGAAGATTATGTTGCAAGGGGACAAGGAAGACGGAATGTCCGGATGCTTCAAGTCGTTCGATGCTGCGTGCCATCCCCTCAGAAACGAAGGCGGTCAGCAGGATGATATCCAGCGCCTCACCTTCCACCTCGATGCCATAATCGAGAAAATCTTCACAGGAGCGGGCACAAGAGATCGCAAGCTTTGCCATCGTTTGAAAAAGATGTTCCAACTGCCCACAGCCGCCTTCAGGCGCACAGTACACGGGAGCACCTGGTTCATTTAACAGCCAACCGTTATAGCCAAAACCGACAGGAACACCTCGGCTAATGGCATGTTCGGCTAATGTTGCTGCGTAGGAGAGGGCTTTTTCGACCAGTTCAGGGTCGGTTACCGCATCCCACATCGTTTCGGTGACTTGACTGTTAACGACGATAAGTAATCGGGGATCAGCCGTGAATTCTCGGTTGTACACCTGAAGCCGCTGGCTGCGCGCCGTTGCTTTCCAATGAATGCTATTCATCGTATCGCCATAGCGGTACTCCCTTGCACCGGAAACGAGAAAAGGATCAGGCATAATCCAGCGTTGGACCGTCACATCGCCTTGCCACCGACTAGACAAGAGTGGAATGTCATCGCGATTCACCAGACGCGGATATACCAGAAGCTCTACGTGTATACGGTGCGTGGTAGAAGCAGCCTGCAAACCGACGAAATCACCCATCGTTGCAGCGATGGTTTCCAGCTTGTACCAGCCGCGTTTGGCTGCATGCACACCATGGCGCCGCACGATGCGGGTATAGGGCATAAGGCTGAATAGACTGCGGTGATTTTGAAAAAGGGAGCCGCTGCTCACTTCCAGATTATTCATTTGCGTGAAGTGAAGTCCGGCATGAATCGTTGACTCCAGGCGCAGCCAGGGAATCGGTGCAAGCTTACGATTCACGATGGTTTCAATCATGAGAATATCATCGCCGACATGGCAATGTGTCGTATTAAAGGTTCGTTCAATGCGAAGTCCGCGAAATCCCCAGCGGGCGAAAAACTGAAACTGGAGAAAGAAGAGAGCGGCAGCGATAATGACAATCCAGCTTATGCTCATCCGTCCGTTACCCCATCTTCACTTCCGTAGGAACGGGGGTAATGGCCAGTATGTTCGTCAGCAGCGCATGCACCTGCTGATCCTGTTGGCGTGAGCGCGTGCGCAGCAGTACGCGATGCGCCCAGACGGGCGCGACCAGCGCCTTGACGTCGTCCGGCAGCACGTAATCGCGGCCGCGCAGCGCCGCGTACACCTGCGCCGCCTTCATCAAGGCGCGCACGCCGCGCGGGCTGACGCCGAGCGCGGAGTCCGCATGCGTGCGCGTCGCTTCCGCGAGCTGCACGATGTAGTGCAGCAGCTCGTCGCTGACGCGCACCTGCGTGAACAGCAGCTGCGCTTCGAGCAGCTCCGCGCGGCTCACGACCGGCAGCAGCTGATCCAGCGGATCTTGCTGCTGGTAGCGCTGCAAGATCAAGACCTGCTCGGCTGCCGTCGGATAGCCGAGGGACAACTTCATCAGGAAGCGATCGAGCTGCGCTTCCGGCAAGGGAAAGGTCCCCTGATTCTCGACAGGGTTCTGCGTAGCAATGACGAGGAACGGCGCTTCCAGCTTGCGCGTTTCCCCGTCGATGCTGACCTGGCGCTCCTCCATGCTCTCCAGCAAGCTGGACTGTGTGCGAGGCGTCGCGCGATTAATCTCATCGGCGAGCACGATGTGCGCGAAGAGCGGGCCAGGGCGGAATTCGAATTCGCCCAGCTTCTGGTTGAAGAAATTGATGCCGCTTAMATCGGACGGCAGCAAGTCGGGCGTGAACTGGATGCGCTTCATGGAGCCGTCAAGGGAGCGAGCCAGTGCCTTCGCAAGCTGGGTTTTACCTGTGCCGGGGACATCTTCGAGCAGCACGTGACCGGATGCGATCAGTGCGATGATGAGAAGCTCGACGGTATCGTTCTTGCCTATAATAACGTGACCAACGTTTTCTTTGATGCGGGAAGCGATGCGCTCAATAGGTGCGATATTCAAATGATTAACCTCCTAAATAATGAATGATACGAATGAAATGAGAAAGCAGAAGAGTTAAGGTGTTAATAAGATAAGGTAGTGTCGACAAAGTTAGTTAATGAGGAACGACGTTCCGCTATTTCACTAATTGCGCTGTTCTTTAGACCCGAAGGGGAACGTAGATCCGCTATTTCACGGAAAAGCGGTGGAAAACCTCCATTTTCGACAAAATAGCGGAACCTCGTTCCCTTCAGGTGCAAAAATGAGCTAATTTAAGAAAATAGCGCACTGAGGTTCCCTTACGGTGTCGGAGTGGTGGGGTGTGGTATGCAGGTTCCCTTTCATTGTCGGAGTGGTGGGGTGTGGCATGCAGGTTCCCTTTCATTGTCGGAGTGGTTGGGATTGGCATGCCAGTTCCCTTACGGTGTCCGAATACCTGTTTATAGGGTGTCAAGATTTACATATGCTCCACGCTTATTTTAACACCTTGCAGGGGATTTTTACCAATGTTTCCTTAGACAAGCATGAATTCTATTTGTATATTCGATGGGCAGTGAGTACAATGGTGGTGATATTAGAAATACGATATGGGGTGTTGCCAAATTGGGGAGTCCTGGGAGGTCAGGCATGTACAAGCTGCTGTTAGTGGATGACGAAGAGGATGTACGCGAAGGTGTCGTCCGTGAAATAAATTGGGAAGCCATTGGCTTTGAAGTTGTCGACAAGGCGGAGAACGGGAAAGAAGCGCTGGAAATGGTGGAGCGGCTGCAACCGGATGTGGTTGTGACGGATATTCAAATGCCTTTTATGAATGGCTTGCAGCTTGCAGAAGCAATTAGAGAGCGCTTTCCCACGATTAAGCTCATCATCCTGACAGGGCATGATGAATTTGAGTACGCCCAACGGGCGATTAAGCTGCATATTGATGAATATGTGCTGAAACCATTTTCCGCACAGGAGCTGGTGAATGCCCTTTTGAAGGTAAAAGGACACATCCAAGAAGAGGTTGCGCATCGTGAGGATGTGCAGCTGCTTAAGGAGCATTACCGAAAGAGTATGCCGGTGCTGAAGGAGAATTTCTTAGCGACATTAATGAATCGCAAGCTCCCGCGGGACGAGGTGTTTGAGAAGGCAGCGAACTACGGGATTGAGCTAAGTGGTAATAGCTATGTGGTGGCTGTTTTGAGCATCGATGGGGTCTTTATTTCGGAAGAAGATGTGGAGAATCGGAAGGAACTGTCGAAGTCGATATCGTTGAAATACTCGGAGGATCAGGCGTTAAAATATTTCGCCCTCTTAAATATTACCGAAGAAATCGCTAACAAGCGTGGCCTCGGACTCGTTTTCATGCATGATGATCAGGTTGTCTTGTTAGCGGCGAGAGAGAATAAGGACAAGGAAGCGGCGCTGCAGGAAACGATGAGAGTGCTGGAAGAAATTCGGCAGAGTGTGGAAAAATATTTGAAGTTCACCCTTACTGTTGGGGTGGGCAGTGTGATAAGCGATGTTACCAAACTTAGCTATTCTTATGAAGATGCTGTTCTTTCCCTCGACTACAGGCTTATTCTGGGCAGCAATCGCATGATTTACATTGATGATGTGGAGAAGCGAAGCGTAGATAAGGTTCGATTTGACGATGTGAAGGAACATGCGTTGACTCGCTGTATTAAGGTAGGCACGATGCAAGAGATCCGAGAGACGATTGATGAGCTGTTTCAGGGCATCGAGGCCGGTGTGTCGGTGAAGGACTATCAGATCTATTTACTTGAAATTCTTACTTGTATTCTGAAAGCAGCTAAGGACTCGAACCTGAATGTTGACGAGGTATTTGGCGAGAGTTTCATTCCTTTTACCGAGATTAATAAGTTCACTTCCTTGGAGGAAGCGAAGCATTGGTTGGCCGAGCTGTGTGCGAGCATGATGAGTCATATTGCAACAGATCGTCAATATACGTATAAAAACCTCGTGGATCTAGCGAAAGATTATACGAAGAGTCATTATCATGAGGGCGATATCACGATCAATAAGGTGTGCGGACATCTGCATATCAGTGCCGGTTATTTCAGCTCCATTTTCAAAAAAGAAACTAAAATGACCTTCGTTAACTATTTGAACCACATTCGGATGGAAGCAGCGAAAGAGCTGTTACGTTCTACGGATATGAAGCTACTTACAATCGCTGAGAAGGTGGGCTATTCGGATGCTAATTATTTCAGCTTTTCCTTTCGTAAAAATGTGGGCGTTTCCCCAAAGGAGTATCGCAATAACAGCGCCAAGGGGCTGTAGGGACTAGAAGGGGGAGAGCTGCTTTGAAACGCAGAGTGAGTACGCTGCTGAAGGCTTTATATAACGTAATGCTCGATACGATGCGGGTAAAAAGTATTCAGTTTACCATAACGCTGTCATTCATTCTTATTACTGTAACCGTCATGCTTGTTGTCTCCTTGGTGCTCTATAATAAATTTGCTAAAACAGCAGAGGAGAGCGCATTTCTGAGTACGGCCCAGGTGATTGAGCAAGTACAGTTCAACCTAGAGCAGTACATCAAAGGGATGTCAGATACGTTCGAAGTTGTAGATGCCAAAATTGCCAAAAGCCGCGGCATCCCATCGGACAAGCTGCTCGAACAGCTAGACACGATCGCGAGTACGCGTGAGGATATTGTGTCTATTCATCTATTTACCGCGGATGGCGGGTTGGTCACGGGTGTGCCAAAGACCGAGATGCGCAAAAATACACGGCTGCTCGAGCAGTCGTGGTTTAAGTCTGCCCTCGATAACCCAAACCATCTCACGTTCTCTTTACCGCATATCCAGAACCTATTCAAAGATCCCTACAAGTGGGTGGTTTCCATGAGCAAAGGGGTCTCGATCGAACAGAATGGGCAATTGGTTGATGCGGTTATTTTGGTGGACATTAATTTCAAGACATTGGACGATGTGTTTCGGACGGTTTCCCTCGGTAAGAAGGGCTATGTCTATATCATTGACGATTCGGCAGGCAGCATTGTGTATCATCCACAACAGCAGCTTATTTATATTGGTCTCAAATATGAGAATGTGGAGCAAGCACTCAAATTTTCATATGGCCGATACATGGATGAGAGCGAAGGGGAGTCGCGGTTAAATGTTGTGCGGACGGTCAATAACATCGGCTGGAAAATTATCGGGGTCTCCTATCTCGATGAAATTGTGACGACGCGCAAGGAAATTTCGACGTTCATGATTTGGCTGTTAGTGATCGTACTGTTCTTCATTTTGTTGATTTCCTCGTTCATGTCTGCGCGTATTTCCCAGCCAATTAAACGACTGAAGAAGTCGATGGAAATGGTGGAGAAGGGGCATTTCGACACGTATATTCATGTGCGTGGAGCTGATGAGGTCGAGCAGCTTTCGCGGCGCTTCAATTTGATGGTTTCGAGGGTTCGCGAGTTGATGAATCAGAGTATCGAGGAGCAGGAGATTAAGCGGAAGAATGAGTTAGAGGTTCTCCAATCGCAGATTAATCCGCATTTTTTATACAATACACTCAATTCGGTCGTTCGAATGGTTGGCAATGGGAGGACGGAAGAGGTTGTGACGACGATCACATCGCTGTCGAAGTTTTTCCGGATATCGCTCAGCAAAGGCAAAAATATTATTACGATCGGGGAAGAGATCGAGCATATTCGCAACTATTTGATTATCCAGAAGATGCGTTATAAGGATAAGTTTGAGTATGAGATCCACGTCTCGGAAGAGGTGCTTCCCTACAAAACGCTCAAGTTGATTCTGCAACCTTTTGTGGAAAATGCGCTCTATCACGGGATCGAGTATATGGTGGATGAAGGGTTGATTGAGCTCATTGTCACGATGGATAAAGGGAAGATTCTCTTCGAGATTCGAGATAATGGTGTCGGAATGTCAGAGGAAACACTGAAGAGTATTATGACCGGTCAGGTGAAAAGTGAAAAGGGCTCAGGTGTCGGACTGCGAAATGTGCATGAGCGGATTCAGCTTTATTTTGGCATGGACTATGGGGTCCACGTAAGTAGTGAACTGGAGGAAGGAACGATCGTTCGAATTACGATTCCAGCCATACTAGATGAAGAAGGGGGGAGCGAAGGATGAGATGGAAACCACTACTGATCGCAGTTCTCGTCGCACTTCTCTCGATTTCCTCCTGCACCGAAAGTGTGGAACCCTTGCCTACTGAGCAGAAGAAGCACCTGGAGGTCATTCTCCGCAGTCAAGAAGGCGACTATTGGAAGACGGTAAAAATGGGCGCAGAGGTCGCGGCGAAGGAGTTTGATGTGACGCTGGACTTTCGAGCACCAGGTGATGAGGCCGATGTAAAGGGGCAGATTGCTTTGATGGAGCAGTCTATTGCAAGCCTTCCGGATGCGATTGTCTTAGCAGCTAATGACTATAAGGAGCTTTCTCCTATCGTGGATGAAGCGGGTAAAGTGCATATTCCTGTCATTACGATTGATTCTGAGGTAGAAACGAAGAATGTACGCAGTTTTATTGGCGCGGATAATTATGCGGCAGGTCAATTAGCAGGGCGACAACTGATTAAGCTGATCGGAACGAGTGGGCATATTGCTATTATGAGCTTTAGGAAAGGGGAACGAAACACGGAGCTGAGGGAGAAAGGGCTTTTGGACGAAATATCGAAGTTTCCCGAAGTTCAGGTGATTGACAAGGTATATAGTTTAACGGATCGGGAGCTTTCCGCCAAACTCACGCATGAAGTTATCGACAAACATCCAGAGCTGGATGGGATTGTTGCGCTGAATGAAATCTCCTCCATTGGTGTTGCCAGTGCGGTGCAGAGTCGGAATTTGAATGAAAAGGTGAAAATCATTACGTTTGATAGTACCTCTGAGGAGCTAGAGCTGCTCCAAGAGGGGGTCATTCAAGCAACGATTATTCAAAATCCGTTCAGCATCGGTTACTTGGGCGTGAAAAGTGCGGTAGATGCCGTTGAAGGAAAAACGGTGCCAAAGCGCGTGGAAACGGGAATTAAGGCGATTGATTTGAGTAATATGTTCTGGTCAGACAATCAAAAATTGCTATTCCCCTTTATTAAGTGATGAGAAAAGTGATGAGAATTTCGATAGAAGACATGAGGATATTGCATTTGTTTATGCTCTTTGAACCAGTATAGTAAGGAATGTAAACAAACAATATACCTTTTAGGGAGGGTCTTATCTTGAAAAAATTACTTACACTTGCCGTAGCAGGCGCTTTGGTTGCAACCGTTGCAGGTTGTGGAAATAAAACAGAAACACCAGCAGCAAGCACAGCCCCAGCAGCTTCCACAGGTGCAGCAGCAACGACAGCTCCAGCAGCTGGTAAAAAACCAACAATCGGTGTAGCGATCTATAAATTTGACGATACGTTCATGTCTGGTGTTCGTGCAGCGATCTCCGACTCGGCGAAAGATAAAGCAACTGTTGATATCGTAGACAGCCAAAACTCCCAACCAACACAAAACGATAAAGTTGACCTTTTCATCACGAAAAAAGTAAATGCACTTGCGATCAACGCAGTTGACCGTACAGCAGCTGGCGTTATCATCGATAAAGCAAAAACTGCAAACATTCCAGTTGTCTTCTTGAACCGTGAGCCACTGGATACGGACATGAAGAAATGGGATAAAGTTTACTATGTAGGCGCTAAAGCTGAGCAATCCGGAACAATGGAAGGCCAACTATTAGTTGACTACTTCAAAGCTCACCCAGAAGCTGACAAGAACAAAGACGGTAAAATCCAATACGTCATGCTTAAAGGCGAACCAGGACACCAAGATGCTGAGCTTCGTACGAAATTCTCTATCCAAGCGATCACGGATTCCGGCATGGGTGTAGAAAAAGTTGCAGAAGATACAGCGATGTGGGATCGCGTTAAAGGTCAAGAGAAAATGGCAGCATTCCTAGCTTCCAGCGAAAGCAAAATCGAAGCTGTTCTTGCGAACAACGATGATATGGCGCTTGGTGCAATCGAAGCTTTGAAAGCAAAAGGCTATTTCAAAGACAACAAATTCCTTCCAGTAGTTGGTGTAGATGCAACAGCTCCAGCTCTACAAGCGCTTAGCGATGGAACGCTTCTAGGTACAGTTCTAAACGATGCGAAAAACCAAGGTGCTGCAACAACAAGCGTAGCAACAGCTCTTGCTAATGGTTTAGTGCCAAGCAAAGAAACAACTGGCTATGATATCACTGACGGTAAATATGTTTGGATTTCCTACAAAAAAATCACAAAAGCGAACATGAACGAAGCGAAGTAATTGTGAGAGTGGGCAAGAGAGGCGATCACTGAGCAATAGTCGCGCTTTTGCCTTCCTTTTTTCAAAACCCGTGCAAAGATAAAGAGAAATAAGCTTCGAATAAAGGCTTCACTTTGTGGGGATTATCGTGAGCTGTAGGGGGAGTTACCATGACTGTACATGACTATTTATTGGAAATGAATCAAATCTCCAAAGAGTTCCCCGGCGTCAAAGCGCTGGATAATGTCACCCTCAAAGTTCGTCCAGGAAGCGTACATGCGCTAATGGGAGAGAACGGTGCGGGTAAATCGACGCTCATGAAATGCTTATTCGGCATTTATAAGCCCGATGGTGGAGAAATTAAGCTGAATGGAGAAGTCGCTTCAATTACGAACTCCAAAGATGCATTAGCGAATGGTATTTCCATGATTCATCAAGAGCTACACCCCGTTCCACATCGCAATGTGATGGAGAACATTTGGTTAGGAAGATTCCCGCTAAAAGGTATCGGACCTTTGAAATTAGTGGACCACAAAAAAATGCGTACAGATACAGAGAGTTTGTTTAAACAACTCCAAATGGACATTAAGCCGGATACACTGGTTGGTACCTTATCGGTATCCAAGGTGCAATCCATTGAAATCGCCAAGGCTGTTTCTTTCAATTCGAAAGTTATTGTTATGGATGAGCCGACTTCCTCCCTTACGGGTAACGAAGTTGAGCAGTTGTTTCGGATCATTCGCGATCTGAAGAGCCGCGGTGTTTCGATCATCTATATTTCACATAAAATGGAAGAGATTCTGGAAATTTCGGACGAAGTAACGATTATGCGTGATGGTACCAAAATTGGTACATGGGCATCTTCCGAACTTACTACAGATATGATCATCTCCAAGATGGTTGGACGTGATTTGAAAGAGCGTTTCCCTGAGCGCAGTAATGTGCCAGAAGGCGTATTGATGAAGGTAGAGGACCTGACTTCGGTGGTTCCTAAATCGTTCAAGAATGTGTCTTTTGAGCTGAAAAAGGGTGAGATTCTCGGTGTCGGCGGCCTTGTAGGGGCACAACGGACGGAGTTGATTGAATCCCTGTTCGGGATGAGAGGTATCGCTTCAGGAAGAATCTCTATTCATGGGAAGCCTGTGAAGCTGAAATCGCCGATGGATGCGATCAAGCAGAAGATTGCTTTGCTGACGGAAGAGCGCCGCGTAACAGGTATTTTCCCTGTGTTATCAGTTTTGGAAAACACGGTCATTGCCAATTTGGGACGATACATGAATCCATTTGGCTTCATTCAGGAAGCGAAACGTAAAGAAGAAGTGAAACAAAGTATCGAAATGCTACGCGTAAAAACGCCGAATATGCATGCGCTGATTAAGAACTTGTCCGGTGGTAATCAACAAAAGGTTTTGCTGGCCAGATGGCTGTTAACAGAACCTGAAGTACTTCTTCTCGATGAACCAACTCGGGGAATTGACGTAGGAGCGAAATTCGAGATTTACTCCATCATTGCTGACCTTGCGAAGCAGGGGAAAAGTATTATCATGATCTCTTCTGAAATGCCCGAGCTGCTTGGGATGTCAGACCGAATTATGGTTATGTGTGAGGGACGTCTTACGGGCATTGTAGAAGGAAATAAAGCAACAGAAGAAGAGATTATGCGCCTTGCTGCACAGCATATGGCATAATGGAGGGGGCCTAGAACCATGACTACCAAAACAGAAACATTGAAATCCAGAGACCTTAGCGGGTTCATTACCAAATACGCTATCTACATCGTACTAGTTGTTCTAGTTATTGGGATCGCGATTTATGATCCACGCTTTTTGTCCGTAAGTATTCTACGTGATATCTTATTGCAATCTTCCACTCGCGTCATTATCGCATTGGGTGCAGCGTTCATTCTTATCACAGGAGGGACGGATTTATCTGCAGGGCGAATCGTTGGTTTATCCGCGGTTATCTCCGCTTCTATGCTTCAAACAGAGGAGTATGGCAGAAGATTTTTCCCAGACTTACCGCAATTGCCAATGATTATTCCGATTCTAATTGCTGTTGTAGCGGGTTTAATCGTGGGTTTAATTAATGGGATAGTCGTTGCGAAGTTCCGAGTCCCGCCATTCATTGCGACCTTAGGAACGATGGTAGCTGTTTATGGTGCGAACTCCTTGTACTTCGATATGAAGCCAAATCAATCACAACCAATCGGTGGTTTGAGAGGGGACTTCAGCAGCCTCGGAACGGGAGCCATTGGATCAAGCTCAACTTACTCGATTCCTTATATCGTTATTTTCGCGATTATCGTCTCGGTCATTGTTTGGATCGTATTTAATAAAACAAAGCTTGGAAAATACATGTACGCAATTGGTGGCAACATTCACGCCGCTGTCGTTTCTGGGATTAACGTAAATCGCTACTTGATCTATATTTATGCGATTGCGGGTGCGCTTTACGGACTTGCAGGGGTATTGGAAGCAGCAAGAACGGGTGGAGCAACGAACAACTATGGCAACATGTACGAGCTTGATGCGATCGCGGCTTGCGTTGTCGGCGGTGTATCAACTTCAGGTGGTATCGGTACGGTACCAGGCGTGCTTGCAGGGGTATTGATTTTCAGTGTTATCAACTACGGTTTGACGTTTATCGGTATTAGCCCATACTGGCAGTTAATTATCAAAGGTGTGATCATCGTTGCTGCAGTAGCGTTTGATATGCGCAAATATATGAATTCGAAGTAAGTAATGGAGGCTGTCGATATTCTCGGCAGTCTTTTATAATCTAGTTTTATGTAAGCGTTTACGAATTGTCGGAGGGATAAAAAATGAGTAATAATCGCAACAGGCCGGATTGGAAAAAACGCCTTTTATTTATTTCATTACAAACGAAACTAGTGGGGGCTTTTGTTCTCGTTTCCTTGCTGGTAGGGATCACGAGCGGGTTATCTTACATGTATATCAAAAAAGTGGACAACTCCTATACGGAGCTGCTCGATACGAATGTGAGATTACTCCAGGACGTTGCAGAAATAAAAGAAAAAACACAGATGCAAACGAGCTTATTGTTTGGTTATGTGCTGGATCCCACGAAGGACAGGGAAAAGCTTTTAACGGATATGAATGGGAAGCTTTCCTCGATCATTACGAAAATGCAAGATACGGACGGGAACGAGGAAGAACAATCCGCAGTTGGGTCCATGCTGGAGGCGAATCAGACTTTCGCTAGGTTGGTTCAAAAGGTGGTTGCATACGGTGAAAAAGGTGACGCCTCCTTGGCAAAAGCGGAAGCTATGCAGTGGGCGATTCCAACAACGGAAACATTGACGCAAGCAGCGGCTAAAATTGAAGAACTCGAAGCCGTTATTCAGGCAGATGCTTCTGTTCAAAATCATCAGACCGTCTCTGCGACGATCAAGACATTAATTTGGGTGAGTGGAGCGGCTTTAGTATTCGCACTAGTTATAGGTTTCTTGGTCTCGCGTTCAATTGTGGTACCAGTGCGCTCCATGGTGAGAGCGGCAGAGCGAATCGCGAATTGCGATTTATCTGTGGGCGATATTGGGGTGAAAAGCCGCGACGAGCTGCAGGATTTGGCGACAGCCTTCAATCAGATGAAAGGCAATCTACAGGGCTTGATTCGCCAAGTGGGCAGTAGTAGCGAGCAGGTTGCTGCGGCTTCGGAAGAGCTTAGTGCGAATTCCAATCAGGTTAGTGAGTTATCGGAGCGGATCACGGGAACGATACAACTCATTTCGCAGGGCACGAATGCACAGGTAGGCAGTGTGCATCAAGGTGTTGCGATCATGGAGGAAATGTCAGCGGCGGTTACGCAGATTGCTAGTGTGACGCAAACAGCGAATAAGCAATCTGTGTTTGCGCAGCAGGAGGCGGGGGAAGGTACTGCGGCGATTGAGACTGCGATGCTGCAAATGAAGGCAATCCATCGGAAGATGGATGAGTTGGCCGTTTCGGTCGATCGTTTAAGCGCCCGTTCCGAGAAAATCGTCAATGCGAACGCGATGATCGCGGGTATTGCGCGGCAGACGAATATGCTGGCGCTCAATGCTTCGATTGAAGCGGCACGGGCAGGCGCCGCGGGCAAGGGGTTTGCTGTGGTTGCGGAGGAAGTCCGCAAGCTGTCCATGCAGACCGGCGCAGCGGCGGAGGAAGTGGCTGCTCTCGTCACGAGTATTCAGGAGGAGACGAGGGACGTAATGCGCTCCACCGAGGCGGGCAGCCGTGAGGTGGAGACGGGGCTTGAGGTCGTCGGCGAAGCGGGAGCGACGTTTGGGCGCATTCGTTCGGCGATGGACGAGGTCGCTCGTCAGATCGAGGAAGTAGCAGGCTGCTCGGAGGCTATCTCCGAGAAGACGCTCGTCGCTGCCCGCGTTATTCGCGCCATCGACGAGGTGGCGGGGCAGACCGCCGCGGGCGCGAAGAACGTCTCCGCCAACATCGAGGGGCAGTATGCGAGCATGGAGGAGATCGTCTCCTCCGCGACGGTGCTGAGCAGCATGGCTGCGGAGCTGCAGGGGTTGATTGGGCGGTTTCGGGTTTGAAGTGAAAGTTTATCTATATTTTTACATTTGTGGTGTTATAGGAGTAGTTTAATGGCAATGAAGATCACCCCAGAATGACAAGCGTAGTTCATACGCCTGCCATTCTGGGGTTTTTGCATTCACTAGCCTTTACAAGGATTTGAAGGGAACGTAGATACCTTATTTGGCTGATATCTGATAAAACAAGACCCAGGGGAACGTAAAGTCACTATTGTGTCAAATTTCGTGAAATATAGCGTTTTTCAAAGAAATAAGAAACTGTAGTTCCCTTTGGATGATGATTTCACCTACTTTTCCGCCAATAGAGCATCCTCGTTCCCTCTTCGTGGAGGACTTATGGGAGAACATCGTTTATTTTTGGCAAGTAGTAAGGGGAGCGCTCTAACGAGCACTATAGTGCTACAAAAGCGATTTAAGTTCCGCAACTTTGGTATGGAGAGGAAATACAGTGATTGAACAGCAGAAAGCAGATATGTCTTAAATGTCCTGCATATAATCCAATATCAGCATTTTTCGTACGATACAAACTTACATATGTTTTCTTGTGAATTCGGGGAGTTGAGATTGCGAAGAGAGGAGTTATTCCCTTTGATGGAAGCCGCAAGCAAAATAATGAAGTTATTTGTGATAACGAGTGGGGTCGCCTTGTTTGATATTGTCATGCTATCACCAGGATTTCTAGGCATTGGAATYGGACACAGCGCGTTGCAAACGGCATTCGCAGTATCCATTCTGCTCGCAAGCACCCTAGTATTGCTATTTGGCATCTACAACGTAGTCATGAAGCCGAACGTTCGACTTCCCGTCAAACAGATGAAGAGCCCCGAAGATTTAGAGGGAGCTTTGAAACAATGTAAAGATGTCAAATCCCTTGCACAAGAAATTGCGCTTGGCTTGCACCAATTGGAGCGAATGCGTAAAAAACAAGAGACCATACGAAGTGTCCTCATCCAAAGGTTTGAACCGAGCGGACTTAGCTTTCAGAAATTTGCTTCTACGACGCAAGAGGTGGAGAAGTTATTTTTTCACAATATACGGAGTATGATAAACCGTCTCCATGTGTTCGATGAAGAGGAGTTTCAAAGTATCTCTAAACAGAATACCAGCCAGTTATCTCCCGAGCTTTTGCAAGAAAAAAGAACCGTGTATAAAGCACATATGTCGTTTGTTAAATCCTCTTTACATATAAATGAAGAAATTTTGCTCAAATTGGATAGGTTGCTGTTAGAAATTTCTCGACTAGATAGCCTGGAGATTGGTGATATCGGGCAAATGCCGGGTATGCAAGAGATTGATGCTTTGATCAAGCAAACACAATTCTACAAACAGTAGAGGTGGTGCTCAAAACATGAATAAAACGAAGTTCTTTTTTATATCGCTTCTTATTGTGATGATTGTATTTATCGGTGTTTATGCTGGCGTTTCCTTCACGGCAAATTTAGGCAAATCCACAAATCAAGTGACAGCGGAGAATGCCACAAAGCAATTGAATAAGATGTACGAGAAGATTTCAGTGGTGAACGGAACGCCAGTGAAAGGACAAATTGATATTAATCCGGCCGATGTCGCTTCCTCTTTGCCTGAGATCTCGAAATTTCCAATTACGGTGAATAATACGACCGATTATTTCGTAGAAATTTTCTCCTCAACTGAGAAATCCGGCAGTGGTGTGGATGGTTGGTTAACGGATGTAGCGAATGAATTTAATAAAGCACAGATTGTGGTGAACGGGAAGACGGCCTCTGTGAAAATTCGCAATATTGCTTCTGGGACGGCGACGGACTATATCAAGTCAGGGAAGTATGTGCCAGATGCTTTCACACCTTCGAATGAGTTATGGGGGGAGATGATCAAATCCGGCGGTCCGAAAATACAACTAGTCACCAAAAGTCTGGTAGGCAATGTCCCTGGCATTGTGATTTCGAAGAAAAAATATGATGCCCTCGTTGCCAAATACGGCTCCATCAATGTAAATACAGTAACACAAGCGATCTCTAATAATGAATTTGCTATGGGTTACACGGATCCTTTCGCGAGTTCAACCGGCCTCAATTTTCTCGTAACAGCTTTAAGTACTTGGGATAATAAAAACCCAATCAGTGAGAAGGCCGTTCAAGAATTTGAGAAATTCCAAACGAACGTGCCCTTTATCGCATCGACAACGATTCAAATGCGAGATGCTGCGAAGTCAGGGATGCTGGATGGCTTCGTTCTGGAATACCAGACATTCCAGAATGCGCCGGAGCTTACGAATGACTATGTGTTTACACCTTTTGGATATAGACACGATAGCCCACTCTATGCGCTTGGTGATCTGCCGATCGTGAAGCTTGATGTGCTTAAGCGATTTGCTGAATTTGTTACACAGGCGAAATATCAACAAACAGCCAAGGAGAAAGGGTTTAATGGGCTAGAAAATTACAAGAGTGAGCTCCCTGCGATAGATGGAAATACACTTTCTACTGCACAAAAGGTTTGGAAAGAAAAGAAGAATGGCAGCAAGCCTCTAGCAGCTGTTTTTGTGACGGATGTGTCTGGCAGCATGGACGGTAAACCCATTAGTCGATTGAAAGAGTCTCTGCTCAAAGGCCAAAAATACCTGGGTAAAGAAAATAGAATTGGTCTTGTGTCCTATTCGAACGGGGTGACGATCAATCTCCCCATTGCCAAGTACGATACAAATCAGCAATCGCTGTTTGTCGGTACCGTAGGTACGCTCCAAGCAGGGGGAGGAACAGCGACGTTTGATGCCATTGCCGTTGCCATGAAAATGCTGCAAGACTATATGGCAGGGGATCCGAATGTGAAACCGATCATCTTCGTATTGAGTGATGGGGAAACCAATGCAGGACATTCCTTGAAGGACATTCGAGGATTGATCGAGACGTTGCAGATTCCCATCTATACGATTGGTTATAACGCGGATATTCAGGCGCTTCAGAGTATCTCGAGTATCAATGAAGCGGCGAGCATTAATGCGGACACGGATGATGTTGTTTATAAAATAAGTAATTTGCTTAACGTCCAGATGTAGGGTTAACTTACCGTTCAAAGGGGGAGCTACGATGTCATTTTCGATGGAAATTGCTGGCGACGAGGTGCTTAAAGCCGTTGTAGAGGAACAAGTGAAGCCTGTTCCTGAGGAAGTTGTGAAGCTGAAAGCACAAGCAGAACAGAATGTGCAGACGATCATGGAGATCGATCTCGATTCATTGGAGAAGAGAAAAAATATTTTGGCAGCGGTAGAAAACTTCGGTATTGAGACGATGCGAGCATCCTCACAGAAAAATGCTTTACTCCAAGTAACGATAGGGCAGCTTTCGAGGGCCGGTGACGAGGGAGGAATCGTTGCCAAAGGATTAGGGGAGCTGCAACTCCAAATGAAGGACCTCGATCCTAGTGGGATCGACTTCGTCAAACGCGGGTTTCTGGGGAAGTTTTTTAACCCACTGCGCTCCTACTTCCATCAGTTTGATAAAGCGGACATGGTCATTGCCGAAATTATCGAAACGCTGAATAAAGGGAAATTAGGGTTGAAGGATGACAATACGACACTTCTTCTCGAACAGCATGCACTGCGTGATCTTACCAAAAAACTTCGTAAAGAGATCCAGCTAGTTTCCTATATGGATGAAACGATTGAAGCTCAAATCGCGCTAGCTAAAGCCCGAAATGATGAACCAGAGAAGATTCAGTTCATAACCGAAGAGGTGCTTTTTCCACTTCGTCAGAGAACGCTCGATATGCAAGCGATGATGGCGGTCAATCAACAAGGATTTATTACCTTCGAGGTTGTTATTCGGAATAATAAGGAGCTTATCCGTGGGGTAGATCGTGCAAGTACGGTCACGGTAGCGGCTTTGCGCGTCGCGGTTACGGCGGCAAGTGCGCTAGCCAATCAGCGAGTGGTACTGAAACAACTTAATGCTTTGTACAATACAACGAATACGTTCATTGAACATACGGGGCAAATGTTGAAGCAGCAAGGTGTGGATATTCAAAAAGGCGCCATTGAGGCAAGTATTTCAGCAGATTCGCTCAAAAAAGCATTCGCTGACAGCTTTGAAGCCCTGCAGGCGATCAGTACCTATAAGCAAGAAGCGCTTCCGAAAATGCGTGAAACAATTACCCAATTCCGTGAGCTGGCTGAAACGGGAGAGAAGCAGATTCTGCGGCTGGAAAGAGGCGCGGCTGTGGGGTTATAAGGGAAAGGAACCTTGGACTTGTTAGTCTGAGGTTCCTTTTTTGTCGTTCAAATATAGAATTTATAAGTTTCACATCATAATTTGGCTATATTTCTCCATAAACGCTTCCGTCCTTGAAGGACGGCGTAGCCGTTTATTTTGGGTGCTGGTAATGGATAACTGGATTTCATGTAGTTAAATCTTTAATAATCGACTTTAAATACTAAATAACTGGATTTCCTGCAGCTAAATATAAGGAATTTATCGAATTCGGGCAAACAGGGATAAATTAACTACCTATTTTCCATTTAAACTGAGATTTTGGGGAGTTGCCTCCAGAATAGCTGTACGTTTTCCAGTTAATTGGGATTATTCGTCAACCGCTCGATTCCTAGTCGCGAATCTCCACAATCAACTCAATTTCCACAGGCGTGTGGAAAGGAAGATCGCTCGTGCCGATCGCGGAACGGGCATGTTTGCCGTTTTCACCAAAGATCTCAACAAGCAGGTTGGATGCACCGTTGATCACATACGGCTGGTCGCCAAAGCCGGACTCGCTGTTGACGAAGCCGAGCATTTTGACGATTTTGACGACACGATCCAAATCGCCTAAATAGCCTTTCATAACCGCTAAGCAGTTGATAATCGTCTGACGAGCTGCCTCTTGGCCTTGCTCAATCGTGACTTCACGGCCGAGTTTTCCTTCATACATGAGCTCACCGTTAATCCGACAATCTTGGCCGGACAAGTAGATTAAGTTACCTGTTTGATTGCATGGAATATATGTGAAACGCGGTTCTGGGGAAGGGGGAAGCGTGATACCAAGCTCTTGCAAACGTTGTTCAATAACGGACATGTGAATGACCTCCAAGTCAAAGTTAGGTTTAGGTTATATAAGAAAATTAGTGCTTGCAGCAATGCTGTGCGCGAATGAAGCTGCCTTCTCGCGCATGCGTGTGTTGACCGCCGGTCAACGATAATGCGCCATTCACGACAACATGCGTGATACCATCCGGATACTGCCTCGGATTCTCGAACGTCGCATGATCCTGAATGGTATCCGGATTGAACACCGCTACATCGGCGATGTAGCCAGGAACAATCAGCCCCCGCTTGCCCAGCTTGAAGCGCTGAACAGGGAACGATGTCACTTTGCGCACCGCCTGCTCCAGGGTCAAAATACGATTCTCGCGGACATACTTCGCAAATACCCGAGGGAACGTCCCATATAAGCGTGGATGCGGCTTCCCGGTATCACAAGTGAGACTATCGGATGCGATGAGCGATTTATCGTAAGCAACAACTTGCTTCACATCTTCGTCAGACATATGGAAGTAGACGATAGAGATTCGGCCTTCTTCTTCCAAAAGAAGATCCATCATACAATCCGCTGGCTCCTGCCCGCGGATTTCGCTGATCTCGGCAAGGTGCTTGCCTTCGAGGTGGCGATTGCGTTCCGTGTGCATGGCGGAAAGGAACACACTTTGCCAGCCTGTGGAACAAACCAAGTTGTCCCACGTCGTCTGTTCGTGACTCAATTCTTCGCGAATATGAGCACGAAGCGAAGGATCACGCAGCACTTCAAGCGCACTTTCGATGCCGCCTTCGAGAACCCAAGGGGGAAGAATCGTCGTTAATGAAGTCGAGCCAGCATTATACGGATACACATCACAAGTGACGTCCATGCCACGAGAGCGTGCATCCTCAATGAGCTCCAGCGCATCGGTAATTTGCCCCCAATTGCGTTTGCCGGCTGCTTTGAGGTGAGAGATGTGCAGGGAAACGCCAGCTTTTTCTGCAATCCAGATGACTTCCTTCACAGAAGGCAACAAATTGTTGCCTTCACCACGAATATGTGTGGAAAAAAGACCGTTATACTTTGGTAATACGGAGCATAACTCGGCAATTTCTTCTTTACTCGTGTAGCTGCCTGGCGCATAGAGCAGCCCGATGGAGAAGCCAATTGCGCCGGCCCGCAGGCCATCTTCGAGCATAGCCTTCATCTGTGCGATTTCTGGCTGGGTTGCTGGCCGATTGGCGAAGCCCATCACCGCGATACGCAGTGCGCCATGCGCCACATAGGTAGCCATATGCTCAGATGGACGCGAGTTCGCGACGGCATCCATATATTCGGCAACCGTTTCCCATGGCCATTGCCATTTGGTTTGACCTAACACCGGCTGCACATAGCTTTGGAGAAGCTCAGCTTGGGAAGGGACGAAGGGAGCGGGAGCGAGCCCGCAGTTGCCGACGACTTCGKCCGTAACGCCTTGACGCATTTTGATTTCACTATGTGGATAATCGAAGATCATCAGATCGGAATGGCAATGGCCATCAATAAAGCCAGGTGAGATGACTTGCTTATTGACATCGATGACCTTTAAAGCATCCTCATGAAGCTGACCAACAGCGACGATTTTGTTGCCTTGGATGCCAACATCGCCAGCAAACCAAGGATTACCAGTTCCGTCGACAATGCGTCCGTTTTTCAAAATAAGATCCAACATGATGGGGCACCTCCCAAATGTATTCCAGCAATTTCAGCTATTCCAGCATGCCTCGTGCAAGCACAGGCACGCGTTCAAATGTGTCACCGCGTTGCATCACAACATGATTGTGCAGGTTAACCGTACTGCAAATATGATTCGGAATAATGCGCAGCTGGTCGCCGACTTTCAGGTCAGCGGCTTGTGCCAGAGGGCCAAGCTCGACCATGCCATGCTCTTCGGTCATCCGAACGAGAAGCGCATCTTCCAGGCCATGAATATGGCCGAAACCGCGCAGCTGCAAGGGATGCATGCCTGGCTGCACATCGGTTGCGAAGGTTTTGCTGCCGCCGTCGACGATCGCCAGATCCGCCGAAGGCCGGCTCACGACGGTGACCAGCACGCTGCCGGCGCAGTCTTCAAGCTCGCAGACGCCAAGCTGCGCCTGCATCCGGTCTTGATAAACGTAGGTGCCGGGACGGACCTCCGTCACCCCTTCGACCGCCGCGGCATACAAAGCCGTCGGCGTCGAGCCCACGCTGACATCCGCGATGGCGATGCCTGCGGCTCTAAGGCGTTCAGCCAGCTGTACCATCAGCTGGCCTTCTTCTAGGCCGGCGGCCGCCACGTCGAGCGTGGGCTTGCCGGCCAGCAAGGCGCCGCGGAACGTGTAGATGCCGGTCAGCTGCAAATGCGGCATGCCCGCAATCTCCGCTGCTAGCGCGGCGGCTGCCTCGTAAGGCACACCGGTTCTGCGCAGCCCGGTGTCAATCTCTAACCGAACCTGCAGCGTATGTCCCAGTTTGGCCGCGGTCTGCTCCATCAGCTGGGCACCAGCCAAGCTGTCGACCCCAACAATAAGCTCGATCTGCTCGCTGATGCGAATAGCTCGTTCAATCTTGCTCACCGTCACGAGGGGATAGGCGATGAAGATATTGCGAATCCCATGCGCCGCCATCACTTCGGCTTCAGAGACTTTGGCGACTGTAATGCCTACGGCGCCAGCATCAATTTGAAGCTGAGCGACCGATGGGAGCTTGTGCGTCTTGGCATGCGGTCGTAATTTCACACTGCGATGTTGCTCGACTTGGTCAGACATGATCGCAATATTTCGTGCCAAGATGTCCGTATCAATGATGAGGCAAGGCGTTTCTAGGGAGATCGTCATAGGGATGCACTCTCACTCTCTTTGGCATTACTTTTGCCCTCTTCCAGATGGCTGTATAGGGTGTATTTGGAGATGTTGAGATAGGTGCAAATTTTCTCGCCGCCTTTTTTAATCAGGAAAGCACCTTTGGCATCGAGAAGTTGAATCATTCGCATCTTATCTTCTTTGGTCATAACGGCAACAGGCTTGTCGATGACTTCCTGCGCTTCTTGAATGAGTGCATCCAGCAGATCACTAACACTCGTGACGAACGATTCCCTCACCTCGGATTGCTCACCAGCGGGGTTTATGAGGTTTTTCAGTGTTTTCTCAGCGACCATGAGATCCGTGATGTCCATGTTAATGCAGAGGGAACCGATGATTTTGCCCCCTTTATTCTTCATATACATCGAGCTCGAGCGCAGAATGCGGCCGTCCTTCGTTTGGGTCAAATAGTTAAATTTGTTGCCGTTTACATGATTGCCTCGCAACAGCTCAAGACCAAGATTCGTGCCGGGATCCCCGACTTTGCGTCCTGTGATGTGACCGTTTGCAATGGCGACGATGGAGCTTTCGTATGACCCCGTCAAATCGTGCAGCACAACCTCGCAATTCTCACCGAACTGAGCGGCAAGGCCTGTCACCAAATCGGTCAAAAAAACGAATTCATCCTGAATGGATTCCATACCGGTTATCCCCCTAACAGCTTGTAGGTTATTCTGAGCAAAATGGTAACACAAACTTTTCGAATGTCAAACAAAAAGTTTGTTAGACTAAAAAAAAGTATGATTTTCCAGTGTTGCTCGTGATACTATAGTAAAAAGATCAAGGTATGTGGAATGCTAAGTGTTGCCAGAAGATGGATCGCTAGATGAATGGAGGTCTCCTATGAAGCGGTGGTTTGCTAAATCACTCAATCGCAAGCTCTCATTGCTTATTTTATTTGCTGTTGTACTGCCTTTACTTACGATGGGAACGGTCTCCTATCGGATTGCAACCTCGGTGACGGAGGATAAAGCGAAGCAAGCAGGGATGAATACCCTGAAGCAGATGACCGATAAGCTTGATTTTGTTATTCAGGACGTCGAGAACATGTCGATCTTTCTGATCGGTCAGAAGGATGTCCAGTCCTACTTAGGCAAGGAAGAGAGTGATATCAATCTTTATTCGCAGCTTGTCGGGACCTTATGGAACTTATCCTATTCCAAAAAGTATATTGCCAACATTACGATTATTCCGAAAAACAGCAATCCTGCGTTATTTACGACGACGATAACGAATTCAGGCTTGGCACCACTTTTGCAACAGTACGAAACAACGAATAAATCGGCTCCCAAATGGTGGTCACCGCTCTATGACATTCAAACCTCCGACGGTTTGCGCAAGGTTATTTCACTGGTCAGACCGATTCGAGATTTCTCCCTGTTCAAAACGTTGGGCACCTTATCCTTTTCCTTAGATCAATCAGAGATTGAGCATTATTTGACGGAGGCAGGCTGGGAAACGAGCGGATTTGTCGTCTTGGTAGACGCGAATAATCGTATTATCGCTGGAGGCGATCGAAAGTGGCTGATGAAGGATATGTCCGATGTATTCCCCAACCTGCATGGACTTACAGAAACAAGCGGCGTGTCGAATGTGCTGCAAGGGATGCATCCTTATACGGTTCTCTATAACGGACTTCCACGCGTGGGTTGGAAATTAGTAGGGTTCATTCCGACCAATATTTATCAAAAGCAAAATGGCTTCGTTCTGACGGTAACAGCCGTAACCATTATCATTGCGCTCTTACTGGCGATGGCGCTGGTTATTTATTTCTTGCGCTGGGTAACGAATCCGCTGATGAAGTTGACCAAATATTTAAAGGATCTGAATCCAGATGAGACGATTCCTACGTTTGAAGTGAAAAGCGTAGATGAGGTTGGGTTGCTCGTTCATAGCTACAATAAGCTCAGCGACCGAATTAGCCGTCTGAAGATTCAAGTTCAGCTCAACGAAGCGATGAAGAAGGAGGCGGATATTATGGCGCTGCAAGCACAGATTAATCCGCATTTTTTATATAACACCTTGTCGTCTATTCACTGGATTGCCTTGATGAACAAGGATCGACAAATTGCTGAGATGGTCGGTGCGCTCAGTGATTTCTTGCGTTTTAGCTTAAATAAAGGGGAGGAATTCTGTGTTGTTCAGCAAGAGGTTTCTCATGCACA
Source organism: Paenibacillus sp. 01T442 (assembly GCF_056398345.1). Taxonomy (NCBI): domain Bacteria; kingdom Bacillati; phylum Bacillota; class Bacilli; order Caryophanales; family Paenibacillaceae; genus Paenibacillus; species Paenibacillus sp. 01T442. Next base: position 33,039 of record NZ_JBFTPF010000041.1, read on the forward strand.
GAACTATGCCTATATTCAGGCGATTCGGTTCCCGGAGCAATTCGAGATTGAGTTTTTTATCGACCCCGCTATGACGCAAAAAGTGATGTTGAAGCTGCTGCTGCAACCCTTGATTGAAAATAGCCTGATTCACGGCATTCAGAAGAAAAAAACCAAAGGACACATTTATGTGCACGGCGAGCTGCGTGAGCATGATATGAAATTTGTGGTGGAGGATACGGGAATTGGGATGGATGAAGCGAAGCTGAGAGATATTCATGGTCAACTGGCTTTGGCCAATCAGAAGCTCGGGATTCGCAGTGAAGCGGATGAAGAGAGGAAAAAGGTTGTGACCAGTTATGGGCTCATTAATGTGCATCGCAGGTTGCTGTTGCATTATGGGGCAGGGGCAGGCCTTGTTCTGGAAAGTACACCGGGATCAGGTACTCGAATTACATTCCTAATTCCGCGCGAGAGAGGGGAGTCGTCGGTATGAGAATTTTGATCGTGGATGACGAAGTTATTATTCGGACCGGTTTATGTACCGTGATTGATTGGAAAGAGCTTGGGTTGGAGCTGCTGCCTGCGGCTTCGTCAGCGGAAGAGGCTCTGGAGCGCATTCCGCAGGAGAAGCCGCATATTGTTTTGACGGATATTCGGATGTCAGGGATGGACGGTATTGAACTTGCCCGGGAAATAAAGCTAATTTTACCGGATACGGAGATTGTTATTCTCACGGGATATGATGATTTCAACTATGCGCAGCAGGCTTTGCGTGGCGGGGTAACGGATTATTTGCTGAAAACCAGCCGGCCGGAGGAAATCATCAAAGCGGCGCTGAAAGCGAAGCAGAACATCATGGATAAATGGGAGTCGATGAAGCAGGACAATCGTAGACAGGCCGCGCTGCGCTCACAATTGCTAGAAAGAGCTCTGAATCGTGGCTTGCACGATGATGATGAGGCGCGAGCTCAGCTTCACCAGTGGTTTCTCAAAAATAGTGTCGATACCGCAGTGGATGATGGCGCGGGGATTGCAAGGCAAGTGCTTCTCGTTTCCTGTTCGGGTTGGGTAACGTTTGCTGATCTGCTGCAAGGAGCCGCAGAGAATATGTTGTACGAGCTTCTCCCTTGTGTGACGCTGATGAATAAGGATCATTTCGTACTTGTCGTCCGATATGAAGTTGGTTTAACGGATGCCGCGGGGCTGCGTAAGGCGCTCCAACGTGTCACTGAAACACTGAAATGTGCCGTTTTCGCTGCGCTTGGACCCGTTGCGCACGATGATGAGGGACTGCGTGAGTCCTATCGCGCTGCCAAGGAAGTTTTCGACTATCAGGGTCTGTTGGGCTCAACTGGCCTTTACACGCCCCAAGATATTCGGGATCGAAGCGGGAGCCGCACGGTGTGCACGGAGAAAGAGGAGTCGGAGCTTGCAGCTATTCTCATGAATGATAATGCGACGGACCTCAGACACTGGGTCAATCACAAGGTTCGCACACAACTGGAGGATACCGCGGCTACACCGCTTTCTGTTCAAGGGTACATACAGTCTCTTGTAGTAGCTGGTCATCGCTGGTTAGAGAGAGCTAGTACGGCAGAGCAAGATCTGACGGCACTAAGCGCGCTATCTAAGCTAGAGGGGGGAGGCCGTCCTGAAGAGGAAGTATTCAAGGTGTTGTCAGCGCTCATGAATATCTTCCATCAGGGACTCGATCAGAATAAGTATGCGTACATCCATAAGGCGATTGCGTACATTCGGGACAATTTGCATCAGCCCATTTCGCTCCAGCAAGTTGCAGGTTTTGTTCATATCAATCCCAATCATTTCAGTGAGGTGTTTAAGCGGGAGACCGGCTGCACCTATATCGAGTTTGTTACACGGGAACGGATGAAATTAGCCACAGATATTGTGCAAAGTACGCAAATGAAAGTGAGTGATATTGCTAGACGAGTGGGTTATGAGGATATCAAATACTTTACGCAACAGTTCAAAAAGTATACGGGAAGAACACCATCCGAATTTCGACAAAGTGGCAAAGACTGAAAAATGTCCCCCTTCGGGCCGAAGTCTCTCCCGTACCAGGGCAGAGAAATGTCCCCTATACTAAAGGAGTAACGAAGAGCGCTCGCAAGTAATGGAGCTAGTTGCTACGAAACTTTTAGGAGGTCCGAACGAATGAAAAAGTCATTTATCGTTACACTGGCGGCTGCGATGTCACTTTCGTTGATAGCAGGTTGTGGGTCGAATGGAACTACAGATGKGGCGAAGGAAAGCACGGCACCAGCTAAAACAGAGACAGCGAAGCCTGGTGAGAAAGTGAAGCTATCGATCTGGCACAACTATACAGGCGAAGATACACGTGCCAAAACGATGCGTGAATATATGGAAAAATTCAAGAAGGACCATCCGAACGTGGAGTTGGATATTCAGGGGATACCACCCGATGGCTATCGTCCTCGCCTGAAAACCGTAGCAGCAGCGAATGAAATGCCGGATCTGTTCGTGATGTGGCCAGGTGTCATGACGAAGGAGTTCGTCGGCGGCGATTTGATCCAACCGATCAATGAGCTTCTGGATAGCAAGGCAGAGTGGAAAGGCAACTTTATGCCAGGTTCCTTCGATGATTTCACCATTTCTGGCAAAACATACGCAGCACCTATGGCCTTATCGCCAACATCCATTCTTTATTACAACAAAGAAATCTTCAACAAATATAACGTACAGCCACCGAAAACGTGGGACGACATGATGAAGCTAGTAGATACGTTCAAAAAGAATAACGTAACACCAATCGCGCTTGGTAACAAAGCAGCTTGGGTTGCACAATCGAGTATCCTAAGCTCATTAGCTGACCGCGTGACAGGAACAGAATGGTTCTTGAAGGCTGTTGATCAAAATGGTGCGAAGTTTACGGATCCTGAATTTGTTCAATCCTTGACGTACTTACAACAGCTTGGTAAAGCCGGGGCTTTCCAAGAAGGATTCAACAGCATTGATAACACACAAATGGAACAAATGTTTGCACAAGGAAAAGCGGCGATGATGATCGATGGTGGCTGGGCATTGCCGAACCTAGCAGCTAGCGCTTCCAAAGAAGCATTGGCGAACATGGCTGTTACCGTGTTACCTTCCGTACCGAATGGTAAGGGAGATCCGAACACACTATCCGGTGTTGTTGGAACAGGGTTAGGTATGAGCAAAAAAGTAACTGGTGCACAGAAAGCAGCTGCTTACGAGTTGATCTATGCATTGTCTGGTCCAGAAGCACAAAAAGCTATCTTAGAAGGCAATCAGCTTGTTAGTTACAAGGTAGCTTTGGATACAAGCAAAGTAACATCACTATTTGCAGAGGTTTACAAAATGATGGGCACCGTGAAAATGACGCCTGTTTATGACGGCAGACTGAGCTCATCCAGCGCAGATGTGGTAAACAATGGACTTCAAGAGCTTCTGATGGGCGGCAAGCCAGAGGATATTGCGAAGAAAGTGCAAGATGCGCAAGCGAAAGCTATCGGTAAATAAGGTTAGGCCAAAGGACTCCAGCCTCAGCTCGGCTGGAGCCTTTTTTCCAAAAAAAGCTTACAAGGAGGGGCATCATGAACGTGTCCGCAAGAATGAGAGGATTCATCACCATAGGGCTCCTTCCAGCCTTAATCATCTATTTGTTTTTTGTTATCGTTCCCCTGTTTTGGTCGGCGTACTATGGCTTTTTTGACTGGAAAGGCATTGGCGCAGCGAAGTTTATTGGAATGGACAATTATATCGAAGTATTTACAGATCCGATCTTCTGGAAAGCTTTTAAAAATAACATGCTTATCGTTGCTGCTTCCGTCTTCGGACAGGTTCCGATCGCGATGATCCTAGCGCTTCTCTTGATGCGCAGCACGCCTTTTCAACGAATCATTCGTGCTTCCGTTTTTATGCCCATGGTATTGTCATCTGTCGTTGTCGGGATTATTTGGGGATACATCTATCACCCACAAATCGGTATTCTGAACTTCTTGCTTGATGGTGTTGGCCTTGATAGTTGGAAGAAAGCTTGGCTCTCCGATCCGAAAGTATCGATGTTCGCACTGATGGTGCCGATCATCTGGAATTATATTGGTCCTTATATGATTATGTTTATTGCTGCGTTACAAAATATTTCTCCCGAAATTGAAGATGCTGCTCAGCTGGATGGCGTCGGACCGGTACGTAAGCTATTTACTGTCACACTGCCTATGATTTGGGATACGGTGAAAGTGGCGATCGTGCTTTGTATTTCGGGCTCCTTGAAGGCGTTCGATCTGATTTACGTCATGACAGGCGGCGGGCCTGCGCATTCCACGGAATTGCTGGCTTCCTATATGTATAACAGTACCTTCAATGTGTATCGCTTCGGATTCGGTAGTGCACTTTCCACTGCGATTATTATTCTTAGTCTGCTCTTGATTGTGGGCAGTCAGTATCTAATGAAGCGAGATTATCGCTAACACCGATCATTCTAATTCGTCAGGAGGGACATCTATGAAGCAGGTTGTAGCGATGCAGACGGGTTTTCCCGCTGGAGCTAAGCAACGTAAAGTGTGGACGCGCGGCGCCATCAATGCCGTTCTTTCCTTATATGCACTGGTCACGTTGTATCCATTAATATGGTTATTTATTAGTGCCGTTAAATCAAATGAAGAGTTTTATTCCCGGCCGTTTCTGCTGCCGACAGTCTGGAAGTGGGATAACCTAGTCCGCGCATGGAAAGTTTCGGGAATGGGACTCTCCTTGTGGAACTCCACAGTTGTAACGGTGGCTTCCTTAGTACTTACGCTGATTCTAGGCGCATTGGCGGCATTTGTTATTGCGCGGTTTGAGTTTAAATTAAAGGCATTCTTCACAGGATTGTTCCTGCTAGGCATGCTCATTCCGATTCACAGCACATTAGTACCGCTATTTATTATCATGAAAAAAATAGGGCTGTTGAACACGTACGGCGCACTTATTTTGCCCTATGTCGGATTTGAGTTACCCTTAGCGATTTTCATCGTAGCTGCTTACTTAGTCAGTATTCCAAAAGAAATCGAAGAAGCCGCACTCATTGATGGTACGGGCTACTGGGGCATTTTCTTTCGCATGATGCTCCCGCTAAGCGTACCGGCGCTATCAACCGTTGCCATTCTTGGCTTTCTACGGTTCTGGAACGACTTCGCTTTCGCCCTTGTTTTCATTAGTAAGCCTGCACTCAAAACCGTACCGCTCAGCCTATCCGCCTTCGCCACGGGATATATGACGGATTACGAATTGACGATGGCGGCGCTTGCGATTGCCGTGCTTCCAACGATTATCGTGTTTTTGCTGTTCCAGGAGCAGATTATGAAGGGCATGACGGCTGGTGCTGTGAAGGGGTAGGAGATGCTCCAGCACCTCTGGCCACCCCGGCGGCAGTCTGACCAATCACATTGTAGTGATGTGAAATAGACATACAGATGTAAGTTTGCATCTGTATGTCTATTTTTTTTGAAGAAGTGTGCAAAAAAAGAACAAGTAGCATGAGTGGAGAAGAGTAGCAGAATTGTGGAAGGTAGAAGAGTAGATTAGAATGGCAGTGGAGCAATAGCGAAAGTGCTAAAGAGCGGTAAGTGCGGTTAGAGTAAGGTAGAAGGTAGCAAGTATAGTAGCTACCCCAGGGACAGCGCCTATCGCGCGTATTAGATGGGAAATGTCCAGTTAAATCCACCCAATTCCATCGAAAAAGGAAGATAACTGGATTTTCTCCATCTATTTTTAACTATTTTCAATGAAACGCTCATAATCCACTAAATTAGATGTACATTTTCCATTTATTTCATTTTCAGAGCCAAAATGAATGGAATTACCTGTAGTTTTTCCAGTTAATCCACCAAAGCGTGAGTCGCATCACCATACGGAGCTGCTTACTGCTAATTTGCCCTACGATTTCCCCTTGCGGGTCATCTCCGCAAGTGAAACCCACTGCTCGTCGGTCACCTCGAGCAGATCGTTGAACTGCCCGGCGCCTTGCAGCCACTCGCCGCCGTCAATCGTGATCACTTCGCCGTTAATATACCCGGCGAAGTCCGAAATCAGATAAGCGGCGAGGTTCGCCAGCTCATCTTTTTCCCCGACGCGCCCCAGCGGGACGCGGTGCAAGAGCTTCTGCGACAGCTCGGGCGTGGGAGCCAGTCGGCTCCACGCGCCGTCGGTCGGGAACAACCCCGGCGCGATCGCGACTTGCCGGATCCCGTACCGCGCCCACTCGACGGCGAGTGAGCGGGTAAGGGCAAGCACGCCGGCCTTGGCGGCGGCGGAAGGTACAACAAAGGCGGATCCAGTGGAGGCGTAGGAGGTGACGATGTTCAGCATCGTACCGCCTACACCTTGCTCGATCCACCTTTTACCTAACTCCAACGTGGTGTAGAACGTCCCGTGGAGCACAATGTTCAGCACCGCATCGACCGCTCGCGGTGATAAGTGCTCAGTCGGGCTGGCAAAATTGCCCGCCGCATTATTAATCAGCACGTCGATGCGACCGAAGTGCTGCTCCACGGCCGTGATCATGGCAGCAACCTGCTGCGGATCACGCACATCGCAGGGATGATAGAACACATCCCCGCCGTTAGTGCTCATTTCTGCCGCAGCTTTCGCGAGCACTTCTTCACGTCTACTCGTAATAGCCAGCTTAGCTCCGAGCGACAGGAATTTCTCTCCCATCGCGCGGCCAAGCCCTGTGCCGCCGCCAGTAATAAGTACTACTTTATCTTGAAGTAATGCGCCATCGAACATAGGATTCACGCTCCTTTTTGAAATATAGAGTTTATATGTTTCACTTAGATATTAATCTCATGAAATTCTTATGCCCTTCATGTTATGGATAACGCTTACATTAGTGCGGATAACTCATGTTCTCATACCAGTAACCTTACTGTCTAGTACCAATAGATGCTTTGTCACCGTACACAATCCCTGCACTTCAAGTTGTGCAAAAAACCAATAACAGTTGAATTGACCGATGTAATGTTGTATTCTAATCAATAAAAATTATAGATAGAGGAGTGGCAAGAGTGGAGATTAAAGTAGACGATTTATCCGGTCCTGAAGTTAGAGCGCTCATTATGGAGCACCTTCTACATATGCAATCATTATCCCCGCCTGAGAGTACACATGCCTTAAATCTGGATGGATTAAAAAAGCCAGATGTAACTTTTTGGAGTGGATGGGAACAAGGGGAAATCGTCGGTTGCGGGGCACTCAAAGAACTGGATCCTCAGCACGGTGAGTTAAAATCAATGCGAACATCTTCCGCCCATCATAGGAAAGGCGTTGCGAAGCGAATTCTTGAACACATTATTAATGAAGCGAAGCAACGCGGCTATACGCGAATCAGCTTGGAAACGGGCTCCATGGAAGCTTTCGAGCCAGCTAGAAAGCTATATGAAAATTTTGGGTTTCACTACTGCAAACCGTTCGCGAATTATACGGATGACCCGCTAAGTTCATTTATGGCGTTGGAATTATAAATTAAACTTCTCAAAAATAGACGTTCTATCCACACAAAAAAGAGGTCCCCAAGGACCTCTTTTTCTCATTTTGCATTCCCCACAATTACTCCGCCAAAACAAACTTTTCCAGCACATGCCTCACGCCATCATCATTGTTGCTCTTCGTCACGAAGTTCGCCAACGCTTTCAGCTCAGGCAGCGCATTCTCCATGGCAACGCCGAGACCAGCGACTTCAAGCATCTCCCGATCATTCCATGCATCGCCTAGTGCAATGACTTCATCTAATGAGCATCCGATGTGCTCAGCAAGGAACGTGATCGCATGTCCCTTCGTACCTTCCTTATGCATGAACTCCAAATAGTGCGGCTTGGATTTCGTGATATGCAGCTTGTCACCCAGTAGGGGCAGCAGTTCCTCACGGATTTGGTCACATACTTCAGGTTTATCAACAATCAGCATTTTCGGCTGTGGAATATCAATCCATTGACGCAAATCACCAATAATATAAGGTGTTTTGGACAAGCTTACGTATTTTTTGATCTTATCGTTATCCTCAGCTGCATAAAGCTCATCCCCATGGTAAAGCTGAAGATGATAGTTGTTCTTCTCACAGTAATCAAGCAGGAAGCGGGCACTCTCGACAGGGACAGTGCGTTCGTAGAGGACTTCTTCGTCTAGCAAATTTTTGATCAAAGCCCCTTGATACGTAATGATGGGGACGTTGAGTCCGATGCGATTGGCAATTTTGGCAGCAGAAGGGAAGCTTCTTCCTGTGGCGATGGTGACCGTTACCCCTTTGGCAACAGCTTGATGCATGGCCTCAACCGTCTCTTGTGAAATCGTCAAATCATCACGCAGCAGCGTATCATCCAAGTCAGCAGCAACTAATTTATACGTCATGTTTCTCACCGATCCTATTCATCATCTCTATTAAAATTCTGCTAATAGCATACCCGAATTGCTAGCGAATTGCTACAATAAGCGCATAGGATTTAGCTAAAAGGAGGCACATTTACGATGACATCCCCATACACGAATGACTTGGAGAAATGGCTCAGATCGCATGCGAACAAGGAAAATGCATCTAGTATGGAAGCTTATATGAAGTATCATTTTCCATTCCTCGGTATTCGTAATCCGGAACGCGTTGCGCTGACCAAACAATTCACAAAGGAGCATGGCTTTCCGAAAGGGGAGGAAGCCGTTCGCGTAGCCCAGGAACTGTGGCAGTTGCCCGAGCGTGAATTTGCCTACACGGCAATTATAATGCTTTTGCAAGTTCGAAAGACCGTACCAGCGGAACACATCGAAATACTGGAGTATTTCATCGTAACCCAATCCTGGTGGGACACGGTAGATACGATTGCGGATCACTTAATCGGTTTTCATCTTCAGCGATTTCCCGAGCTAATTCCTGCTTATGTGGAAAAATGGTTAGCTTCCAATCATATGTGGCTCCAACGAACAGCAGTCTTATTTCAGTTGAAGTATAAAAAGAAGACCGATGTCCCGCTGCTATTTCATTGCATTACGACGATGGCCCATTCGAAAGAGTTTTTCATCCGCAAAGCGATCGGATGGGCGCTGCGTGAGTATTCCAAGACGGATGCTGCAGCCGTACAATCCTTCGTCGCTAGTCATGATTTATCACCCCTAAGTGTACGTGAGGCACTGAAGGTAATTCACAAGAAATAAGAAAATACTGGGATATAGCCGGATGTATTGACATTGATAATCATTTTCATTAATATATATTGAGAATCAATATCATACATAAATAGCTACCCAGGAGGGTCCACCGTGATACATTTCAATAAACAAAAAACTACTAAAGTTACATTCACTGTCCTTTCAGTGTGCATGGCAGCTCTACTTGCAACAGCTTGTGGAAGTGACAAGGATGCAGCAGGCACAACAACACCATCAACTTCAACTGCTCCGGCAGCTACTGCAGCAGCGACAGCAACACCTGCGCCTGCTGTTGATAAAGTTTTAAAAGATAGCATGGGCCATGATGTTAAGGTTCCTTCGAACCCGAAAGCGGTTATCGCGTCCTACTTGGAAGATCCGCTTCTAGCACTTGGTGTTAAACCAGTTGTTCAGTGGTCTGTAAAAGGTTCAACTGTTCAAGATTACCTACAAACTCAACTTGCTGGCGTACCAACGATTGGTTATGATCTGCCAGTTGAATCGGTTTTGAAAGCTGCTCCAGATTTCATGATCGTAGGAAACGAGTCTGCTGTTGAAAAAGGTCTTTACGATCAGTACTCCAAAGTCGTACCGACATTCGTACTAGGTAGCGAGGTAACAGCTGACTTCCGTAAGACGCTTTTGAAAATGGGCGAAATTCTTAATAAGTCAGATGCAGCGAATACCGCGTTGAAGAAATATGATCAAAAAGTAACAGATACAAAAGCAAAACTTGCAGCAACTGTTGGTGATAAAAAGGTTGCGATCCTTTGGTTAACGAACAAATCCTTCTTTGTTGTTAACGGTAAAGTAGCAAGTGGCGCGGTTGCTTATGGTGATCTTGGTTTGAAAATGCCTAATATTCTAGCTGTCTTGCCAGATGCTACAGCGAACTGGACACCAATTTCCCTAGAAAAGCTTGCGCAATTGGATGCAGACTACATTTTCTTGGTTAACAGCGATAAAGGTCAAGCCGGGAACCTGGAAGATCCACTATGGAAGAACGTTCCGGCTGTTAAATCAGGAAAAGTATTCGAGATGGACACGAAGAGCAGCTGGTTGTACAACGGTGTAATTGCTGGTGAGCGCGTGATGGATGATATCGTTAAAGTCATTAAATAATGKGGGGCTAGGGTATGACGGGTTCAGTTAAGCAAGTTCCCTCTGTCAAACCTCCATTGAAATCCCGTCCATTAGCTGCATCAGCCATTATTTTTGGTGGACTGGCTTTGTTGCTGGTCAGCCTGATTGCTTCTATTTCGGTTGGGGCAGCAGATATCTCCTTCGGCGAGGTATGGCAAGCCATCTTTCAATTTAATGCTGATTCGACTCAGCATTTGATCATCCAACAATTAAGGCTTCCGCGAGCAATCGCTGGAGCTTTAGTTGGGGCTGCTTTTGCTGTGGCAGGGGCGATTATGCAAGGTGTTACACGCAATCCGTTATCGGACCCGGGTATTCTCGGTATCAACGCAGGTGCAGGCTTTATGCTTGCCCTGTGTTTTGCCTTTTTACCACAGCTGCCGTTTCACTATGTCATTCTATTTTCATTCCTCGGTGCTGCAATAGGAACGGGGCTTGTCTATGGCATTAGTGCGCTGGCGAAGGGTGGCGTAACACCTGTTCGAATCGTTCTGGCAGGGTCCGCTGTCAGTGCTTTACTTCTGGCACTCAGCGAAGGGATTGCGATTTCCTACCATATTGGTCAGGATCTCGCCTTTTGGTTTGCAGGTGGGGTTGCAGGTACGAAGTGGTTGCAAGTTGATATTATGGCACCTTGGATTATCGTTGCCTTACTAGGCGCGTTTTTCATCTCACCTTGGATTACGCTGTTAAGCATGGGGGAAGAGGTAGCAACAGGCCTCGGTTTACGGACAGGGCTTGTGAAGCTTGCGGCATTCGTGCTGGTTCTTGTCCTTGCAGGTGCAGCTGTGGCAACGGTGGGAGCTATTGGGTTTATTGGTCTCATTATTCCTCATATTGTCCGCTATCTTGTTGGCGTTGACTATCGTTGGATCATTCCAACCTCAGCGGTATTAGGCGGGTTGTTGGTCGTGCTGGCTGATATCGGAGCCCGCATGGTCAATCCGCCCTTTGAGACGCCGATAGGTTCGATTATTGCTCTGATTGGTGTGCCATTCTTCCTCTATCTGGCGCGTAAAAAGGGGAGGGATTAGGCAATGACATCCATGCAATCTGGAAGCATCAAGAAACCGAGATTGACTAAAGCGATCACGGTGATGTCGATTTTAATGGTCCTTATAATCATTGTATTTATTATTAGTATGAACACTGGCGTGATTCGTTTGAGTCCTATTGAGGTGCTTCGAACGTTTTTTGGAGGCGGGACAGCGAAACAAGGCATTATTCTATGGGATTTCCGACTTCCACGTATTGTGATTTCAATCCTGGTAGGAGCGGGGTTAGCGGTTTCTGGAGCCATCTTGCAGGGGATTTCACGAAATATGCTAGCTGACCCAGGTATTCTGGGCATTAATGCAGGAGCAGGACTTGCGATCATTCTGGTCGTATCCTTTTATCCCAATAATGCTGGGGCACCGTTGTTCTTCATGCCGATGATCGCTATGCTGGGTGCGGGTTTGGCCGCTTTTCTGATCTATACGCTTTCGTATGTCAAAGGCAAAGGGATCTCGTCATCCCGGTTGCTCCTTGTGGGTATCGCGGTTTCTGCGGGTATTGCTGCACTGATGATGGTACTTAGCATTCGTTTGGATCCAACCGATTTTCAGTTCGTTCAAATCTGGTTAGCGGGTAGTATTTGGGGAACCAACTGGAAGTTCGTTCTGGCCCTATTACCGTGGATCGTCGTTCTCATTCCTTATGTCATATTCAAAGCGAATGTCCTGAATGTGCTGAATCTGGGCGAGATGACGTCCATTGGACTCGGGATTCGAATGGAACGGGAACGACTTGGATTGCTAGCCGCAGCTGTTGCGCTTGCAGGCGCATGTGTCGCGGTCGGTGGTGGAATTGGCTTCGTAGGGTTGATAGGGCCACATTTGGCACGAAGGTTAGTTGGACCTAAGCATCAATACTTGATTCCAGCCTCGGCACTCACTGGCGGGCTGCTGCTTATTGTCGCGGATACGATAGCGCGGGGGATGTTTCAGCCAACAGAGGTTCCGACGGGGATTGTAGCCGCTGTTATCGGAGCGCCATATTTTCTGTACTTATTAGTTCGAACGAGAGCTTCGTAAGAGGACAAACATAGAAATCCAGAGTAGGCTGAGTAGCCTGTTGTGGATTTTTTTCATTTTACATCCATGACAGGAAATATTACACTTAATAACACATACACTAATAAAATAAATTATTTGTCATATATATTGACATATACATTACATTCGTTTAAAGTAATTAAAATTCTTCTCTAGCGCGCTGGTGCTTACGAGAGGCAAAGGGAGAGATGGGAGATGGCTCACATGCGAACAAATGATTTGTTAGCGAGATTACCGAAAGTGGATCTTCATTTACATTTGGATGGAAGTGTGAGGCCCGAGACGATTTTGGAGCTCGCTCTCGAACAAGGTATATCACTCCCTGTTTACGACAAGGATGGGCTGATCCCGCATATGCGAGTGACGGACACTTGCGGCAGTCTGATTGAATACTTAGGGAAATTTGATTTTACGACACGTTTCCTACAAACAGGTGCAGCCTTAGAGCGTGTAGCCTATGAAGTCGTTGAGCAATCCGTGGAGCATAACTGTCGGTATGTGGAGGTCCGTTTCGCGCCTCAACTGCATCGCAACATGGGATTAACCCTGGAAGAGACGTTTCACTACGTCACGCAAGGATTAAAGCGTGCGGGGCGCGATTTTGGAACGAGATTCGGTGTTATTGCCATTTGTATGCGGAATCATCCTTGTGCAGATAATTTGGAAGTCATAGAAGCAGCCGCCAAGTTCATAGGGAAGGGCGTTGTTGCTGTTGATTTGGCAGGTGATGAGGCGAATTATCCGCCTGAGTTTTTCCGAGAAGTGTTCGCTAGATCACATAAGCTGGGCATTCCTGTTACCATTCATGCCGGCGAGGCGGCAGGTGCGGTTAACGTCTACGAGGCAGTTACACATTTAGGTGCCACTCGAATCGGGCATGGGGTAAGACTTCGKGAGAATGCCGCTATTCTTGCATTGATCAAAGATCGCCGCATCCCATTGGAAATGTGTCCGATCTCCAATATCCAAACGAAAGCTGTGGCTTCGTGGGAGGCTTATCCGATCCGGGAGTACTTGGATCAAGGTTTGATCGTGACGATCAACACCGATAATCCTAGTGTATCGGGAACCGATATTACGAAAGAGTATCGCACGATCGCTGATCGATTCGCTTTTACAACACCAGAACTAGTGAAGTTGATCATGAATGGTGTGGAGGCTGCTTTTATGGAAGAACACGATAAAGGGATATTCAGACAAGAGATGGAAGCTGAGCTTACGAGCTTAGGTGTGTATAATTAAACAAGGGAAGAGGATCTGTTGCGATTACGCAGCAGATTTTTTTTGTTCATGGAGATGTTTGTTATGTTAAAATAAGGGATATTTTCAAATCCTTGCGGTCGGAGGTGTAAGGGTCATGGAGTATTATAAGCAACTTAGACAGTTCGTTGGGCATCATCCGATCATTTTGCCTGGAGCCGTCGTGATCTTGGTTAATGATCTGGGAAAAGTTCTCCTACAACAAAGACCGAATGAGACCTGGGGGTTGCCAGGAGGACTTATGGACTTGGGTGAGTCTTTAGAAGACACAGCGCGACGCGAATTTTTTGAAGAAACAGGTCTGACAGTGGGGGACTTAGCATTAGTAGGCGTGTTTTCTGGCGCTCAGTATCATTACACGCTTTCCAATGGAGATGAATTTTACGCAGTAACGACGGCTTATATGGCGAGCAAAGCTACAGGTGAGATAGCCATGGAAACAGATGAAACCCGAGATTTGCAATACTTTGATTTGCACGATCTACCGGAGATGATGGGGCCAGTATACAGGGATAGTATAATGGCTTATCTACAAAGTGTATTAAAAAGATAGGAGGCGAACATCGTAATGATTTCATATGTGATCGTTCTTGTCTATGTTTTGTACATGGTATTTAAGAGTTACAGATCCAATAAAGCTAAGAAACAGATTGGGACAGTTACGCTTGTTGGCTATAGTGACTACAAAAAAATATTCATTACGCTGCTGAATTTGTTTTTCTTACCCTTTATTGTCACATTAGATAATAATGGGAAGTACGGGGTGCTATTCCTCCTTATTCTCCTATCTGCCGTGCTGGATCGAGCGTATATTGGAGATAGAGGCATTAAGCTGCATGATGAATACATTCCTAAAGAAGATATCCTGCATTACTATATGGTTGAAGGAAAAGTTAATCAATTCGATATTTTTGTTAGAGGCAAGTTAGACGTAGTAAATATTACAGTTAATAAGCGGAAATTGAAAAGACCGTTAGAAGAAATGTTGGCAGAATGGAAGTCCATAGGGTAGCATCAGGACCAAAACGGCTGAATACAAGGTGGAAATGGAACCTAAGATTTTCAAAAATTAGGGGACCATAAGCATGGATGGCCGCAAACGGAACGTGGTTCCGCTATTTCGGCTAAATCAGCCGTTTTTCAGATCGAAAGGGAACGTCAGTACGCTATTTCACCCCGAAACGTGGATTATTACGGGAAATCGTAGGAATAGAGGAACCACGTTCCCTTCGGCAATGAAAACAGACTATTGTCATAAAATAGCGGATCCTCGTTCCTCTTGGCTGCCGTGCAAAGTTCTAAGAAAATGGAATAGCAAGGCTATGAACCTAGTCGGGCTAGACCGGATAAAAGGAAGGCTTACCATATGGATACTTACATCATTACGGGCGGGTCCAAAGGCCTCGGCGCTGCTATCATCCGGCAGCTGCTAGAGCAAGGCGCTGCGGTTCACTGCATTTCCCGCAGCGAGAACGAGACCTTGCGCCAAGAGGCGCTGCGCATGGAAGGTCAGCTGACCTTCCACGCTTACGACTTGGCGCAAACCGAAGGCATTGATTCGCTCATGGAGCGAATCCTCGCGGAACCAGATGGCGTGGCTTCCGTCACGCTCATCAACAATGCGGGCATGATCGAGCCGATTGTCTCGATCGGCCGAGCAACCCCGGAAGACCTGCAGCGCAGCCTGCAGGTCAATCTCGTCGCACCCGCGGTGCTGACGAACAGCTTCATTCGGCTCACGCAGGCGTGGCCGATGGTGAAGCGGGTCGTCGGGATCTCCTCGGGCGCGGGGCGCAAGCCCTACCCTGGCTGGGGTGCCTACTGCACCGCCAAGGCCGGGTTGGACATGCTGACGCGCTGCGTCGGCGTCGAGCAGTTGAAACAGCCACACCCGGTGCTGATCTGCAGCGTAGCTCCGGGTGTGGTGGACACCGATATGCAGCGGGAGATTCGCGCTGCCTCGGAAGAGGACTTCCCGCAGGTGGGGCGGTTCGTCCAGCTCCAGGAGCAGGGGGAGCTGCGCTCCCCTGAAGATACCGCGAAGCAGCTGTTGCACCTGCTGCAAGCGAATGCGTTCGAACAAGGCGAGGTCGCCGACTTGCGTACGAAAGAGCCCGTGTCGTAATCCGACACGGGCTCTCTCTATCAAGGCGATCTATTGAATGCTGCCGCTAACCTTGCCACCAGACGAAAGTTCCGAAGTACAGAACTTACAGCGTGATGCTTGCGCGGGAATTTCAGATAAGCAATGAGGACAATCTTTGGTTGTAACTGCTTTTTCCTTCGGTGCTTCCTTCTTGCGGAACTTGCCGATTTGACGAACAACCATGAAGATCACGAATGCCACGATCAAGAAATCTAAGAAAGTTGATAGGAATTGTCCGTATCGAAAGACAGCGGTGCTCTGGGCAGCCTCAGCAAATGTTTCGTAATGTTTCCCATCCAAAGCAACATACAAATCATTGAAATTTACTTTTCCAATGAGCAAACCCACGAGCGGCATGACCAAATCATTCACAATGGATGTAATGACTTTACCAAAAGCCCCTCCGATAATAACCCCGACTGCAAGATCGAGCATGTTTCCTTTGAATGCAAAATCCTTGAATTCTTTTAGCATGATGTACCCCCAAGAGACTATGATTGATAGCATTGTATCATAGTTAATAGAGACCAAACAAATACGCTCCCCATCAGCTAAGGTGATATTTTATCTATAGGCAGGGGAGCTTCATCTACCAGATTTCTAAGCCTTCACTGCGACGATCTCTTTCAAAACCTGAACAAGTACGGCATTCTCTTCGGAAGTTCCTATCGAAATTCGAACATGATTAGGAAGATTCCAACCTCCGCCATACCGAACGATAACGCCACGACTCATCAAATTATCATAGATGGATTTAGCTTGTGTTCCTAGATCGACGAGTACGAAATTACTCATGCTTGGCGTGAAAGGGATAGCTAGCGTACGCAATTCGGTGTAAAGCTCCTCCCGCACCTTCACATTATTCGTGCGTGTTGCTTCAAGATGCTGATCATCCTTGAGTGCGGCTACAGCGCCAACTTGTGCGAGCGTGTTCACGTTGAAAGGTTCTTTGACCTGGCGAATCCGCTGCAGAATACCCCCATCTGCGATGCCATATCCCACACGTATGCCCGCTAAGCCGTAGATTTTAGAAAATGTTTGCAACACAACAACAGGATAGCCTTCTCGTACTAGCGCAAGTCCATCGCAATAATCATCAGCTGTAACGAAATGGCTATACGCACCATCGAAGATCACTAGCACATGCGAAGGTAGGCTCTTAACGAGTCGGTGCAGGTCCGTTTTGGTCATATAAGTGCCCGTCGGATTGTTCGGTGAACAAATATAGAGCATTTTCGTGCGTTCAGTGACAGCCTCGAGAATAGCTTCTACTTCATAGCGATAGTCCTCCCCGAGTGGCACGTTGATGATGCTGGCTCCAAGCAAGTTGGCTCCGAATTCGTACTCACTAAATGTTGGTGAGGGCACGATGACTTCATCGCCAGGCTCCAAGTAAGTTTCAGAGAGTAGCGTAATCAGTTCATCACCACCGTTAGTAACAAGGACTTGATCAGGCGAGAACCCGCGTTTTTCTGCAATAGCTTCTCTAAGATTTACAGTCTCTGCATCGGGATAGCGATGAATGTCAGTTAAATAAGCTTGTATTGCCTCAAGAGCGAGAAGGGAGGGGCCTAATGGGTTTTCATTGGATGCTAATTTGGTAACGGATGTTAGCCCGAATTCACGTTGAACCTCCCAGATGGGTTTGCCGGGCGTGTATGGCTTCATTCGTGTTAAAATGCTGCGTGGATTGATATTTTCAACACCAGGACCTTCCATATAAAACACTCCTTATTATTGTATTTACTTTATTTAGATAATACATTAACTTGGTAAAGTAGTAAAGTAAAAAGTTTGCATACCAGTTAATGGTTGTTTGGTATATGATACATCTATTAGGCGTTGATCTGGTAGAAGGGGTGGCAGTGGATTGAGGAAAATGAGATTCGGTATTCGTGCCAAAATTATGATTGGATATGCGTTCATCATTTTCTGCTTAACCCTTTCTTTTGTTCTTGTTAATCAACAGTTAGCTGCCATGCAGCGAGATCGCAATTATGTGATTGAGCATGATTTCGCCGTCAATAGAGAGTCGAACCTTCTTGAGAAATATGTCATGGATATGGAAAATGGGCAAAGAGGCTACTTACTCACAGGGGAAGTTAAATATTTAGAACCTTATACGACCGGGCAGACCAAGTGGAGAGATTCCTTCAATCAACTGAAAGAACTAACGAGTGATACACCAGTCCAGGAGAAAAATTTAATCGCGCTCAAGGAAACTATCGAAAATTGGCTTATACAAACAGGCGGGACCATGCCGACCATGAGAAATGGTCTTGAGAATGAGAGTTATTTTAATTTCACCTTCTTTATTACTCATCAAAATATTCTAGATATTCGTTCGCAATTGAGTCGATTTCGCAGTCTTGAAATGGGATTCGTGAAGGAGCGAGCGGCACACCTTGATGCGCAAAATAAAATGTTGACCAACTCCTTATTCGTCATGTTGGGATTGGTGCTCATCTTTTCGCTGCTAGCAGCTGTAGTTATTTCGAGATCCATTGTCGGGACGATCAAACAGGTTACCAAGAGCATCATCAAGCTGAGCTCCATGAAGCGGGATCGTTCCAAGCGTATTCATGTCACAATGAATGATGAAGTGAAGGATCTGGCGGACGCAACCAATGCGTTGCTAGAGAGCCAAGAAGAAATCGAGTGGCAGCAGCGGAAGTTGACAGAGGTTGTCCATATGCTGCAAGGTATTTCCGATTTGGAAACGCTGGGGACGTGCTTTATTCGTAAATCTGCAGAATTATTTGGAGCTTCCTTCGGCGTTTTCTATATTCGAAGCGTACATGAAGCTAAGGATGGCATGATGAGGCTGGCGGCCTATGCGGCGATGGAGGAAAGTGCTGAAGCAGGTAAACCTTTTTTTCATATTGGGGAAGGCTTGATTGGTCAATGTGCGATTGAGAAGCGAGTTGTACATCTCACACATGTCCCCGAAACGTATATCCGTTTAAAGTCAGGACTGGGGTCAGCGAGTGCGCAAAGTGTTCTCATCGTTCCGATTATCCATAATCAAGAAGTCATCGCCATTATGGAGCTGGCTTCTTTTGATGAATTTACGTCGCTTCAACTGAGTTTGATGGATGACATCTTAGAGGTGTTGGGAACAATCGTACACAGCGTGCAAACGCGTGTTGAGGTAGAGCGTCTTCTTCGAGAGTATCAGGCGATGACCGAGGAACTTCAAAGTCAACAAGAAGAATTGTATCGGACCAATGAACAGCTAGAGGAAAGGAATCGCTACGCGGATGAAAGGTCGAGGGAGCTTGAGTACATGAAAGTTTCCTTTGAAGAGCATGCCATTCAGCTGGAACTGAGCTCGCGGTATAAATCGGAATTCTTGGCGAACATGTCTCACGAGCTGCGAACGCCGCTTAACAGTATATTGATTCTTTCTCAGATGCTTCAGGAAAACAATAGTAAAACCTTAACGCATGATGAGCAAGAGTATGCCCGTGTTATTCATTCTTCGGGAAATGACCTACTGCTCCTTATTAATGATATCTTGGATTTATCCAAAGTTGAAGCGGGTAAATTGGATATTCATATCGGTGAGTTGCGTGTGGACTGGCTTCCCGAGCTCTTGCTAAGTCAGTTTGAGAAGGTCGCAGAACAACGCAAACTTACATTCCGGATCGAGATGGATGCTCAAGTGCCGAAGATCTTCAATACGGATGAACAGAGGCTCTGCCAGATTCTCAAAAATTTGCTTTCTAATGCATTTAAATTCACGCATGAAGGCTCTATTCACGTGGAATTTCGCATGTGCAGCGTGGAACAAATTGTGGAACTGCTGCCTTCGGCCATGCACAGGCAGGTTATGGCAGTTTCCGTTAAGGATACGGGTATAGGTATTCCAACTGACAAGCAAGAAGTCATCTTCGAGCCCTTCCTTCAGGCCGATGGCACAACGAATCGGAAGTATGGAGGGACAGGGCTAGGGTTATCGATTAGTCGGGAATTAGCCAGACTTCTTGGAGGTTGTATCCAGATGCAGAGCGTGGAAGGCGAAGGAAGTACATTTACGTTATATGTGCCTTCGCTGCCACCTTTAATAGGGGTAACTAACGCCACGCATAAGGAAGTAGCGGCAGCAACTGCTAACACGATCAGTGACTATTTCATTCGAGAAAACGGTAAAACCATTTCTGCACGCGAGGATGGCAACGGCAATCGATTTAAGGGTAGAAAAGTTCTGGTTGTTGATGATGACGTGCGTAACGTATTTGCCCTTTGTAATGCATTTGAACAAGAAGGAATCATCGTGAGTGTTGCTCAGAATGGACAAGAATGCTTAGAGCTATTGGGGAAGGATCCTAGTATTGAGCTTATTCTCATGGATATTATGATGCCGGTGATGGATGGCTATGAGGCGATGCGGCTCATTAGGAAAAATAATCAATATGCTGATGTTCCGATCATTGCACTTACGGCCAAAGCCATGAAACAGGACAGAGAAATCTGCTTGCAGGCCGGTGCATCTGACTATATTAGCAAGCCGCTGCATATGAGCCAACTTCTTTCGCTTATGCATGTTTGGCTTAGTAAATAAAACAGAAAGACCTTTAACTACCTCCCGATGATGGAAGTAGTCAAAGGTCTTTTGTGTTAATGGACATCTCGTTCAGTAGATACTTCAAAATGATAAATCGTGTTGCGCGTCAATACACGGAAATCCAGTCCGTCTTGATCAATCGCTTGAACACGTGTTGTTTTGAATGGTGTATGTTGCCGAACCCCTGATAACGTCATTGGACATCCTACCTCGGTGGGGTTCACTTCACGAAATGTTTGCCCTTGAATCTCATCGAAATTGAATCGATCTGACCGATGTTTCGGCGTAATCCCATCCACCTCATAGATTTGCAGCAGCTTTAACAACCTCATTATGGCCCCTCCCGTCCCTGGCATTCGTTTTCATTATACACGGACGCCTCATATTTGGCGAAGTCTACAAACCTAACATAAACCTAAAGAAGTCTTCATACTTTCCTAGCTTCCAAAATATACAATTGTTCTATCTGAACCGGGGGTGTTGCGAGTGCTGCACACGAAAGTGATCATTGGGGAAAAAGAAGTGCTTATTTTTTTCGAATCCATGTACCAAGAATATTCATACCGAGCCGTTGAAGCGATAACAAAACATTTAAATAATGCTCAGATAAGAGAAGTATTTGATAACCTCGGATTAGTTCATACAACCAATACAGAAGTAACGCTCTTCTCGTTAAATGGAGAGATGGAGACAATTCCGATGTATTGATCGCGGTCTAGCCCTTTTCTTTATTTTTAGCTAAAATGAAGGGATTAGAACAAGGAGGCAGATACATATGACCGTTATGAAATTAGAGCACGTAGGCGTCATGGTAGCAAACTTAGAAGCGTCTATAGCATTTTATGTTACTGTAATCGGACTTAAGCACAAAGGAACGTTACTCCATACGAATGGCGTTATCCGGCTAGGTTTTCTTGGCTTTGAAGCCTCAAATGAAACAGAAGTTGAATTAATCGAAGGCTATAATGCGAACTTGCCACAGGAAGGCAAAGTGCATCACTTGGCTTTTACCGTAGATGATATCTATGCTGAATTCACAAGAATTCAAGCTTTAGAAGTTGAGCAATTGGATACGGAAATTACAACACTTCCGAACGGTTCTAAGTATTTCTTCTTTAATGGACTAGATGGCGAGCGAATTGAATTCTTTCAATCGACACGTGGATAGGTTTAACATTTAATAGATACGGGCATCCTTTTACTAGAGTGATAGATTCTAGTAAAGAGGTGCTTTTTTCATGTCAAAGCGTTGGACACAAATAATAATAGGCATCACTATACTAGGTTTATTCTTCGGCTGGATACGTCATGTGGATGCACAGGCAGAACAAGATGCACAGTTATTACTCAGTGTGGCAAAGCCCTATATGCAATCGAATGAACATATTACCTTCAAATATACAGGCTATTTCGGTACATGCGACGGTGTGGATGTCAAAGTGATGGATGCGGGTGAACGTTTATCCAACAAGCTTGGCTTGCAATCTCACACGGCGAATGAGTCCATATCTTTAAAAAGCGGTATCTATACGGTAAAGTCACAAGTTGCTGGAAGCGCCGTCTTGACATTAACCGTTGCTAGTCCAGTGGGACAGTCGGCTTGTTATGCTGTAGTACGATTAGATGCGCCAGGTAGTGCAGACCAATCCCAGCTTCTGAAGTGGCAGGAGCAAATGACCGCGCAATTAATCGAACAGGGCATTCAAGGCATGTGGAACGTGATGATACAAGGGAATGCTGCTGAAGCCATTAGCATATCGAATGACCCTAAGGAGTTCCTAGCTGAGTTAGTTCAAGCTTATAAAGGAAAGGTTGTTGAGCGCTACGAAGATGGCACTACCTTCAGTGCATCAGTGGTATCATCTGAATTCGAAGCTTCAATACGAAGCGGCAGTCAAAAGGTGAATGTCCAAATCGCACTTCATCAAGATACGACTTCGGGCCTCTGGCGCTTAACGATTGGAACACCGATTATTACAATGGAATACTAAACCGGGGAAAAGGGTGCAGGATGCATTCTTTTTTTTTGCGTGCACTTGTAGGAACAATTCRAAACAATKGCAATARTGGAACTWTTCCAAAGGGGTTGTAATTGATTTCTAGGCATGGTACATTAGTCCTCGTTGTTCTGAAGCAAATAACCACGACAAGCGAAACCGAAGTGGACTTGCTTTCAAGCAATGAGGTATGGTAAGATGACTTTCCGACAGACGCCGACATAAATTGACAAGAAAAAAGTGCTTGCAATTGAGAAACGATCTGTGGTATATTACATCTCGCTGCTYCGGTAACACGGTAGCGAATGAAAGAAATTGATCTTTGAAAACTGAACAACGAGTGAGTAAGCACAGTCGAGTAATCGACTATAAAAGAGATTGCAAAATCTCGCTAGCTTCAAATGAGCAATTAAGCTTTTTCAAATAGGACGAGCAATCGTCCACTATTATGGAGAGTTTGATCCTGGCTCAGGACGAACGCTGGCGGC